>NC_015172.1:3071159-3406739 GCF_000190635.1 Syntrophobotulus glycolicus DSM 8271 | reverse complement strand
TATACACACTTGTGGATAACAATATAAAAATATAGAATAATATTTATTTACATATCATAATAGTATAAATGGTAAAATTATAATACCAAGTTTTTAGGGTCTTATCAACAATAAAATATCATAGTTCAATTTGTCCACACAGCTATTCACGCAATAGTCATAGGAAATTCACAATGATGTAAACACCTTAAAATTACTGTTTCCTTGACATAATAAAAAACGTTAGAGTATAATTTTCTGTGAGTCTTTATTTACCTATTGATTGTAATGATTGGTGTTTTCGTAAGGGGGTGTTTACGAATGAAGATGACTTATCAGCCTAAGAACAGGCGTCATAAAAAAGTTCACGGTTTTCTGTCCAGAATGAAGTCGGCAACTGGACGTAATGTTTTGAAACGTCGTCGTTTGAAAGGTCGTAAGAAATTGACAGTCTAAAGGCCGCATAAATGTGGCCTTTTTATGATCATAGCCCTAAAGGGATGGGGGGTATTATGCTCAAAAAAGGACTGAGATTGAAAAAATCTGGAGATTTCCAGCGGACTTTTGCCGCCGGACGGAGTTATACATCAAGACAAGCGGTGATCTATTTAGTGAAGGGTGACACTTGTTTTGGGTTTATTGCTTCCAAAAAAGTCGGGAATTCTGTCAAAAGAAATAGAGCAAAGAGATTAATGAGAGAAGCTGTTCGCCTTAATTTAAGCCGGATAAAGCCCGGTTATCAAGTTGTATTGATTGCTCGGCGGGATATCATCCGGGCTACATATGCTGAGGTAGAAAAGTCTGTTTTATTTATGTTACGTAAAGCGGGAGTCGCAGATGGTAATTAGAAAAGGGATAATAAAGATATTAGTCGGGATGATTATGATTTATCAGAGAGTTCTGTCCCCTATAAAACCCCGAAGCTGCCGATTTTATCCGACATGTTCCGAATATGCCATTCAGGCGATTACAAAATATGGAATACTTAAAGGATTAGGAAAATCATTTCTTAGGATTTTAAAATGCAACCCTTTCCATTCCGGTGGGTATGATCCCGTTTAAGGAGGATTTTCGTGAGTTTTGTTGTTGATGGAATGATTAATTTTCTGGATATTCTGTTTAATCTGACTTCTTTGGTAGGGCTTCCCTATTATGGGGTAGCAATTATCCTTTTTACCATTATCATAAAAATTATTCTTTTTCCGCTTACTTATAAGCAAACGGCTTCTATGCGCAAGATGATGGAGCTTACACCGATGATCACGGACATTCAGAAGAAGTATGCCAAAGATAAGGTTAAAGCTAATCAAAAGGTTATGGAGCTGTACGCTAAGGAAAAAGCTAATCCGTACATGGGCTGTCTTCCTCTTTTGATTCAGATGCCCATTTTGTGGGCCTTTTATAAGGCTTTGATGATTTTTCCCTATGGTAATGAAGCGAGTGCCATGTTCTTGGGATTTAATCTTACTGTTAAGTATGGTTTTACACCGGATTATCATCTTATACTGCCGATCGCTGCGGGGCTTTCGACATATTTGATGTCTAAAACGACCAGCAGCTCCACTGTTTCTGCTTCTCAACCGGAAAGTGCCAAACAAACTCAAAAGATAATGCTCATTGTTATGCCTTTCTTTCTTGCTTATATTACGGCATCGGTTCCTTCGGGCCTTGGTATTTACATTATTACGATGAATATTGTGTCTGCGATTCAGACTCTTTATATCAATAATCATTTAGAAAAGCAAAGTAAAGCAAAGAGTGCTTAGGTTTTATCTATTCGCGGGGAGGATACGCAATGAAAGTCGCGGAAAAATCAGCAAAAACTTTGGATGAAGCTATTGGTTTATGCTTGGAAGAATTAGGGGTTTGCAAAAATGAAGTAGACATTGAAGTTTTAGAAGAGCCATCAAAGGGGTTATTTGGTTTATTTGGAGGAAAATTAGCAAAAGTAAAGGTCTTATATGAAGATGATGCCGGTGCGATTGCCTGCAAATTCCTTGAGAATCTTACGAAAGCCATGGATGTTGGGGCAAGTTTTGAGGTCTTTCGGCGTGATGAGCATATTGCCGTGAATATTACCGGTAATGATTTAGGGATATTAATCGGACGTCGCGGAGATACTCTGGAATCTATACAGTTTTTGACCAATCTTGCTGTTGGCCGGAGATTATCGGAAAAAATGAGGATTATTATCGATGTGGAGGGCTACAGAAAAAGACGGGAAGACACTTTAGTCAGACTGGCTAAAAGGCTTGCCGAGAAAGTAAAAAAGACTGGCAGCAGGGTTGTTTTAGAACCAATGAGTCCTCAAGAAAGGCGAATTATTCATACCGCATTACAAAATGAATGGAAGATTGCAACCTTTAGTGAAGGTGATGAGCCGCATAGAAGGGTAGTTATTTCTCTGAAACGTTCTCGGGAGTCAGGCCGGGATTATCGAGATGATTTTCGAGGCAGAGATTATAACCGGACCGGGTACAAAGAAAGTCTTGGGGAGAAAGACGACTCTGATGGGAATCTCAATAACTTTTCATCATAGAAATAAAAGGGGTTTACCCCTTTTATTTTTTCTGGAGTGATAAGAATGCTTGAAGATACAATAGTAGCTTTAGCGACGCCTCCGGGAGAAGGCGGTATCCATATTGTTCGCCTTAGCGGTCGCGGTGCCGGGGAAGTGATTAATCATTGTTTCCAGCCGGTTAATTCTGCCAGATGGCAGACTCAGGCCAGTCATACATTACATCTGGGCTGGTTTTTTGATGGTGAAACAAAAATCGATCAGGTTTTACTTTCCCGGATGCTTTCCCCTTTCTCTTATACCGGGGAAGATGTCTTTGAAATTAATTGTCATGGCGGAATGATTCCTGTGCGGAGAATTATTGAGGCTTGTCTGCATCAGGGGGCCCGTCTCGCCGGCCCTGGAGAGTTCAGCAAGAGAGCTTTTCTTAATGGAAAGATGGATTTGGTCCAGGCGGAAGCTATTATTGATTTAATCAGTTCTAAATCCGAGCTTTCGGCTGATTTAGCTGTTGCCCAGCTTGACGGGGCGTTATCGGATAAGGTGCAGGTATTGCGCCAGGAAATTTTAGATATCCTCTCTTTTATTGAAGCCGCGATTGATTTTTCGGAAGATGAAATCGATTTGCTCACCTATTCTCAATTAGAGGAAAGGATAAAATCTGTCCGCAGTAAAACAATAGCTATTCTGAATGGAAGCAAAACGGGAAAAATCATCAGAGAGGGTTTGTCTACAGTTATTGCCGGGATACCGAATGTAGGGAAGTCAAGTCTTCTTAATGCCTTATTGCGGGAAGAGCGCGCAATTGTAACGGATATTCCCGGAACAACCAGAGATGAGATCCGGGAATATGTTAAAATCGGCGGTGTATTACTGCACTTAATTGATACGGCCGGTATCCGTAAAAGTAATGATCCGGTGGAGATGATCGGCATTAACCGCTCCTGGAAAGCGATTGATGAGGCCGATGTTGTTTTACTTTTATTAGATGTTACAGACAAAGAGAATCATTCTGATGGCTGTTTGACGGAGGATGAGCTTCGGATATTAAAGGACTATGCCGAAAAAACGATCATTTTATATAATAAAATCGATTTGCTGTCTTCCTATCATAAAGCTGATTTCCTTATTCCGGCTCAGGTCAAGAATCAAATTAAAACGATCCTTTTTTCGGCAAAAAAACGGATCGGATTTAAAGAGCTGGAAGCTGAACTTGAAAAGCGGGTTTTTGGCGGAGATTCTGCTGTAATGAAACCAATGCTTTCGAATTTGAGGCAGATTTCTGAAATGAAAAATTGTTTGAATCATCTTGATGCCGCCCTGAATTCTCTTGCTCTGAACATACCGATTGATTTATTGTCGATAGATATCCGAGCCTCTTTGGAGTGTATTTCCAGGATCACCGGAAATAATGTCCAGGAAGATCTTTTGACGAATATTTTTACGAGATTTTGCATTGGGAAGTAGGATAAAGCAGTGAGGAACATCATTGAATATGTTGCCGGAAAGTATGATGTTATTGTGATAGGCGCCGGTCATGCAGGTTGTGAAGGGGCTTTAGCTTCGGCAAGAATGGGCTGTCAGACATTATTGGTCACGCTTAATTTGGATAAAATTGGAAATATGCCTTGTAATCCTTCTGTAGGTGGTCCCGCTAAGGGACATTTGGTCAGGGAGATTGATGCTTTAGGCGGCCAGATGGCTCTGACTGCAGATGATACTTCTTTACAGGCTCGCATGCTGAATACCGGTAAGGGGCCTGCGGTTCACGCTCTAAGGGTTCAATCCGACAAACGGGCTTATCATCTGCATTTGCTCAAAACGGTATTGCAGCAGGATAACCTTACTCTTGTTCAGGCCCTGGTCCAGAAGTTACTCATTGCTGATCATCAGGTCTGCGGTATTGTCACAAATACAGGGGCCCGTTTTTTGGCTGAATCTGTAATTTTGACCGGAGGCACGTACCTTCGTTCGCGCATTATCATTGGTGAAGCAATTTATGACGGTGGTCCGACTGGGGATTTGACTTCTTCTGCATTATCTTTGCAGCTTCAGGATATGGATGTGCAGTTAGGCCGGTTTAAAACAGGGACACCGCCGCGCATTCATAAGAATTCGGTAGATTACAGTAAATTTGCTCTTCAATGTGGTGATGAGGTTCAGCGCAGATTTTCCTTTATGCCTACGGAAAGCCTGTTTTGGGGCAGTGACCCTGAAAAACAACTTCCCTGCTGGCTAGGTTATACAACAGAGGAAGGTCATCAAATCATAAGGGAAAATTTAGACCGGGCTCCTCTTTATACGGGTGTAGTTGAGGGAATAGGTCCCCGGTATTGTCCGTCAATTGAGGATAAGGTGGTGCGTTTTGCTGAGCGCAAGGCTCATCAATTATTTTTGGAGCCGGAAGGGTTTGATAGTGAGGAGCTGTATGTGGCCGGTATGTCAACAAGTCTTCCGGAGGAGATACAGCAGAGGTTTTTTCACAGTATACCTGGTCTTGAGAAGGCTAAAATACTCCGCCCGGGTTATGCTATTGAATATGATTATGTGAAACCGTTTCAGCTTTCTCTCACTTTGGAGCTGAAAGATTGGCCTGGGTTGTTTACCGCCGGACAAATTAATGGGACCTCAGGCTATGAGGAAGCAGCCGCTCAGGGCCTGTTAGCCGGAATAAATGCCGCTTTAAAGGTTCGGAATAAAGAAGCGTTTATTCTTCGCCGCTCTGATGGATATCTGGGAGTATTAATTGATGACCTGGTGAACAAAGAAATCAAAGAACCGTACAGACTTTTGACATCCCGGGCAGAATACAGACTGCTGCTGCGTCAGGATAATGCCGACCTTAGACTTACACCTAAAGGAAGAGAGATTGGGTTGGTTTCTGATGAACGCTGGAACTATTTTCAGAAGAAAAAGATGGAGCTCGAGACCATAACGGAAATGAGCCATAATACATTTTTTTCCAATATGGATATTAAGGTAGGAGAAATACTGGCTAAAGCTGGTTCGACTTCGCTGCGCGGCAGTATTCGCGCTGAAGATTTATTTAAAAGGCCGGAAATTAATTTTCAATCTGTTTTGGAACTCATGCCCCAGTTGAAGGAATATCAGAGTGATACTGTTGAAGAAGCGGTAATCCAACTGAAATATGAGGGATATATCAGCAAGCAGCTGGAAGAAGTAGAAAGGTTTAACCGGTTAGAGGAAAGATTGCTTCCTCAGGATCTGGATTTCAATGAGGTCAGAGGTTTATCGAACGAGGCCCGTCAGAGACTGTTTGAGGTACGTCCTTTGAATTTGGGACAGGCGTCCCGTATCAGTGGTGTTAATCCTGCTGATATTTCTGTTCTATTGATCTTTTTAGAACAAAAAAGGAGGATGTCAGGCAGTGTTTAAGGAGTTTTCTTCTCTCTTCAGCTCAAAATCAGCTGAATTGGCCGATTTTGAGCCGTCTTTGTTCCAGCTTGACCAGTTTTGGAAATTTGGAGAGCTTTTGCTGGACTGGAACGAAAGAATGAATTTAACGGCAATCACTGAACCCAAAGATGTCGTTGTCAAACATTTTCTCGACTCTCTGATCAGTATTCCGATTATTCGAGACATGGAAAAAAACGAAAAAATAATGGGCTCTGGGAAAGAATTGATGCTTGCTGATCTGGGTACGGGCGGCGGATTTCCAGGAATACCTTTGAAAATTGCCCTTTCCCATTTAAATATCACCTTGATGGACTCTCTCCTCAAACGTTTGGGTTTTTTGCAGACCGTCATAAAAGAATTGGGCTTAAGGAAGATTTCGACGCATCATGCCAGAGCGGAGGATGCGGGTCACGACCCTGCTTTTCGCCAACAATTCGATATTGTCACGGCCCGGGCACTGGCTGACTTGCCTGTTCTTCTGGAATATACTGTACCTCTATTAAAAGTTGGCGGGGTTTTATTGGCCGCGAAAGGAAAAGATCCTGAAGAAGAGATCTCCAGATCGAATCGTGCTTTAAAAGAATTGAATTGCACGGTGGAAAGAATTCATCAATATCATCTGGGGGAGGCTGCGGAGTATCGTTCTCTCATCATTGTCCGTAAAATCGGTATAACTTCGGAAAAATATCCTCGCAAAGCGGGAACTCCCAAGAAAATACCTCTTTAAAAATTTTTTGCAAATGATTTTGGAGTGTGTGGCAGAGTATGTAAAGTATTCTGCCATATTTTTGTTGATGTTTCTTTGTTTGGCGGGTTTTATTTTGCTTTGCTGTTTGATAGTATAAGAGGTAGGGATATTTTGCAAAAATATTTCATTTTAGATCAGAGGAGTGATTTCTTGGCCAGAATTGTAGCCATTGTCAACCAGAAGGGAGGCGTGGCAAAAACAACTACCGCTGTCAATCTTGCCTCCAGCTTGGTAGAGAGAGGAAGTAAGGTCCTTTTAATTGACTTGGACCCTCAGGGCAATGCTACCAGCGGCTGTGGGGTGATGAAGCACAGGCTTTCCCGTTGTATATATGATGTGATTATTAATGATGAGGATATCCGCAATGTGATTTTGGATACCGAGCTGAAGAAAATGAAAGTTGCTCCGGCCAGGATAGAGCTTGCCGGAGCGGAAATAGAATTGGTATCTTTGTCTCAGCGGGAAAGCAGACTGGGACAAGCTGTTAAGGAAATACAAAATGAATTTGATTTTATTTTGATTGATTGTCCGCCTTCTTTAGGACTTTTAACTTTGAATGCTTTGTGTGCGGCGACTGACGTTCTGATTCCCATCCAGTGTGAGTATTATGCTCTGGAAGGGTTGAGCTTATTAATGAATACACTGGACAAAGTCAGGAAATCTTTGAACCGGGAATTGGAGGTTTTGGGAGTTTTACTGACGATGTTTGATGCCAGAACCAATTTATCGATTCAAGTTGTTGATGAAGTTAAGCGCTATTTTAGAGATAAGGTATTCAGGACAATTATTCCAAGAAACGTAAGATTGAGTGAAGCGCCAAGTCATGGTCAGCCTATTATTCTATACGATACGAAATCTCGTGGAGCGGAGGTATACAGGGATTTGGCTGAGGAGGTGTTGGAGCGTGTCTAGAAAAGGTTTAGGCAAAGGTCTGGGGGCTTTAATTGTAGAGAGGGATAATACCAATGGTGAAATAAAGGAAATACTGCTAAGGGATCTTGTTCCGAATCCCAATCAGCCGCGTAAAGAGTTTGATCAGGAAAAATTGCAGGAGCTGGCAGATTCTATCAGGGAGCACGGACTGATTCAGCCCGTCCTGGTCAAGCCTCATGAGGGGAAATATTGCATTATTGCCGGGGAGAGACGGTTCCGGGCCTCTCAACTGCTTGGGCTGGATCGAATCAGCTGTATCGTGCGGGAATGTTCGGATCAGGATATGACGGAGAAGGCCTTGATTGAAAATATTCAGCGTACAGACCTTTCTCCTATTGAAGAAGGTTTGGCGTATGCCCGCCTGATGAATGACTATGGTCTGACCCAGGATCAGGTAGCAAAAAAAGTTGGTAAAGGCAGGCCGACAGTAGCAAATCTGCTCAGAATCATCCAGCTTCCCCAAGAAGTATTGCTTCTATTGAGTAACGCAGACCTTTCCCTGGGACATGCCAAGGTGCTTCTGGGAGTTGAGGATTCTTCAAAACAAATAGAACTGGCCAGGACGGTTGTTGAAGATGCTTTATCAGTGCGGCAATTGGAAATGATTATTGCCGGGAAAATCTTAAATGAGGAAACGACATCTGAAGGAGATCCGGATTCGTTTAGAAATGCAAAAAAGAAACCGCAGAGGGTCTTTCAGCATAGCGAGCTTAAGGATATACAGGAAAAATTGCATGGGACATTTCAGACTAAAGTGAAAATAGTTGGAAATGATAAGCGTGGGAAAATAGAAATTGAATACTACTCTAAAGATGAGCTGGATAGATTATTGGAGCTTTGGCGTATTGAAACGAGTTAATAGAGAAAAATATATTGTTCCACGTGGAACAAAACACAAAACATTGATTTTAGGGGGTACATAATTTGCTGCAGACAGATCTTTCTTCTCTAATGCTTTTTGTTTCCGGGGCGGCAATACTTTTAGCAATGATCGCGATAATCATCAATATCTTACTTCGTTCAAAGATGAGAAAATTCCAGGATGCTTATATTAGTTTGCAAAAGATGGTCTCCGGCAATGATTTAGAACAACTACTTCAAGCCAACTTAAATGAAGTAAGAAAAATAAGTGAACTGACTTCCAAACATGAAAAGCGTTTAGGAGCAGCAGAAGATAAGCTTCGGCAGGGAGTAGACGGAATAGGGGTGGTGCGCTTTAATTCTTTTGAGAATATGGGATCCGATTTAAGTTTTTCAGTTGCTCTTCTTAATCAGGAAGGAACAGGTCTTATCCTGACCGGTATTCATAGCAGAGAAGAGTGCAGAATATATGCAAAGGCAATAGAACAAGGCCAAACTAAAGCGAAAATGATGGACGAGGAAAAAGAAGCCGTTCAATTAGCTATGGAAACCATAAAAATATGATTACGGCAAACTTAAGAAAGTATTTGCCAGGATGGAGCTAAGAATATCAGAAAGTTTCCAGACGATATTCAATCTGGTATTCTGGAGAACCATATATTCCATAAAACCATTGAGATTAACGATGCCGGTGAGGTGGATTTCCCCAACTTCCGGCAGTTTTTTTTTCACCGCGCTGCCAGGTTTTAAGGGTCTTTCTTCAAGGGTAATGTAACCTATGGAATCCAACCGGCCTAAACAGGCATCAAGAGCGATAATATACGGGTTACAGTAAATGTCATTGACTTTAGCAAGGGTTTCAACAAGGTTTTCAGCATGAATGGGATGATCCAGTGTTCCTAAAACATTTAAGCCGGAAATATGCCGTTGGGAAAGTTTCGTGCCGGTCAGAGGACCCAGGGAATCGCCGGTTGAACGGTCTGTCCCTATGCAAAGCACGACAGCAGGGCGATTTGAAGACAATATGAGATGTTGTCTGAGTTTAGTTTGAATTTTTAATAAGCCGTCTCGATCCTCATAGTGCGCTCTTAAATGTATATTTTCACGAAATAAAGAAAGAGCCAATGGAGTTTCCCTCCTAAAATTACTGTTTGTAAATGATTATTATCAATTATTAATCATTATTACCAAAATCAGTAATTTTATTCTTGGCTTCGATAGTTCAAGATAAAATATTCTGAAACAAAAAAAAACAATGTCATGAAAATTTGCATGTAAAAATAGATTAAAATAATACTTAAAATTTATGTTGATATTGTAAGCAAAATAATTATAATAAAAACACTATAAAATTTCATGTAAATATATATGTAAATATAAAGAAAATAATATATAGCAGATTCATGTAAATATATAGATAAATTTCTAGCAGATATAGAGAGATAAGCTTGATCAAGGAAATGAGGAATTTAAAAAATTAAGATGAAAAACAGTGAGGGGCTGGGACTAAGAAGAGCGGCATACTGACAAGATCGCTTTTGAAGCATAGTCAATTTCCTCTAAGGTGTTAAAACAGCTTAAACTGAGACGGACTGCTCCCCGGGGGAAAGTGCCCAGAGTTTGATGGGCCAGTGGAGAACAGTGCAGTCCACAGCGGTTGATGAGACCGTAATCTTTTTCCAGTTTGTAACTGATTAAAGCATTATCTTTACCGATAAAATCAAAAGATAATACGGCAGTTCTCTGATCAAGATCAGGACTGCCAATCAGTTTGAGCCCCTTTGCGTTCTGCAGATTATCGATCAATTTTGAGGTCAGCTTCATTTCCTTATCTCTGATTGTTTGAAGGCCGGTGGTTCTGATATAATTTAAAGACGCATGCAGTCCGTAAATACCGGGAAGATTGGGTGTACCCGCTTCATATTTATCCGGCATGTCATTGGGCTGATAAGGGTTCTCCGAATGACTGCCCGATCCCCCGACGATGACCGGCTGGAACAAGGGGATAATTTGATCAGCCAAAACGATTCCCCCGATACCCTGGGGTCCCAGTAAACCTTTATGACCAGTGAAGCCTAAAGCATGGATACCGGTTTCTTGCATGTCAATTTCGAGATGACCGGCAGTTTGAGCGGAATCTACAATAAAAAGTAAATGATGCCGCTGGCAAAATGCTCCGATTTCTTTCAAAGGAAAAATTGTTCCGCACACATTGGAGGCATGCGTGATCATCACTGCTTTGGTGTTAGGACGGAGAAATTTGAGCATAAACTGGTCGACAGCTTCTTGAAGCGGAAGCTTACCATCAAGAGAGAGGCTGCCGTCAGCAGTACAAGGGAGAACTGAATAGGAAAAACCGGGATTATTGCGAGTAAAATGATTTAAGGGTCTGATTATGGCGTTATGCTCCATAGAAGAGATCAGCACATGATCACCCGGTTTAAAGATACCTAGAATCAGAAGGTTGAGGCTTTCTGTAATATTTTTATGGAAGACAACATTCTCCGGTTTAGGGGCATGAAATAAGGCGCATAATAGCTCCCGCGTTTCCAAGACAGTTTCTTCAGCGGCCAGGGCTTCTTTATATTGACCTCTGTGAATATTACTGCCGATATCCGTAATATATCCGGCCACTGCCTCAGCTACGCCGGGAGCTTTGGGAAAGGAGGTTGCCGCATTATTCAGGTATACTCTTTGGTTAAACATCATACTCATGATTTTACCCTCTTGATATTTTGCAAAATATATTTTCCGGCAATATTTTTGTATAATTTTTCAATAGACGCATCAAGCAGAGGACCTGGATCTAAAACAAAGAATCGCGCGGCTACTCCGCATCCCGCGGAAAAACTGCTTGGCACAGGTAAAAGTTCCACAGGGATAGCCAGCCGGTCAAGCTTTCGTTTAAATTTGACGGCTCCTGTAGAGGTATAGAATAAAGCAAGATATTCCATCATACCGCTTCCTTTCTTTTGGATCAGGAAGGACTTTTAGAGAAGCTAAATCTTCTCAGAGAAAAAATATTGACAATTCATGTGATAATAGTCCATGTTATAATATATAAATATTATTTAAGGAAAAGCAAGGTGATAGTTTGATGAATTTGAAAAAAAGATTTTCCACTTTCTTCGCAGCCCTTTTATGTCTGTCCCTGGTTGCTGTGACCGGATGCAGTTCAAGCGAACCTGAGCCTCAGGGGGGGATGATAAAAATAGGCGGTAATTTTGAGTTGACAGGCGGAATGTCTGAATATGGAAAGAAAGCTGAAAACGGAGTCCTGCTGGCGGTCAAGGAAGCAAATGCTTCCGGCGGAGTGCTTGGAAAACAGATAGAATATGTCGGTTCAGATAATAAATCGGAAACAACCCAAGCCGCTGCGGCGGTAACCATACTTGCAGTCCAGGATCAAGTGGCGGGAATTATAGGTCCGGTTACGAACGGTAATATTTTAGGACTTCTTGAGGCAGTAGCGGATAATCAAATACCGCTTATTACCCCCACAGGCACAAATGAAAGTATAACGCTTAAATCCAACGGAACAGTAAATAAATGGCTGTTCAGAGCATGCTTTATTAATTCTTATCAGGGCACTGTGGCTGCGAACTTTGCTTTGGATACCTTGAAGGCATCCAAAGCCGCGGTGATTACGGACCAAAAAGCCAATTATGCCGCATATTCCAACGGACTGGCAAAAAACTTTATTGAGACGTTTACCAAAGCCGGCAAAGAAATTGTAGATTCAGAGCAGTATAATACTGAGGAAACTAAGGATTATAGTAATATCCTGAACAGAATCAAGGAAAAAAATCCTGATGTTATTTTTTTACCCGGTTATTATAGCGAAGCCGGGGCGATCATTAAGCAGGCACGGGACCTTGGCCTGAAAATGCCGATTATTGGTGGTGACGGCTGGACGGGTTCATTAATTGATATAGCCGGCAAGGACGCTCTGAACAATACTTATTATGTCGACCATTTTGCTGGAGATGATCCTGCTGCCGCCGATTTTGTAAAAGCTTATAAAGATGAATACAAGCAGGATGCCGATAATTTTTCCGCGCTGGGTTATGATGCGGCGAAAATGCTTATTGCTGCGATAAACAAGGCAAATAGTACAGATTCTGATCAGGTAAGGGCCGCGTTAGAAACAATGACTTCTTTTCAAGGAGTGACAGGTGAAATGACGGTTGATCCGGCAACTCACAATACGCAAAAAAGTGCGGCCATCCTAAAATATGTTAATGGTAAAAAAATGTTTGCACAACGGGTCACTCCCCAATAAGAAGAGCCTTGATTTTTTAAAGGCAGATGTTAAAATCTTAGCATCTGCTTTTATTATTTTTAAGTAATCATGAGGTAAATGTTGTGAATGGTTTGGATATTGCCGCATTGATCATCTTAATGATCGGCGGTTTGACAGGCTATCGAAAAGGACTAATTACAGGGGCTTCACATTTTGTCGGAAAAATAACGGCTTTAGTCATTGCCATGCTCTTTCATGGACAATTTTTGCAGGTAATCGAACCCTATCTTCATCTCCGGGATAAGATTCAGCCTAAAATAAGTGCTTTTCTTCTTAAAGCAGCCCTGGCTCGTTTAAATGAAGGGGCTCCCGGAGCAGCGGGCTCGTCTGAGGGTTTATTACAGCCTGCGGTTGCTCAGACTGCGATTTCTCTGACAGATTACATCTTATTAATTGGATCGGTACTTCTGCTGTTTTTATTGACTTCTTTACTGATTAATATTTTGATTGGTATTGTGATCAATCCGATAGCCAATTCTCTCGGGATTATCAACAGGGGCGGAGGCCTGCTGTTTGGAGTATTGGGCTCTTTTATCGTTGTCTGCCTGTTTGTCGGGCTGGCATCACCACTGCTGGCCTTGTTTGATACAGCGGCCCTGAACCCTGAGGGATCAGTTTTGTATCCGGTTTTTCAAGCCGGTTATGAAATCATAAAAGTTTTTATTTCTGCGGCGGCGGGTGATTTTCTGACAAACCCCTTGAAAGGGTTTGGAGTAACAGGTAAAAGCGTTTAAATGAAGTGGAGGAGAAGGAGTAGAGTTGGTCAAGCTAAATGTGGGGGATATTGTTCGGCTGCGGAAACTTCATCCATGTGGAAGTGCTGATTGGATGATTATGCGCACAGGGATGGATTTTCGAATCGAATGCCGGGGATGCGGCCATCAAACCTGGATTACCCGGGTAAAACTGGAAAGAAACATCAAGGAAATTTTACACAAAGCTGAACAGGGAGAAAGCTTGGAGGACTAAAAGATATCCCCTGCTTTTTAGCATAAGCAGGGGTGCTCTTTTATTGCCTTCTTAGAAAATACCGGTTAGAATAGTAAAGATATCGAAACAGATGGAGGATAAAAATGGCACTTCGAGTAGGAATTGTTGGGTTGCCAAATGTGGGTAAGTCAACGCTTTTTAATGCAATTACCAAAGCGGGAGCGGAATCGGCAAATTACCCTTTCTGTACGATTGATCCTAATGTGGGAATTGTCCATGTTCCTGATGATCGTTTAAAACAACTCGCTAAAATTGTCAGCCCTGACAGGATAGTTCCCGCAGCCGTAGAGTTTGTCGATATTGCAGGCTTGGTCAGAGGGGCCAGCAAGGGAGAAGGGTTAGGCAACCAGTTTTTATCTCATATTCGCGAGGTGGATGCTATTGTCCACGTTGTACGCTGTTTCCAGGATGAAAATGTCGTCCACGTAGAAGGGTTCATCGATCCGGTCAGAGATATCGAGACGATCAAGATGGAGTTGATACTGGCCGATATGGATGCGGTACAGCGCAGGCAAGCGAAACTTACCGGCATGATCAAATCCGGGGATAAAAAAGCCAAAGAGGAACAAACTGTCTTGACAAAACTCATGGAAGAGTTTGATAAGGGCATTACAGCCAATATGATTGATTTCACTCCGGAAGAAAAGGAACTTTTAAAATCAGTAAGCCTTTTGACGCTAAAGCCAGTAATCTATGCTGCGAATGTTCATGAAGAAAGCATTAATCATGTTGAAAATCATTCCTATATACAAAGCGTAGTTGAAATTGCCCGGATGGAGAAGGCGGAAATCATTCCGGTCTGTGCTCAGATCGAGGCCGAAATCGCGGAGTTGGATGAAGAAGAAAAAGGGTTGTTTCTCGAGGAGCTGGGACTGAAAGAATCGGGACTGGACAAATTGATCCGCAGTGCGTTCAGCCTGCTTGGACTGATGACGTTCTTCACGGCCGGGACAATGGAAGTCAGAGCCTGGACCATTCGCAAGAATACCAGAGCCCCTCAGGCGGCCGGAACAATCCATACTGATTTTGAAAGAGGTTTTATCAGGGCGGAAGTTGTAAGCTATGATGCTTTCACAGAAAATAACGGCCTGAACGGAGCCCGGGAAAAAGGCCTGGTCCGTTTAGAAGGCAAGGAATATATTATGCAGGATGGAGATATCGTCCATTTTCGCTTTAATGTCTAAAGAGATCTTGCAAAGATCATTCCTAAATGGTATAATTTTAGGCTGTAAACTTATGTATCCCTGCTCTGTCCTTGAACAGGGCCAATAGTCCGAGGGGAGGTGCTAAAATGAAAGCGTACGAAGTGCTTTACATCATCAGACCGGATCTTGACGAAGAACAGACGAAAGCTCAGGTTACCAGATTTGCCGATATCGTAAATGCTAACGGCGGTTCGGAGCTGAAAGTGGAAGAATGGGGCAAGCGTCGTCTTGCTTATGAAGTCAAGAAGTTTAATGAAGGTTACTATGTTCTGATGAACTTTAACGGGGAAGCCAATACCGTACAAGAGTTGGAAAGAGTCATGAAAATTTCTGACACTGCCATTCGTTTTCTGACTACAACGAAAGAATAAGAATGGAGGGGTAAAATGTTAAATCGAGTAGTTTTGATCGGTCGATTAACGAAAGACCCCGAATTGCGTTATACACCCAGTGGAGTGGCTGTGGCCTCTTTCACTCTCGCTGTCGACAGAAACTATAAAAACGCCAAGGGAGAACGGGAAACCGATTTTATCTCTTGTGTGGTTTACCGCCAGTTGGCTGAGCTTTGTGCCAATTATTTGGCGAAAGGGCGAATTGCTGCGGTAGACGGGCGCTTGCAGATCCGTACTTATGATGGGCAAGACGGACAGCGAAGATGGGTAACAGAAGTTGTCGGGGAAAACGTCAGGTTTTTAAGTCCTAAAGACGGTAATACCGCAGGTTCAGGGGCGGCGGATGATATAAGATCGTTTGCTCAGGAAATTAGTTTGGATGACGATATACCGTTTTAATGGATTGTTTTTCTAGGTATCTCGGTAAATGAAAGGAGGAAGGCTGAAATGGCTAACGCACCTGTCAAAAAAGAACGGACCCGGCGTCCTCGCAAAAGAGTTTGCAGTTTTTGTGTGGATAAGGTCACAGAAATAGATTATAAAGATTTGCCCAAATTACGCAAGTATGTTACAGAGAGAGGGAAAATCCTCCCCCGTAGAATATCGGGCAATTGTGCCAAGCATCAAAGAGAAGTCACCATTGCAATCAAAAGGGCCAGAAGCATTGCTTTACTGCCTTACGTGATGGACTAAGAAAAGAGAGGGTTGCCTCTCTTTTTTTCTTTTAGAAGAAATTGCCACCTGAAATAGCAGGAATCTGATTTTGTCTTCGCGAACTTTTCACATAGAATGGCGAAGGGAGTTGGGATGGTGGATCAAGTCAAAGTGGATATCGCCAAATGCTCACGGGTTATTGAAGAACTCAAAGGGGAAATCATGAAAAACCTTTGGCTCTTTCAACAAGGGACACTTCGTGCCTCAGAATCGGAAATGATTAACAGCTTGGGCGGGATTGTTGGTTCATGCTATGTATTAACCAGAAGATTTGGGTTTGAGTTTTCAGATTTGGACAGAATGCTATATAATAAGATGGAAGAATGGCAGGCTGGCGATAAGTTAAATTTAGAATCAGAATGGGGAGATTTAAGTCTCCTGCTTGAATATCTGCTTCCCAATGAAAAATGACAGGAGAAATAGATGAGTTACGCAAATCGGAGCAGGCTGAACTACTTTTTAAAAGCAGCCTTATTAATGGTACCATTATTGGCAACTCAATATCATGCCTGGAGCTGGATATTGGAAATGGTTTTACTCCTTATTGTCTTTTTGCACGGAAAGGAATCCGGAGCGCGGCTGACGGGGATATTGACAGTATTGGGGTATTCTGCTGCTGCTGTTGTTGCTGTGAACAACGCGAGTTTTGACCAGATCGGGTTTGTCCCTCTGGCCGGAGTACTCTTCCTTTGGATTCAAAACAAAATTTCTGTTAAAGATGCTTTATTTTGGAGTATAACTTTAACCGTTCTGATCAGCGCACTGCCCACAATAGGTATTGTCAAAGAAGCCTTAACTCCTGCTAAGGTTGATGAAGTCGTTGCCATGACCATGCAAAGTTATGAACAAAATGGAAACATCCATATTTTGGAAGAAAAAGGCATTTCCAAAGAAGTACTCGAAGGGTATGTTAAAAAGGTGATCTCCTTATACTATCAGATATTGCCTGCCGCCGCCGGTGTGATCGGTATGCTGGAGTTTGTCTTTATTTATACATTGTACCGGCGTTTATTGATGGCCAATTCTTGGGAAGGCAAGGTCAAGACGCCTTTTACAAGATGGCGCATGCCCTGGTACGCTATTTGGGGAGTGAATGCCGGATTAGGCTTATATCTGATCGGTGATAGTTTCAGCACATGGGCAGTTTGGAAGATCGTTGGAATGAATATTTTGTCTATTTATGCTGTACTGGGTTTTATCTTTGGGTTCTCCTGCCTGGCTTATTTGTTGCAGCGTCCGAAGACTCCGCGCTTTTTGATCTTTATCGTGATTATCGGCGGAGCGATTTATTTACCTTTTACGTTGACAGTCCTAATATTTATAGGAATATTTGATATCGTATTTAATCTGCGGAGGATACCGGAAGGAAAAGAGGGGGAAGCAAAGTGAAGGTAATTTTGAAAGAAGACATCAAGGCACTTGGCAAAAAAGGGAAAGTATGTGAAGTATCCGACGGTTATGCGAGGAACTTTTTAATTCCCCGCGGAATGGTAATTGAAGCCACGAGCGGTAATATACAGGATCTTACCCATAAACAAAAACAAGAAGATTTACGGAAGAGAAAAGAAAAAGACGAAGCTGAAGCATTAAAAAAGAAACTGGAAAGCCTGCAAGTGATTCTTAAAGTAAAGGTTGGGGAAAAAGGCAAGCTTTTCGGATCAGTGACCAATAAAGAAATAGCCGATGTTTTAGCTCAGGCTTATGGGATAAAACTTGATAAGAGAAAAATCGAAGTTAAGGATCCGATTAAAGCTCTGGGCAGTTATCATGTGACCGCTAAGCTTCATCAAGAAGTAAGCGTTGAGCTTAAAATTAACATTGAGGGAGCATAAGCGTTTCATGAGAGGATTGCTGGACAGATTAATCAAAAAAAATAGCGAAAACAATCAGAGTTTAAATAATCAAGGCAGGGAAGACCGGTCCGCTGAAGAGTTAAAACTGGAAGTAGATGCTTTATATGTTGTTCTTTCCAACCTTTATGGAACAGACAAGCTGATTCTGAAGGCGAGCAAATTGGAAGCTCTGACTTTGATGCGTTCTGAGAGCCTAAACGAAAGAGTCATGGGTCTGCAAAAACTGGTGCATGATGATCCGACCGAGAGTCAATTGCCCAAAAGGGAAGACCTTCCGGCCATCCTTCGGGATGTTGAAGAAACCATAGCGGAAATGGTTGCTAAAAAGTCGGTTGAAGAAAGGCTTAACCAGGCTGTGACCGATAAAATGCAGGAAAGACATGAGGAATACATCAAAGAGATCAAAAACCAAATCATTAAAGAGACAGCTGGGCCGGAAAATGCCCAGACGTTAAAAAAGCTTGCGGTTTTGGAAAAAATGAATCAGACAACACCGCTTTCCTCAGCAATTGATGTTTTGCGCCCGAAAAGACCTGAAGAAATTGTGGGGCAGGAAAATGCCATGCGGGGTTTATTGGCAAAATTAGCAACACCCTATCCCCAGCATATTTTGATCTATGGGCCTCCGGGGGTTGGCAAGACTTCAGCCGCCAGGGTGGCCTTGGAAACGGTCAAGCAATTCAAGAACGCGTCTTTTTCAGCCGATGCTCCTTTTATCGAGGTTGACGGGACAACCTTGCGCTGGGACCCGCGTGATGTGACCAATCCTTTGCTTGGATCAGTGCATGACCCGATCTATCAGGGGGCAAAAAAAGATTTAGCCGAGACAGGGATACCGGAACCAAAATTGGGGCTGGTTAATGAGGCCCATACAGGAATTCTTTTTATTGATGAAATCGGGGAAATGGACGCTCTCTTGTTAAATAAGCTGCTCAAGGTATTGGAGGACAAGAGAGTATTTTTTGATTCTTCATATTATGACCCGCAGGACCCCCAGACGCCCTTGTATATTAAGAAGATTTTTGAGGAGGGTGTTCCGGCCGATTTCGTGCTGATTGGCGCGACCACCAGGGACCCTTCGGAAATAAATCCTGCTTTAAGGTCACGTTGCACAGAGGTCTATTTCGGGCCGCTGGAACCGGAGGATGTTCAGGAGATCATCAGACAAGCCGGAGAAAAATTAAATGTTCAGCTGGAAGCAGGCGTTGAAGAGATTATCAGTGACTATGTCATCGAAGGACGCAAAGCGATTAATATCCTGCTTGATTCTTATGGAATGGCAAAATTCCGAGAACGGGACAGTGACAAAATCTCCATTCAGACCGAGGATGTCAGAGAGGTTTTGCGGACCAACAGGCTTACTCCTTATGTTCATAATAAGGTCAGTTCGGCCAGGGATCAGGGCAGGATACTTGGGCTGGGAGTAGCGGGGTTTTTAGGATCTGTCCTGGAAATTGAGGTTAAGGTTTTTCAAGGACCGGAAGGTAAAGGGACAATCAGATTTAATGAGACGGCCGGGACGATGGCCAAGGATTCGGTTTTTAATGCTGCGGCAGTGATTCGCATCTTAACCGGAGAAGATCTGCGGGATTATGATGTTCATGTCAATGTGGTCGGCGGAGGCAAAATAGATGGTCCTTCGGCAGGATTGGCCATTACCATAGCGATTTACAGCGCCCTCAAGGAACGGCCTTTAAGACAGGATGTGGCCGTAACCGGCGAAATTTCCATTCAAGGGAAAGTTAAACCGGTCGGAGGGATCTATGAGAAAATTTTCGGAGCCAAGCAGGCCGGGGTGCAAAGAGTAATTATCCCCGAAGATAATATAGATGAAGTGCCTTCAGGTCTTACTGGAATAGAGGTGATCGCTGTAAGTACGATTGAAGAGGCCTTAAGGGCTGTCCTATAAAAGAAAATATTTCAGCAGTTGGTGGGCGTTTTAGAATAACAATGATTGAGGATAAAACAAGGGATTACCGGGGGAGAGAAAATGGAACCAACAAAAGTTCCGCCACATAATTTAGAAGCTGAACAGGCAGTTTTGGGCTCCCTGATGCTTGATCCGGAACAGGCCAGTGTGGCTTTTGAAATTTTGCGGTTTGAGGATTTTTACAGGGACAGCCACAAGATTATTTTCACCGCCATTCAAGAGATACTGGACAAAGGCGAGCCTGTGGACTTGGTTACGGTCGCCGAATATCTTAGACAATATGGCCGTCTGGAGTCCATAGGAGGAATCGGAACGATTTCCCAGGTCGCTTCCTCTGTTCCTTCCGCTGCCAATATCGAATATTATGCCAGGATCGTTGCGGAAAAAGCGTTACTTCGCCAGCTGATCAAAATGGCTGGTTATCTGGAGCAGAAAGGGTATGAACCGGGCGAGGAGGCTTTTGACCTTCTGGAAGAAGCCGAAAAGATGATTTTGGAGATCTCGCACAGGCAGACCAAGGACGGATTTATTTCCATCCATCATATTTTGCTGAAGACCTTTGAAAAGATAGAACACCTTTATACCAATAAAGGCAACCTGACCGGAGTCCCCACTCATTTTAAGGAATTGGACAGACTAACCTCAGGCTGGCAGGCTTCCGATCTGGTTGTTATTGCGGGCAGGCCTTCCATGGGAAAAACCGCACTTGTGTTAAATATGGCCCAGAATGCTGCGGTTAAGTCTAAAGTAGCGGTGGCATTGTTTAGTCTGGAAATGTCTAAAGAGCAGCTGGTTCAGCGGATGCTCTGTTCAGAAGCCATGGTTGACCAGCAGAGAGTACGAACCGGGGAATTGCTGGACAGTGACTGGCCTAAACTCACCCAGGCAGTCGGACCCCTTTCCAATGCGCCTATTTTTATTGACGATACGGTAGGAATCACTTTAGCGCAGCTGCGCTCCAAAGCCCGCCGCCTCAAAATGGAGCAGGGGTTAGGCTTGATTATTATTGATTATTTGCAATTAATGACCTTAGGGCGCCGGGCGGAAAGCCGTCAGCAGGAAGTGGCCCAGATCTCCCGTGGACTGAAAGGACTGGCCCGTGAGCTGTCCGTGCCTGTTGTGGCATTGTCTCAGTTAAATCGCGGTGTGGAACAACGTCAGGATAAAAGGCCGGTTATGTCCGATCTTTTGGAATCAGGGGCAATTGAAGCTGATGCGGATGTAATTTCTTTTATTTACCGGGATGAATATTATAATCCTGAGTCAGAGAAAAAAGGGATAGCGGAAGTGATTATTGCCAAACACCGTAATGGTCCTGTTGGCACAGTTGAGCTGGGGTTTCTGAAAGAGTTTACGAAGTTTGTTAATCTGGACAGGACACACTAAGGATAACAAAAAGCAGGCAGGTCAGGGAGGCTTAATCAAATTCGAACGTTATTAGCCAGCCTGCTTATAATGTTCGGATTCTTTATTGACAAAGCGAGGGCCGGACTGTTAAGATTAAACTGTTTGTTCTAGAGATAATCTCTGATTGGAGGAAAAGATGATGGCTGCTGTTGTACTGATTGGGGCGCAATGGGGGGACGAAGGCAAAGGCAAGATTACCGACTTTGTTGCTGAACAGGCGGATATGGTCGTTCGTTATCAGGGAGGTAATAATGCCGGTCACACTGTAGCTTTTAATCAAAAGACCTATAAGCTGCATTTAATTCCTTCAGGGATTTTTAATTCAGATAAGCTTAGTGTTATTGGCAACGGGCTGGTGATTGATCCTGAAGTTTTAGTCGAAGAATTAGATTACCTTCATGAAAGAGGGATTACAACAGATAATTTGCGCATTAGCACAAATGCTCATGTGATTATGCCCTATCATTGCCTGCTTGATGTGCTGGAAGAGGAGTTTAAGGGCAATCAAAAAATTGGTACGACCAAAAGGGGTATTGGACCCGCCTATAAAGATAAAGCTTCCCGCACCGGAATTAGAATTTCCGATTTGATGGATAAAGAAGAGTTTGCGGACAGGCTGCATTACAATATCCAAGAAAAAAATATGCTTATTACAAAAATTTATGGCCGTGAGGAACTTAAATTTGAAGAGATCTATGAAAAATATTTAGAATATGCGGAAAGAATCAGACCTTATGTTACAGATACATCATTGATCATTAACGAATACATTGAACAAGGACGCAAGGTTTTATTCGAAGGAGCGCAGGGAACACTACTGGATATTGATCATGGGACGTATCCTTATGTTACCTCATCTAATCCTATAGCTGGAGCAGCCTGTGTCGGGACCGGGGTAGGGCCGACGAAAATTGCTAAAGTTTTGGGTATCGTTAAGGCTTATACAACCAGAGTTGGGGAGGGTCCGTTCCCTACGGAGCTAAACTGTTCACTGGGGGAATTGATCAGAACAAATGGCGGAGAATTCGGTACGACGACGGGGCGGCCGCGCCGCTGCGGCTGGTTTGACGCCGTGATTGTCAAATATGCTGTCCGGATAAGCGGAATATCCGATATTGCTCTGACTAAGCTGGATGTATTGACTGGGCTGGATACGATAAAGATTTGTACAGGCTACAAATACCAGGGGCAAATCATTCAGGATTTCCCTCAGGGATTGAAAAAGCTGGCGCAGTGTGAGGCAGTATATGAGGAAATGCCGGGCTGGAAGGAAGACTTGACCGGGATTAGTCAATTTGAAGAGTTGCCGGCAGCTGCCCGGAATTACGTCAGGCGGATTGAAAAGCTGACTGGGGTTAAAGTATCCCTTTTAGCCGTGGGGCCTGATCGTGTGCAGACTATGGTCTTGAATGAGATTTTTTAAACAAATGAGATTACATATCTTTGTTCATCAGCAAACATTTTAATTCTAATTTCGTGGGATAATGCAATTTATCTCTTGACATGATTCGGACTTTCCTGTAAAATTTGGTCTTGTTGCATAAGAGCCATTAGCTCAGTCGGTAGAGCACCTGACTTTTAATCAGGGTGTCCCGCGTTCGAGTCGCGGATGGCTCACCAATAAAGAAATCAAGCATTTTCACGTTCTTGAAAGTGGATGGACAGGACTCCACGTTGAGGAAATTTGAAATTTATGGATAAAATATAAATTGTCTGAGATAAGATGAGGCGCCCCCAAAAGGGGCGCCTCATCTTTTATCCCTTTATTACTTCAATTATCTGACAAAATGTGGACAAATAAAAGTGGTAAGTATATCCAAAAAACTAACGAGAAAACACAAATAAAGTTTAATAATTTTTATTAGAAATCTTACCTGGTTCATCTGTCCATGATAGATACGAAAGTTTAATTCTTATTGACATATATAGATGACCGATATACTATTTATATAGATAATCTATATAAAAGGAGAATTGGAATGCGAATAGACAAAAGCTTATTGACAGGCAGTACAGCCCTGCTTATTCTAAAGCTGCTTGACCAATCGGATATGTACGGTTATCAAATGATTGAAGAACTGAGCAAACAATCAAAAAACGTTTTTACGTTAAAGGCAGGGACATTATATCCTCTGCTGCATTCTCTGGAACAAAAGGATCTGTTGATTTCTTACGAAAAAACAATGGAGAATTTTAGAGTGCGAAAGTACTATAAAATAACAAAGAAAGGCCGGAAATATTTGGGTGAGAAAACTGAAGAATGGAAGACATATTCTTCGGCTGTCAATCGCGTTCTAGGAGGTGTAAGTTTTGCCGGAATCTGAAAAAATCAACAAATTTTTGGAAACGGTACGCGGGCAGATACGCTGGAAAAAAGCCCATCTTTCAGTTACAGAAGAGATCAGAAACCATATCATTGACCAACGGGATGCCTTTATTGAGGGCGGACAAGATGAGACAACCGCCACAGAAATGGCCATAGCTGAAATGGGAGACCCGATCATTGTAGGGGAACAACTTGACCGCACCCACAGGTCACGGCCAGATTGGCCGCTGCTGGTGATGACGATCATCTTGCTTCTGGCAGGGCTTTCTATTCAATTTCTTGTAGGACGTGACATTCAGGACGGAACAAACCTCTTCCTCAAACAGGCTGTCTGGACAGTTTTCGCAGTTGTGATTTTGATTGGGGCCTATTTTTTGGACTTTACCATAATCGGCAAGTACCCTAAACCGATATTTTTGGGGCTCAGTATTCTGACGGTAGTTTCTTATTTCTTTACCGGGGGAAATGGAGGACTTTTCAGGGGAAGTGGAGCACTTTATACGATTTATCCGCTGCTGTTTTTTCCCACGGCTTTTGCCGGATTTATTTATTCCATGCGGAGCAAGGGCTATGGCGGGATTATTTTATGTGGGGCATCTTTAATTGCTCCCGCTTTTCTTTCCAGACTTGTGCCGAGTTTAACCTTCTATTTTTTGCTTTGTCTTTCCTGTCTGATTGTGCTGACAGCTGCGATAATGAAAAATTGGTTCAAGGTCAATAGATTGTTTGCTTTGCTTATTATATATATCCCGACTATCCTTGTTTGGACGATACCATACCTCAGAGGGAATCCCCTTTACGGGGGAATAAAATTGCAGCTGGCGTTCAATCCTTTCCTGGATTCGGCAGGGGCTGGATATTTAGGGGCCGTCATTCGAAGGCTGCTGGCCAATTCCCGGTTTCTGGGGGAAGGATTGCCGGTCAGCGATGGGGTATCGACCGGGCTGCAAATTTTGCCTGAAGCCCATACTGATTTCTTGTTAACATACTTAATTTACAGATTTGGCTGGATTATTTTTATTGTTCTGATGACGATCTTTCTGGCCTTCATTCTGCGTTCCATTAATATTTGCAAAAGACAACACAGTGTTCTCGGATTTTTGACAGGCTTGGCCATTACCTTGACATTGAGCATAGAATGTATGCTTTATATCCTTTCAAACTTGGGATTTTTATTCTTTGCGCCACTCTCATTGCCTTTAATTTCTTATGGAGGGCGGGCTTTAATTGCAAATAGTTTTCTTATTGGATTATTGCTCTCTTTATTTCGGACAGGAAATTTGGTGCGGGACAAGGGTGAGGTATTAGTAAAACCTCTGGGAGGAATAAAGTGTTAATTGATAAATATTTACCTGACTACCAATTTCATGAAAAGCATGAAATAACTACAGCTGCTCCGCCAGAAAAAATCTATGAGGCAATCCTTTCCACGGATTTTGTAAAGAATTTTGTGATTGCTGCGCTGTTTAGGATAAGGGGAATTTCCCAGTTTACCATTTTGGATTTAACAAAAGTTGGTTTCAAAATACTGGAGGAAGTCTATCCTGAAGAAATCGTGATCGGGCTTGAAGGCAGGTTTTGGACCCGTAACCCCGCAATGAGGGAAATAGACGGGGAGAGTTTTTTAAGCCCTCAAAGCAGGGATGTTGCCAGAGTAGCATGGAATTTTTTTATCGAAGAAAAAGCCTCTGGTAAATCCGTGTTGACAACTGAAACACGAATTTCTTGTCTGAATCAAGACGTTTTGAAAAAGTTCCAAAGATACTGGTTTGTCATTCGGCCCTGGAGCGGCTTAATCAGAAAACACATGTTAAAGGAGATCCGCAGACAAGCAGAGCAAAATCAGTCAAATTGGAGGTCATGATGAAGATTACAAGGGATATGTGGGAAAAAATCAGGAGGTATTACTCTGAAGCGCTGAAAGCTTCTATGCATTGTTCCATAGCGACGGTCAGTAATCATGGCATACCGAATGTTTCTCCGATTGGATCATTGATGTTAAAAGACGATTATTCGGGCTTCTTCTTTGATATTTTTGCAGGTACATTATCAAAGAATATAGACTTGAATAATCATGTTTGTATCTTATGTGTAAATACGGGTAAACTTTTTTGGCTCAAATCATTGTATCTGAACAGATTCGGTAAGCCTTCGGGGCTAAAATTGATTGGTACGGCAGGAAATAAACGGGAAGCGACTGAGGAAGAGATTGAGTCATTCAGAAGCTACATCAAACCATTGAAAAGCTTTAAGGGTTATCACACTCTTTGGGACAACTTGCAATATGTCAGAGAGGTGAGATTTACGGATTACTATCCGGTAAATACAGGAAAAATGACATTTGATCTGTGAAAATCTATTATTATTGGTCTGAAGAGAAGAGTGAAAGTAAATACATAGAATTAATGCTTGTGCTGTGGGCGCAGGCATTTTTTACATTCGCCGATGCCGAAGGATATGACAATTGTCATCTTGGTTTCATGCTTCAGCTCACTGGTGTAAGACTCCGTATTGTTCTATTCTATAAGCAGCAAATTCGATACTGTTTTCCTGAACTCAATCTCAGACAAGGGAGGTGCGCAATGTTGGTAGAGGTCAAAAATCTTGTGAAAAGATATCAGGATGTTATTGCCGTGGATAATGTAAGCTTCTCTATTCGGAAAGGGGAGATCGTAGGGCTGCTTGGCCCTAATGGAGCGGGAAAGACGACGACAGTGAACGCTATGGTCGGCCTCACAAAAATTGACCGGGGTGAAATTTATATTTTCGGTAAAAAGCTTAAAGAAAATGAAGTAGAGATTAAGAGAGATTTAGGGGTAGTTCCTCAGGATATTGCCATCTTTGAAGAACTTACGGCTTACGAGAACCTGATGTATTTTGGCAGGCTCTATGGGCTGAGAGGGACTCTTTTGAAGGAAAGGATAGAAAAAGCGCTTGAATTTACAGGGTTACTGGAAAAGAAAAAGCAATATCCCAAGAAATTCTCCAACGGAATGAAAAGAAGGCTCAATATTGCTTGCGCAATTGTTCATCAGCCCAGTTTGATGATCATGGATGAGCCGACGGTGGGGATTGATCCTCAGTCCAGAAGCTATATCCTCCAGGCAGTTAAAGAACTGAACAGACAGGGGTCGACCATCATATATATCTCTCACTATATGGAGGAAGTCGAAGAAGTCTGTACCAGGATCATCATTATGGATCATGGCAGAGTAATTGCTGCCGGGACAAAAGAGGAACTCAAAGAGATGATGACCAGTGAAGAACGGGTAACTGCCGAATTATCCTCGGCAAGCTATACCCTGATTGAGAAGCTCAATAAGCTGGCGGGAGTAAAAGAGAGCTATGTTGAAGGGACAAAGGTGACAGTAATCTCTGCAAAGAACAGCAAAAATATCCGGGATATTTTTGGCCTTGTTTCTGAAAGCGCGGAAGTGATTTCTTTTAACGTTGAACAACCCAGCCTGGAGACGGTTTTTCTCACTTTGACCGGTCGTTCACTGAGAAATTAAGGAGGTGACTCTGTTGAATCTGTTACAGATTACCTTTTACACTTTGCTTGGGAATATCAGAAACTGGAAACTGTTTTTGTTGCTTATTTTATTGCCCCTGGTGTTTTTTATGATGTGTGTAAATTTAATGGCCAATATTAATGAAAACAGCAAAACAGAGAAGGTTAGGATAGCTTACTTTACGGCAGACCAAGATTTGATTGGCAGACAGTTTGATCAGTATCTCCAGGCCGGAGATATCCGGGATAATTTTGACCTGCAAAGAGTTAATTCCATTGAAGAAGGGCAAAAGCTTGTGGAAGATGAAAAAGTTCAGAATTTCATTTATCTGGAAAAGGACCTTTCCCCGGGCAGGGGGCAGGAACTCAAACCAAGCATCCGGATATTGGGTAAGGAAAACAATGCGCTGACCAAACTTTTGGTGGCAAATTTTGTCCATGAAGTCAATTCTTTTTTTACTTTAAATCCAAATGAAGCGGAATTCAGTCCGACAGAAAAGTCCGCCGCCATTGAACAAACAATGCTTTCGCCAACAGGGAGAGTGATTAAAGACGCGGACAAATTTCCTCTCTTCGGATTAATGGAGATGCTTTGTTACGGTGCTTTATTAGGGACTTTTTCTGTAGCGAATCAGAGGCGGAGGAATACCCTTATCAGATTTAATGTAGCTCCGATCAATAAGATTGCCTTGGCCGGCGGCCAATTTTTAGGCAATGCTATTACCCTCTCCCCGAGCAGCGCTATTTTTATCGGCTATTTTATCTATGTTTATGGCCCATTCATGCACGGGCAATTATTTTCCATCGTAACAGCTTTTGCTCTTTACACAGCGATTATAACTGCCTTAGGAATGAGTGCCGGCTATCTGACCACAAGAATAGGACTCAGTGCCATCATTGTGGTGTGTGTAAACATTTTATTCACAGCGGCAGCCTTTGTGGGAGGATTAGGAATCGCCCACGGGCTGTTGAAAGCCATCCTTTTTCTTAGTCCCCAATACCACACCTATATGATTATCACGGAAACAGTATTGAATGGTTATTCTTCAGGAATACAGCTTTCCCTCCTTTCTTTGGCCTTGTTGGCGGTTGTATTGTTAGGATTAACACTCTATTTGGGAAGGAGAAAACCGATATGAGTATATTGTTGAATAATTTAAGAAGGATAATGAAAAATAAGATTCTTCTCTTTGTTGTTATTCTATTACCGACAGTGCTTTTGACCTTTTCTTATTCATCAATTGTCCCAAAGGATAAAATGCTGAGCATTGGTATTTGTGATCAGGATCAGACAGAATACACCAAACTGCTGAAAAATCAGCTTGCTCAAGTGACGGAGATGAAAAGCGTAAATAAGGAACAGATTAACAATGAACTTTTTAGTTCTAAGATCATCTATGCCCTTGTTCTGAACAAAGGCTATACGGAAAAAATGCTTGCGGGAGAAGAGGTGAGCGTAAAAAGTTATTTTCTTAAAGAGAATGATCAGGCTCAGCTCGTCCAACAATATGCGGAGAACTATCTCCAAGCTGCCAGAGAAATAGCCAAAATAGCCAATGGTGATCAAAATGATTTCTATAATAAAATGGATTTAATCAATAACGCTTATTTGCAAATGGATAATCGGCCACTAATGGACAGGCAAAAAGAGAAAGCCTATATTGTGCTTGGAAGCTTTCTGCAAAGCATCCTAATGGCCGGTGTATTAATTGCTTCAATAATACAATTTGATCGCGAAAACAAAACTTTTTACCGGACATTAATGACTCCTGTCACCTTAAGAAGTTATACGGTTCAAAATGTCCTAAGCTATTTAATCATTTCTGTAATCCAAGTGAGCGTTGTGTTTTTGGTTCTTAAATGGCTGGGTGTTTATATGGGGATATCCCCGGCGGCAATGTACCTTCTTTTCCTCACTGCTTCCCTCATATCGGTGGCGCTGGGCACAGCGGTCAACTCCCTGGCTAGAAGCACCTTGCAGGCTTTGTTTGCGGGAATATTCATTGCTTTCTTTATGGGTCTTCTTGGCGGGTGCTTGTGGGAGCATGAAACAGCAACAACAGTCTTAAATAATAGCGGCAAATTTACCCCGACCTACTGGATTATGGATGGAGTCAGCAAGCTCCTGGATAATCAGGGATTGGCCGCGATCAGCAGTAATATGGCCGTAGTTCTGTTGTTTACTATAGTCTTTCTATTCTTAGGGAGCTGGAAAAAAGAAAATATTGCTTGATATCTGTCATGCTGCGAAATAACCACGCATCCATGCCAGAGAAAATGATTCCTAATCTTCAGTTAAAGGTTATGCCTGGGATTGGGCATGTAATGAATGTAGAAAATGCGAATGATATTAATCGCAATATCCTTGATTTTATTATAAGCAACTGAGTAAAAGCACTTCGCAATCTGAAAAAATAAAGTCGTATGCAGGTTGCGAGAATCTGCGGGACGATAGGATAGAGGGGGATAAAAAATGAAATTTTCCGTGATTATTCCGGCTTATAACGAAGAAAACTATATTGGAAGATGCTTAGATTCTATTCTTGCCGCAGCAGTTCCCTATAAGGATCAAGTGGAGATCATCGTAGTATTAAACCGCTGTACGGACCGCACTGAAGAAATCGCCAGAGCGTATCATTGTGTCATTGTCAAAGAGGACCGAAAAAACATGTCAATGATCCGCAATGCCGGGGCGAAAGCGGCCCGGGGGGAAATTCTCGTAACAATCGACGCCGATAGTCAAATGACAGCGAATATGCTGACGGAAATTGAAGCAAAACTGCTTACAGGAAAGTATATCGGCGGCGGGGTAAAGTGGAAATGTGAAAGACTGTCCTTGGGCCTCTGGTTTAACGGCCTCTTATTGATTCCTATAGTGATAAAATATGGGGGTGTAAGCGCAGGAATTTTTTGGTGCTATAAAAAAGATTTTGAGGCCATTAATGGTTTTAATGAAGAACAGAGAATGCTGGAAGATGTAGATTTTGGCCTGCGTCTGAAAAAATGGGGCCGATTATCCGGAAAAAAATATGGAACAATTTCTAAAGCCCGGGTTATCGTATCAATGAGGAAGGCGGATGCCCAGGGGGATTGGGACATCTTGAGAAAGCCCAAACTGTTGTTCAGCGTTCTCCGGGGTAACTTGGAAAACCATGCGGATGAAAGCTTCTATGATTATGTTGATCATAAAAGATCCTTCAAAAGATAGTTGGAATCTGTCAAAGTCTTCAAACAGCAGGAGTTAATAAAAAAACGTGGAATTTTTCAAACATACTCTGAAAAAGTAAAATAACTCAAACACAGTTGAGGGCACATGAAACATTTAATGAAGATTCTTTTCTTAATCTATATCATTTTTTTGTTTATCAGCTCCGATAATGTGTCCTACACTGAAGTTCTGTTAATCGTCCTTTTTTCAGGTGTAAATGTTTTCAAAGAAAGATTTTCTGACACCCTGCATTGGATCATAATTTCATTTATCCTTGTTTGTATAGGAATCTGGTTTGACCGGAGTTTTATGGTTCTTCTCTGTATTTCAATATTTGACTTAGTATATCGAAAAGTATGGATATTGGTTTTGCCCGTATTTATTCTCGGTTTGCTTCTGGCCATAGAGTTTAACACTCCTTTAGTAAGCCTGCTTATGGCCGTAAGTGCGGCTTTAGCTTTTGTCTTGAAAGAAGCTGAGCAGAGCCAGTCTGAATATTTGAGCAGATTAGACGAAGAAAGGCGCTTGAGATATGATCTTGAGAAGGCCAAGAATAAGCTGCTTCAGGTATCTAAAGAGGTCGCGCATTTAACTGAGGTCAGGGAAAGAAACCGGATTGCCAGGGACATTCATGATCATGTCGGCCATAGTATAGCCGGGATTTTATTTCAGCTCCAGGCAGCAGACAGGATCTTGGCAAAGGACCGGAAAAAAGCTGAGGAGATCATAAAGAAATCTATTGAGAGCCTGGCTGAAGCTTTGTCTCTTTTGAGAAACACGGTATATAACATCAAACCGGATAAAACTTTAGGGATAGCTTATCTAAAAAGTATCATTGATAACTTCGGCTTTTGTCCCGCTCAGTTTAAGGTTTTGGGAGATGCCGGTTCCCTGGCTCCACCCCATATGGAGATATTATCTTCAATTTTTAAAGAGGCCCTGACCAATGCAGCTAAATATTCCAGAGCGACCCAAATGGAAATTTTCTTGGAGATTAACGAAAAATTCTCCAGACTGTATATCAAGGATAATGGTATCGGTTGTAAGAAGATTAAGGAAGGATTAGGGATCAGCGGGATGAAGGAAAGAGTGGCGGATATGGGAGGAACAATCTCCATCAGTTCAGATGAGGGGTTTTTGATTGTCTGCTTCCTGCCGGTCGGGAATCATGAAGGGAATGGTGTGTAATTGAAGATTCTCATTGTTGATGATGATGCCTTAATCAGAGAAGGTCTGGAACTGATTCTAAAGATGGAGCCGGATTTTGAGGTTTTGGGGGCTGCGGGGAATGCGCAGGAGGCCTTGGAGATCTGCAGGCGGAAAAAACCTGATCTGGTTCTGATGGATATCCGCATGCCTGTCATGGATGGAGTATTGGGAACCAAACATCTGAAAAATCAGTTTGAGGAAATCAAAGTCGTGATGCTGACAACGTTTATGGATGAAGAATATATCAAAGAAGCTTTAAAATGCGGAGCTGAGGGCTATATCCTCAAAAATCAGCCTGCGGACAGTATTATCGAGAGCTTGAGGGCTGTTGCTAAAGGAAATATCGTTTTAGAACGGGAAGTAGCCACAGCTCTTTCTTCCATGCTCAGGGAAGGCAAGAAAACAACCCCGGAACAGCTTGCGATTTCTCCTCGTGAATTTGCAATACTGAAACTGGTCGGAGAAGGCTGTTCAAACAGGGAAATTGGCAGAGAGCTCAAGATCAGTGAAGGTACGGTCAGAAATTATGTGACGGCTTTGTTGGAAAAGCTGGGCTTCAGAGACAGGACCCAGCTGGCCATATTTTATATCAAGAATTGCGAATAGGCTGATCAAAGCGAATAACGTTGCTTACAGGGGCAAATCTTTTTTCTCAAAAACCCGGACAGCGAGATAAAGAAGAAGACAAGCACTTAAGGATAAGCCGATAAAAATTCCGGTAGGCTTGATTGTACCCTCTAAAACTTCCTGAGGTTTAAGCAAACGGAAAAGGGATAAATTTCCCATCCAGGATAATTGTTCTGAAAGACCGGCCAGAACGTCCAGCACGTAAAAAATAAAGGTTAAGCCGTAAGCATAAGCCAAAGATTTTTCCTTTTCGGCCAGGGTGGAAAACAACAGGCTATAACTGCTGATCACGGAAAAGAAAGACAATGACAGGAAGAAAAAGTGCCGGTAAGGGGTTTTGTCAATCATTATCCCAAAAACACGGGTGCCCAAGAATAAACCAAGAAAAGTCATGGTAATTAACAAACCGTTGTTCACAAAAAGGACCGCTGCCTGAGTGGTCAAAACCCGGCTTCTCGAGATGGGGGCAGATAAAGGAAAGGCCAGGGAGCCGTCCTCAACCAATTTGGACAACAAAGCATTAGCGGAGTTAATTCCATAGAGGGCCATGAGCATTGTCCAGATTCGGGCAAAAAACTGGCTGCAAAGATATGCTTCAAAAGTATCTGTTCTGGCGTTGGCGGAGACTCCAAATACAGTTTTCACAGCAGAAGGAAAAGAATCGACAATTTCCGTTACGGCCGGAGTTTTAGAGATAGCAGGGTAAACCCAGGTGAGCAGTTGTTCATAGAGAACAATTCCACCGGAAATTTTTAAGACCGTATTTCGTTGTTGTTTAAACATGACTTTGAAAAAGGGCAGATTGATCAACATGCAGCAGTCTCCTCACATAGATCATAAAGCCGGAAATCAGTGATAATATTGCATAAACGTTTCTTCCAGTTCAAGGGGTTGTTGATGAAATTCCTCGATCTGGGTTTCGGCAAGAACTCTCCACAGGACATTCAGGTTGCCGCTTGTCTCAATCCTGAACGAAAGGCCCTCTTCATGAAGAATGTGCAGACCGCTTTGACGTAAATACTGAGCGGCTTCTTCATTTTTAGTCCGGATGTCAAACGTTTGGCGTTTGATCTGTTTCAATTGAGCGATATCTTCAACAGTCAGCAATTCTCCTTCCCGGATCATGCCCACACGACCGCAGGTTTTTTCAATTTCCGAAAACTGATGGGAAGACATCAGAACTGTTGTCCCTTTTTCCTTCTCTTCAAGGACCAAATCAATGAAGACTTTTTGCATTAACGGGTCTAACCCGGAGGTGGGCTCATCCAGGAGAAGAATTTCGGCATTGAGCATGAAGGCAGAAATCAGGCCTAACTTTTGCTTCATTCCTTTGGACATTTTCCAGACCGGCTGGCGGATATCCAAATCAAAACGCTTGATTAATTTTTTGTAATTCTCTTTCAGCTTGGAATGGTTACCGTGCATTTGGATGAAAAGCAACAATATTTCTTGGGCGGAAAGCCGGTCAAAGAAATGGAGTTCTCCCGGAAGATAACCGATAATCCGCTTGAGGCCGGTTCTTTCTTGCCAGGTATCTCTCCCTCTTATTTTGGCTGCTCCGCTGTCCGGACGCAGAAAACCCATTAAGATCCGGATAGTCGTTGTTTTTCCCGCCCCGTTTGGACCCAGGAAGCCGAAGATCTCGCCTTGCTTGACCTCAAAACTGAGATCTTTGATCCCTTTCCCGCCGGGATACATTTTTGAAAGTTGGTTGATTTCTATCATAATCTTATTCTTAAACTCTTTCTAAAATTAGCTGTGCCGGTAGAGAAGCAATCTGTATCTTTCCAAGGCTCTGATTGCTGTCAAAGCAGTAGTGAGAGGTTCTTCATAGTCCCATCCCTTGGCATAGATTCCTTGATAAGATGGTTGAAATGAACCGTTTGTCAACTGACTGGAAATGATACTGGACAGTCCTTTGGGATAAATGTCCGGGGGAAGCTGGGAACCGGCGTAAGACAGAGCAGATAAAGCTAAAGATGTCTCAGTCACCGAAGAGCCCCAGCTCCCATCGGAATTTTGCAGGGATAACAGATATTGATATGCTTTTCTCTGAACATCAAAGATTTGGCCGGCTGATCGCCAGCGTCTCCAGCTGTTTGACCACTTATTGAGGAGCTCCAGAGCTTGAGCGGTAGCATAGATGGGCCCTTCATACCAAATACCCGGAATTTCTCCGGAAGGAAGCTGTTGTTCCAATAACCAATGCAACCCTTGAGCAACTTCAATATTGCTGTTCCTTCCGGGCATTCCCCATAAACCGTCTAAGACATGAATGGTAACATCGGTACTGGGAATATAGACAGGAAATGTGCATTCTAAAGCGGGGGGGACTCCCTTAAAGCTCGGAAACGTACTCCAGCTTCCGTCTTTGTTTTGCAGCCGCCGCAGCAATTCTGCACAGTGATGAGCCGCTTTGCTGTTAAAATGTTGTAAACCCATCAAAGCGATGGCAGTATCATCTAAGTCCGGCTGGGCAAATGGCGGAGTTGAACCGAAACTTCCATCAGTGTTTTGCCGGGCAGCCAGCCACTTTGCCGCCCGGTTGAGCCAGTCACGTTCGTCAGAGCTTTGCGGAAACTGGATAAAGCTTTGAATGGCCAGACCGGTCGACCAAGTCAACAATTGGTCAAAAGCAGGCCAGGCGCCGTTGCTGTATTGCTTTGATTTTAGCCATTGTCCCGCCTGGTCCACTTGCTCACCGGATACACCGGCCCGGATCAGAGCGATGGTAGCCAAACTTGTCGCTACAATATCTTCGCACCAGGAGCCATCCTTCATCCGGCAATCACAAAGATAGACTATGGCCTCGCTTACACCGGATTGATCGAGATTTTTGACCGCCAACAGAGATGCTGCGATCACCACAGGACGGCCATAGGGAGGGAGCTTGTTTAAAACTTTTTCGGTAAGAATATTCGGCAGGCTGGTTTCATCCGGCAGAGGCCCTTCCATGCCTGAGACCACTTTCTGTCCGAGGGATAAAACTAAATTTGCCAATTCCCGGGACTGACTGGGGAGGAGAAATTTGACCAATTTTCTACTCTGGCTGCCCAAGAGCACTTTTTGGACCAGACGTGTGATTTCCAGGTCCGGATCACCGTTCGGCACTTTGCTCCAACCCTTACCCCGGCGATTTTGCTGAAGCCATTTCAGCCCAGCTTGATGACTGTCTTGATATTGATTGCCGAGTAAGAACTGCGCCAAAGTTGCCAGGGCGGTTGCTCCTGTGCTGATTGATATTTTATGGGCCTCATCCAAACGCCCGTTAAGTATTTGTTCTCCTCCTTCGAGAACATAATCCCGGGCAAGTTTGACGGATTCGTTGATTTTTTCGGAAAGACGCTCCACCATAACACCTCACAGATGAATAAAATATAGATAGTATTATGTATGATTATTTTTGGAAGATCGTTCCAAGAACAAGCCCGTTTTTTCATCAAGATTAGTTTATGAGGGATTTAGAGATCTTCTGAGAAAGCTCATTCAGGCAGTCTTTCTTTGCTTTTCCGGCCATGTTATACTTATTGAGATTAAGATACGATCGGGTACTCAGCATAAGGAGAAGCAAAATGCGTTTGAGAAAAAAATGGTGGGCCCGGCCGGAAATGGAAAAAGATTATAAAGTAATCTTTGCTCCGGCAGAACTGGCTGGGAAGTGGCGGGAGGTTTTCGGGAACCATTATCCCATCCACCTGGAGTTGGGCTGCGGTAGAGGAAGCTTTATTACCCGGCTGGCCCAGGCTCAACATAGAATCAATTATATTGCTGTCGATATGCAGGATGAGGTTTTAGTTTACGCTTTAAGAAAGCTGAATGAAACGGGGCTGGAGAATGTCAGAATCGTTCCCTTGAATATTGAGAAAATCGGAGAAGTCTTTGCCCCAGGGGAAATCGGCCGGATCTATCTGAATTTCAGTACGCCCTGGCCGAAGAAAAGACATCATAAAAGGCGGCTGACTCACCCCAATTTCTTGAAGCAGTATCAAGCTTTTTTGAAAGAACCCAAAGAAATATGGCTTAAAACGGACAATGAACCGTTTTTTCTGGATAGCCTGGATTATTTGCGCGAGCAGGGCTTTAAGGAAGAGTATAAAACGTTTGATCTGCATGGAAGTGATTTCCGGGAAAATATTATGACGGAATATGAAGAAAAATTTGCCCGAATGGGTATAACAATAAAATTTGGGATTTTTAAAGAATAAATTTTTTGGGCCATATCGGCCTTTTTTTATCCCCTGATAGGGGATTGTAAAAAAATAAACTGCGATTATAATAAGGTCTTGCAGGCTTGATTATATGAAAATGTTTTCATACATATTAATTTTTAAATTTGATCAAACTGCAAATATCCAAGTTTTCTTGAAGGAGATGACGTATTATGCATATGGCAGATGCCCTGATTTCACCGGCTGTGGGAGGAGCAATGTGGGCAGCGAGCGCCGGGTTGGCCGCTTATTCAATTAAAAAGGTTCAGGCTGATATAGATGAAAAGAAAGCTCCTTTAATGGGTGTGATGGGAGCCTTTGTTTTTGCCGCTCAAATGATTAATTTCACGATTCCGGGAACCGGATCGAGCGGACATATTGGCGGAGGTCTCTTGCTGGCCATCATCCTTGGACCTTACGCCGGATTCTTGACAATGGCCGCCATTTTGACTATTCAGGCCTTGTTTTTCGCAGATGGAGGGCTGCTGGCCCTCGGATGCAATATCTTTAATATGGGCTTTTTTACCTGCTTTGTTGTCTATCCTTTGATCTATAAAAAGATCATTCAAAAAGGATATTCCCAAAAACGCATTCTTTTTGCCTGCATGACGGCAGTGATCCTCGGTTTGCAGATGGGAGCCCTTGGTGTGGTTTTGGAGACTTTATTTTCCGGGATTACAGAGCTTCCCTTCAGTACCTTTCTCCTGCTGATGCAGCCGATTCATCTTGCGATTGGCATTGTGGAAGGGCTTGTTGTGGCAGCGGTCGTATCCTATGTCTGGAGAGAACGTCCTGAAATTATTGAAAGGGCTTTATCCGGAAGATCTCTTGGCGGTATCCCTGTCAAAAAAGTGATGACAGCGCTTGTCATTATGGCGGTAATTACAGGGGGAGTGTTATCCTGGTTTGCTTCGGCAAATCCTGATGGTCTGGAATGGTCGATGTTTAAGACAGCCGGGGTGGAAGAGCTTGAGGCAAAAGATGGTATTCATCAGACCCTTGCCGGGGTCCAGGAAAATACGGCATTTTTACCGGATTACGGTTTCAAAGCAACTGAAGATGAGTCGGCAGCCCAAGGGACGGGAGAAGATGCAGAAGAATCCTGGCCTGCGGTCAGCGCAGGAACCAGTGTATCAGGTCTGGTTGGCGGGGGCCTGACCCTTGCTTTGGCCGCTCTGGCCGGACTGGTCGTCAGTAAGGTAAAAAAGAGGCAGGAAAAAGCGGCATAAAAATCAAGTAAAAAGAAATCATGAAGTAATATAGAAGTAATATAACAGAAACGGATTGAAACGATGTCCGATATGGTTAATTCCTTATATAATATGAGGCTCTTGGATGATCTGGCCCGGAAGAAAACCTTTCTTCACGGGCTTCATCCTTTAATCAAGCTACTGACTACAGTTGTCTATTTAACTGTGGTTGTATCCTTTGGCAGATATGAAATTGCCGGTTTACTGCCGTTTTTTTTCTATCCTGTCCTGCTTTTTGCCTTAGGAGAGATTCCTGTTGTTCCCATTTTAAAAAGAATCCTGCTGGTGGAGCCTCTGATCATAGGGATAGGTATTTTCAATCCCTTTTTTGACGACCAGGTATTTTTATTTGCCGGATTCAGCATTTCTATGGGCTGGATAACCTTTTTTTCGATTATGCTTAAAAGCGCTTTAACCGTTACAGCCGCTCTCCTGCTGGTGGCGACCACCGGAATGGATGGCTTGGCGGCGGCAATGAGGATGCTTAAAATTCCCCGAGTCTTCGTCCTGCAGCTGGTGTTAACCTATAGATATATTAATGTCTTGCTGGAAGAAGCGGCAAGGACGATGAGAGCGTATTCCCTGAGGGCTCCCGGGCAGAAGGGAATTCAGCTGAGCGCGTGGGGAACACTGGCGGGACAGTTGCTGTTCAGGACCTTTGACCGGGCGGAGCGGGTGTATCAGGCGATGTGTCTGCGGGCGTTCAATGGCGAGTATAATATGGGATATTCCAGAAAGGTCAAAGTCCGGGATCTTGTTTATTTTCTGGGATGGCTGTCTTTGTTCGCTTTGGCCAGAATCTATAATATACCCTTGATATTGGGATCATTGATGACAGGAGTGATGAAATAAATGAGCCATCATAAGCTTGAGGTAAATGAGTTGCATTTTGCTTATCCGGATGGGCATAAAGCCATCAATGGGATATCTTTTCTGGTCAGTCATGGAGAGGCCGTCGGAATCATCGGAGCCAACGGCGCAGGAAAATCAACATTGCTGATGCTTCTGATGGGGGTAATTTTTCCGCAAAAAGGGGAGGTGACCGTTGGAGATACTCATGTGACAAAGGATACTTTACCCATGATCCGTCAAAGACTGGGAATGGTTTTTCAGGACCCCGATGACCAGTTGTTTATGACAACGGTTTATGATGATGTGGCATTTGGTCCCCGCAATTACAAGCTTGAGGAACAGGAAGTAAAAAAGCGGGTTTTTGATGCTTTGGAACAGGTCGGAATTCTCCACCTCAAGGATCGGGCGCCATATAAACTCTCCGGAGGGGAAAAACGCGCGGCAGCGATTGCCGCAGTACTTTCCATGCACCCTGATGTTCTGATTATGGATGAACCGTCCTCTGCTCTTGATCCTAAAGCGAGAAGAAAGGTTCTGGAACTGCTGAAAGGCTTTAGCCATACGAAAATAATGACCAGTCATGATCTGGACATGGTCATGGAAATCTGTCAAAGGGTAATTGTGATGAAAGACGGCCAAATCGCGGCGGATGGAAAGGCCGGGGAAATTTTGGCGGATGCGGAATTACTGGAAAAATGTGGTCTGGAAATGCCCTTTTCCTTGCAAAATTGTCCTCTATGCGGATCTGCCAAGGGATAAAAATAAATAATGAAAAAGATAAAGATTATTTTGGTATTTCCAGTTGATTATCTTCCGTTCAAATGATATAATTCAAAAACGTGAGCAATATTCAGTAGATGGCCCATTGGTCAAGCGGCCTAAGACACCGCCCTTTCACGGCGGTAACACGGGTTCGAATCCCGTATGGGTCACCATTTTGCCTCGGTAGCTCAGTCGGTAGAGCAGAGGACTGAAAATCCTCGTGTCGGCGGTTCGATTCCGTCCTGAGGCACCATATTTTATTTGCTGATTTAAAAGCGAATTTTACCCTTAAAGGTAAAACTCGTCTTTTTTTTATTAAATTTCAGGATCTTATTTTATTGGGAAAAATTACAAAACGTTTTCTGCTGTCCCTCAAACATATGAGGGGCAGATGCTGGGGTTTCTGTAGTTTTTTTGTTTATCTAACTTCTTTAAATCGTTTGACAGAAAATGAACGGAAAGATGCAAGGCTGACAGGAAATGGTTTAACTTGACGAAATAAAAAAATGTCAATATAATAGTCTTACTGAAAATGAACGTGCGGAAGTGGCTCAGTGGTAGAGCATTGGCTTCCCAAGCCGAGGGCCGCGGGTTCGAATCCCGTCTTCCGCTCCAACTTAAAAATAGGGAGCCAGCGCTGGCGCTGGTTTTTTTATCCCTAGGGCCATCACCCTGGAAATTGGATGATCTAGTTAAGGAGAATGGATTCTATGTCACAGTGGTACAAAAGCTGCAAGAAGCAGGGACTTGGGCAGCGTGTCAGACTTATTCTCATGGTAATGTCCTTGTTGTCATTGTTTACTTTGTCCGGGTGTAACTCCTTGGAGGATGCTGTGGAGAAAGCCAAGCCGTATATCCCTGAGGGGTATACAATGCTTCACATAGAACAGGTCAGTGAAAATTCGGCAATCGTGTTTTATAGTTATCAAGATGAGTTAAGCGCAGGAATGTTTATTAAAAATACATTTGGCTGGGACTGGATTGGCAGCGGTGTTGGGAAGCTGATTACCTATCCGGAAGGCCTTCAGTGGCGTTATGCGGATTTAGGAAATAAACAACATGGACAGTATTCTCTGTATTATGGCAAGGTAAACAATCCGGACATTTCAGCAATCACAGTAAAAACGATTAATGGTAATATTTCTTACGGCAAGGTCGTAAATACGGAACAATTAAAAATGTGGTATGCTTTTGTTGATGAACCTCAGGTCCCTTCGGTAAGCGCTGTGATCACAGGGTCTGCCGCAGACGGCCGGGTGTTGTATAGATTCAGTCAATCTAATTAACCAGGAGGAAATATCATGGCTAAACATATTGAAACCGTCATCAAAGGAAATTTAAGCTCAACGGTCAAGGACGGGGGCTGCGGCAAGTGCCAGACATCATGTCAGTCTGCCTGCAAAACATCCTGTACTGTCGGAAATCAGGTTTGCGAGAAATAATTTATTGAGTAAGCTTTGAGCAGAGAGCCCATAATGATCCAGACAGAAAACCCGCTTGAAAAAGCGGGTTTTCTGTTGTTCAGTAGGAAGCCGGTATGGAATCTGGTATAATTGAAAACTGAAGGAAGCTACGGTTTGATAAAATCAGTAAGTGAAGAACAATTACTGGGAAGAGGTAAAAATGCTGAAGCTGAAAAACTACAAAATATCCTCAAATATTCATGTATACCAACAAAAAGAGTTATATATTGCCTATGATGTCAATACGGGATCATTGCATCTGCTTGATCAAAAAACATACCGGCTAATCCGGGAAATCGAGACTTTACAAACAGAAAATCCAGAATTGCTGGCCAAGGGTGAGTTGCTGCTGGCAAAGACAGGCAGCTGGCTGGAAAAAACGGAAAAAGAAGAAATATTGGACGAACTGGGACAACTGCAGGATGAAGGAACCCTGTTTTCGCCTGAAGCGGAAAAATATGAAATCCGATACCCTGAGGAACCGCTCATCAAAGCGATATGCCTGCATGTTGCCCATGATTGCAACCTTCGTTGCACCTATTGTTTTGCCGGAACGGGAGCTTTTGGCGGAGGACGCCGGATGATGGATTTGGAAACAGGTAAAAAGGCCATAGATTTTATTTTAGAACACAGCGGCAGTCGACCTCACTGTGAAGTGGATTTCTTTGGCGGGGAGCCGCTGATGAATTTTGAGGTAGTTAAAGAACTTGTGACTTATGGAAAAAAGGCGGCAAAGGAAAAAGGTAAAAAGATTAAATTTACCTTAACAACCAATGCTGTTCTTTTGGACCAGGAAATCCGGACTTTCCTTGAACGGGAAGAGATCAGTGCCGTACTTAGTCTGGATGGACGTAAAGAGGTCAATGACCGGGCAAGACCATTTCCGGGAGGAAGGGGAAGCTATGACAGAATAGTACCGCGAATCCGGGAGTTTATTGAAAGAAGGCCGGAAGCATCACCTTATGCCATCGGAACTTATTATTATGTCCGCGGAACATTCACTCACTTCAACACGGATTTTCACAAGGATGTCATTCATCTCGCTGATTTGGGAATAGACAGAATTTCGCTGGAGCCCGTGGTGGCCGAGCCGGATAAGGAGTATGCTTTTCAGGAAGAAGATATGGACAGAATAAATGAAGCTTATGATGTTTTAGGTGAGACAGTGCTGGCCTATAAGCAACAAGGCAAGAACTTTAATTTTTTTCATTTTAATGCCGGATTGGATGCCGGGCCATGTCTGCCCAAACGACTCTCCGGATGCGGAGCGGGATATGAGTATGCGGCAATTTCGCCGGAAGGGGATATTTATCCCTGTCATCAATTTGTAGGACAGCCCGCGTATAAGATGGGGTCTCTGCAGGAACGGGGTTCCTTGAACCGGGATATCGTAGATTCCTTCCGTAAGGCTAATATTTATGCCAAGCCGGAATGTATGAACTGTTGGGCGCGTTATTCCTGCAGCGGCGGCTGCCATGCTTCCAATACTGCCTACAGCGGCAGCCTGAATGAGGTCTACCCGCTGGGCTGCCGCCTGCAGAGGAAACGTCTGGAGGTTGCTTATTATCTGAAAGTCAGAGAGAAGATCGATCACAAATTTCCGAATGAGATGAGGAATAATCTTGATCAATAAGGGGGATATCTGATGAAAACAGTAAGATCTGCCTGTCCTCTCAATTGTCCCGATGGGTGTGGCTTTATGGTTGATGCAGGCGAAAACGGAATAAAGGTTCGTGCTGATGTGGAAAGCATGGGGCGGAATAGCTTTATTTGTCCCAAAGGGAGATCTTTGGGTGAAATGGTTTTTGCCCCTCAAAGACTGAGAACTCCTGTCTTGCGAAGGAAAAAAGGCTGGCAGCGGATATCCTGGGATGACGCTTATGATTTCTTCGTAAAAAGAATTCAGGAAACACTTGATCTTGCGGGTTCTCAGGGGATACTCCATCTTTATGATCACGGACATAACGGGCTTTTACGCAATCTGGACCGCAGGTTTTTTCAGGCTTTGGGAGGTGTTACGGAACCCTCGGGCAGTATGTGCTGGGGAGCGGGTTTGCGGGCGCAGGAAAAGGATTTTGGGGCTGTCCTTTCCAGTGATCCGGAAGACATCCTGAATTCCAGGACAATTATTCTTTGGGGGAGGGATCCGGCAGTAACGAATAAGCATCTGGTTCCTCTTCTGCGGGAAGCAGCGGAGAAAAAGATTAAAATAATCCTTATTAACCCGAACAAGGTAAAAAGCGCCGCTTTTGCCGATGAGTACATAAGAGTAAATCCCGGAACCGATGGCATATTGGCTTTGGGAATAGCGCATATTATTTTGGAAAAGCGCTGGATGGATCTGGAGTTTGCCAGCCAATATGTGAAAAATTTCGGGCCGTATGCGGCTTTGGTCAAAGAATTTCCCCCGGCCAGGTCGGCTGAAATTTCCGGAGTCCCGGTTGAGGAAATGGAAAAGTTAGCGGAGAGAATCATCCATCATGGTCCGGTCATGTTTTATTTAGGGTATGGATTACAACGGTATGTGAATGGGTGTCAGACGGTCCGGGCCATTGATGCCTTAGCGGCCATATCAGGCAATATAGGCAAACCGGGAGCGGGAGTCTACTATGGGCATCAGTATCATCAAGGGAAACTGAACTCCGTTCTCCTGCCAGAGGACAGTTATAGGGGGAGGACTATCCCCCATGCTCTAATAGCGGAAGAATTGCTGAAAGAGGAGCAGGAAAGGCCAATTCAGATGGCGGTTGTAACCAGAACAAATCCACTGGTTACAGAGCCGGATTCTCTTCGTTGGCGCGAGCTTTGGCAGAATATCCCTTTTAAGGTAACCTTGGATATCCGGATGAGCGAGACCGCCCGGCAGTCGGATTTAGTCCTGCCTGTTACAACAATTTTTGAAGAAGAAGATTTGCTGGCAGGATCATGGAGCAATAAAATCCGGTATTGTCAGCAAGCCATCGAGCCACAATATATGACAAAGCCGGAACCGGTTATTTTTACGGAGCTGGCTCAGCAGCTGGGGATAGGCTCATATTTTGAAAAATCACCGCGGGAATGGCTGGAGTATATCCTGGAGCCATTAAAAGAGCAGGGAATTACGCTTGAAAAATTAAAGGATGGGGCAATAAAACCTTCGTATATTCCTAATGTCGCCTGGGAAGATAAAGATTTTCTGACTCCCAGCGGTAAAATCGAATTGATTTCCTTTAGAGAGTTTATTGAGAACATCGAACACTGTAAGATTGAGCAATATTTTAGCCTGAGAAATTCAGGGATGATCTTAGATCAAGAAGCAGGATTAGAGGTCAGGGAACAAGAATACCCATATATTCTGATGACTTCTCATCCGGAGACTGCTCTGCATACACAATTTCAGACCGAGGAAGGATTTAAAGCCTTTATTCATCCCGAGTTAGCGGCGGGGCAGAACCTGAGCAGCGGAGAAAAGGGAATTGTGCGGACTGATAAAGGACAGCTGACTGCGGAAGTTTTGGTTACGGATGATATTCATCCCAGGGTAGTGCTTATTCCGGAAGGATCGACAGGGGAGGATGGATTGGGTGTAAACAGTCTTATTTCCGGGAAATTATCTCAAGGAGACAATACATCTTATGATGAAGTGTTCTGTCAGATTAGAAAATTGGGGAATAATGTTTGAGGAGGATGTCCGGTGAACAGGAAGGTTCATAAGATGATGATCACAATAATCATTATCGCCATCAGCGTTACGATGATCGGGACATCGTTTATTCCGATCTTTCAGTAATCGTTTTTACATTGATAATCTAAGAAAAAACAAAGACAACTATGGTATTTTGATGGGAGAGGGTGGGAATACCTTGTACTTTGCCACATTGGCCAGCGGCAGCTCCGGCAATGCTATCCTTGTTGGAGGTCAAGAAGGCAGTTTTCTGATCGACTGTGGAATTGCCATGAAAAACATTTTGAAAAATTTAAGCACACTGGATATTGAACCAGCCGGGCTTAAAGGAATTATTGTCACACACGAACATACCGACCATGTCAAAGGAATAGGTCCTTTGGCAAGAAAGTTGGGTATTCCCATCTATGCAACGGCCGGCCTCTGGGCGGAGATGAATGGTTCTATCGGTAAAATCGGCTCAGAACAGAGGGTCGTGGTCGAGCGGGAGATGATGCTGGCCGGTATGCAGGTGAACCTGTTTGAGACATCTCACGACAGCAGAGAAAGCTATGGCATTAAAATCAGAGAGGGCCGCCTGGCTTTGGGGATAGCCACAGACAGCGGGACAGTAACTGAGGATATGGACGCCCACCTTCAGGGGTGTGATGCCTTTATTGTTGAAGCGAATCATGACGTGGAAGCCCTATGGAATGGCAGGTATCCCTGGTCTCTTAAAAAGAGGGTCAACAGTAATTATGGACATTTAAGCAATAATCAGCTTTCTGAAGCTTTAGCAAAATGGATAGAGGGCAATACTAAGAAAGTAGTGCTTGCGCACCTGAGTGAAGAAAATAATACACCGGAGCTCGCAATGAAAACTGTTTATGGTTATTTAAAGAAATCTGAGGTCAGCAAGAGGTGTCCCGGATTAAAGATCAGGGTAGCACCCCGGCATATCCCCCATGAATTGATCGTCATGGAGTAAACATTTTTTTAAGGAGGCCGCCAGGATGGATAATTATAAGGAGAGTTATTACCGAAAAAAGCCCCCCCTGCTTATGCATATCCTGATTTATCTTTTATGTGCATTTTTTGGTGGCGTTGTTGCGGTGAAGGTTGCCCCAGCCATAGGGCAGGACAGCATTGGGACAGGTGATAAGGTTGTGCTGCATCAAGGCGAGACCCCCCCGATTACGGCAACAGGAACCGGTTCAACAGACCTTCCGGTGGTAAATGTTGCGAAAACTGCAGGACCGGCTGTCGTTGGCATATCTAATTTTCAATATGCAGGAAATATTTTTGGCGGCGCTAATGCGGGGCTGACTGAAGCGGGAAGCGGCTCAGGATTTATTATTGATGAGAAAAACGGATATATCGTAACCAATAACCATGTGATTGATGGATCCGAAAAGCTGATGGTCTCTCTCCACGATGGGAGAAATGTTGCCGGAACCTTGGTTGGAGCAGATCCGAAGACTGATTTGGCAATAGTCAAAATAAGTGATACCAGTAATTTGCAGGCAGCTCAATTGGGAGATTCCAGTGTGCTGCAGACGGGGCAGCCGGTTGTCGCGATCGGGAACCCGGGTGGAAAGGAATTTGCCAGAACAGTCACGGACGGAGTCATTTCAGCTACGGACCGTTTTTTGGAATTGCAGGGAGAGGCCAGTTTCAACTTGATTCAGACAGATGCGGCGATCAATCCGGGGAACAGCGGCGGGCCGCTGGTGAATTACTCCGGGCAGGTTGTGGGCATCAATTCGGCCAAATATAATCAAACCGGTTTTGAAGGAATGGGTTTTGCTATTCCCATCTCAGATGCTTTGCCGACAATCAAACAGCTGATCGAAAAGGGATATGCCAGTCATCCGGCCTTAATGGTGAGTATTGAAGCAAAGTACACAGAAGAATATGCCGCTTATAAAGGAACACCGGTCGGCTGCTATGTTTCCGGAGTCGAACCCGGCGGAGCGGCAGAAAAGGCTGGGATTAAAGCCGGTGATATCATCACCGCGATTAATGGAGCGGAAATCAGCAATTCATTGCAATTAACCCATCAGCTCTTCAAATACAATGTTGGGGATAAGATCTCGGTAAGTTATTACCGCGGCGGAAATAATCATAATACAGATCTTACTTTAGGGGAGCTGAAGTCGACCTAATGACCAATAGGCAGCTTGCTTCAGGCCTCTTAGATCGGGTAAAAAAATCAATATATTGAAGGAATACCGTCAGCGCTGAGGCTGGCGGTATTTTTTTGACCATTAAAGGTTTTTTAGCAAAATCATTTACTAAAATGATGAGAATAGACTATGATATAGGGGAGCTATGATAAAATTGCCACTTTAGCGCCCAATTAAATCATGCTACAATAATTACGGATAATTAAAAAGAGTATAAAAAAGTAATTATTTTTTAATTAGAAGGCTTTATTTTCGGCAAGAGGATATGAGGGAAGAAATATGACACAATTGCTTCATATGGGACTGGATGTTGGTTCGACGACAGTTAAAATCGCGATTCTCGATGAGAAGGACAACCTGATTTTTAGCCATTACCAACGTCATTATTCCGATATATTAAAAACGGTCAGCAGTCTTGTTCAAGAGGTATATCACAAATATCAATCGGCGGATATTACCGTAAATGTTACTGGATCAAGCGGTATGCTGATTTCCGAGCAGCTGGGAGTGTCTTTTGTGCAAGAAGTGATTGCCTGCGCAAAAGCTGTTGAAAAATACATTCCGCAGACTGATGTAGCCATTGAGCTCGGAGGTGAGGACGCTAAAATCACCTATTTCGGGGACTCTTTGGAATTAAGAATGAACGGGACTTGTGCCGGGGGTACGGGTGCTTTTATTGACCAAATGGCTATTCTCGTCAAGACTGATGCTTCCGGATTGAACGAGCTCGCTCAAGGACACCGGGAAATCTATCCTATCGCTTCCCGCTGCGGGGTCTTTGCCAAAACCGATATTCAGCCGCTCCTCAATGAAGGGGCGGCCAAAGAGGACATTGCCGTTTCAATATTTCAGGCCGTTGTAAACCAAACGATAGCGGGGCTTGCCTGTGGAAAGCCCATTAGAGGAAAGGTTGCTTTTTTGGGCGGACCGTTGTCTTTCCTGCCGGAATTGCGAAACCGTTTTATCGTAACATTGAGATTGGAGCCGGAAAATGTCATCGTACCGGAAAACGCCCAATTATTTGTGGCCAAGGGAGCGGCCCTTTCTTCCAAAGGTGAAAAGGCGGTCTGCCTGCAGAAGATTTATGACAGTCTGACTAATCTCAGTGTCGGATCTCCGGCCAATTCTTTTTTGAGGCCGTTGTTTAAAGACCAGCTTGAATACCTTGAATTTGAAGAACGGCATAGTCTGAACAAAGTCCGGAGAGGGTCTCTTCAGGAGACACGAGGGAATTGTTTTTTAGGGATTGATGCCGGATCAACAACAACCAAACTGGCCCTAATCGACCAAGAAGGCAAATTGCTTTATTCTCATTACGGCAGTAATGGCGGCAGCCCGCTCAATTCTACGAGGGAAGCATTACAGGCCCTGTATCAGGAGATGCCTCCGGAGGCTGCAATCGGCTGTGCCGCAGTGACCGGATATGGCGAAGCCTTGCTGAAGGCTGCCTTAAAGATAGATATGGGAGAAATTGAAACCGTTGCCCATTACAAGGGAGCAGAATTTTTTCTGCCGGGAGTACAATTCATTCTTGATATCGGCGGACAGGACATGAAATGCATGAAAATCAGGGATGGAGTCATTCACAGCATCATGCTCAATGAAGCTTGTTCCTCAGGCTGCGGGTCCTTTGTAGAGACTCTTTCCAAAACATTGAGTCTTCCTATTGAAGAGTTTGTGCAAAAGGGGCTTTATGCTGCTCATCCTGTTGATCTTGGAACCCGGTGTACTGTGTTTATGAATTCAAAAATCAAACAGGTGCAAAAGGAAGGCGCTGATCTCGGCAGTATAGCGGCCGGTATGTCTTATTCCATTGTCCGCAATGCGCTTTTTAAGGTGATCCGGGTGAACAAAGCTGCGGATATCGGTGAAAAAATTGTTGTGCAGGGGGGAACTTTTCATAATAATGCTATTCTGCGCAGCTTCGAACTGGAAACCGGGCACCAGGTCGTGCGTCCGGATATTGCCGGAATTATGGGCGCTTTCGGAGCAGCACTTTTGGCCAGGGACGGGTATGAGGAAGGAAAGGTTTCCACTATACTGGGAGCGGAAGAGCTTAGAGAGTTCACCAGTGAGATAAAAACAAAGCACTGCACAATTTGTGGAAACAGCTGTTTGCTTACGGTTAACCATTTTTCCGACGGTCGTGATTTTATTACCGGTAACCGCTGTGAACGGGGAAGCGGGATCATGATGGAAGCGGTCGGTATTCCCAATCTGTTTCAATACAAATATAAACGCATTTTTGACTACAAGCCTCTTGCTAAAGAAGAAGCCAGGCGAGGGGAGATCGGCATTCCGCGGGTGCTGAATATGTATGAGAATTATCCTTTTTGGTTTACCTTACTGACAGAGCTGGGATTCAGGGTGGTGCTTTCATCCCGGTCTTCCAAAAAAATATATGAAATGGGTATGGAAACAGTATCTTCGGATACCTTGTGTTATCCCGCAAAAATAACGAATGGCCATATTTTAGACTTGATGAAAAAGGGAATTAAGATTATTTTCTACCCATGCCTGCCCAGAGATGAGAAGGAATTTTCCGGAGCGAACAACAATTTTAATTGTCCTGTGGTGACTTCCTATCCGGAAGCGATCAAAGCCAATGTTGATGATTTGTCCGGAGCCGGAATCACCTATCTGTACCCCTTCCTGCCCATAGAAAGTATACCGCATATGAAAATCAGAGTTTATGAGGAATTCAGGCAGTTTGGAGTATCCCGGAAAGAGGTTGAGCAGGCTGTTGATAAAGCCTATGCGGAAAGAGAAAATGTACGCAGGGAAATATCGGAGAAGGGCAAAGAGACCTTGAGGCATCTTGAAGAAAATAAGCTGAAAGGGATTGTTTTAGCCGGGCGTCCATACCATCTTGACCCGGAAATCAATCACGGTATTCCGGAAATGATTACAGGTTTGGGTCTGGCTGTTTTAACCGAAGATTCTGTTTGTCAGCTTGGGGAGGTTGAAAGACCGCTCAGAGTGTTAGACCAATGGGTGTATCATTCCCGGCTGTACGCGGCAGCCAGTTTTGCAGCGACAAGAAACGACTTGGAGCTTGTACAGTTGAATTCATTCGGTTGTGGATTGGATGCCGTGACCACCGACCAGGTCCAGGAAATATTGGAACAGTACAGAAAGACTTATACTCTGGTTAAGATAGATGAGATTAATAATTTAGGGGCGGTGCGAATCAGGATCAGATCACTTTTGGCTGCGATGCGGGAAAGGGAGAAAAAAAATATTTCCCCTGTTAAATTATATGAGCATTCTCAAAGGGCAATTTTCACGGAAGAGATGAGAGCAGAGTATACCATTCTCTGTCCCCAAATGGCGCCGATTCACTTTGAACTATTGGAAGAAGCCACGAGACAGGAGGGGTATAAACTGGTCGTCCTCCCTGATGTCGAGCAAAATGTTGTGGAAGAAGGATTGCGTTATGTGCATAATGATGCCTGTTATCCGACAATTATCGTTGTGGGGCAGATTATGTCAGCTCTGAAGTCAGGGCGGTATGACCTGACCAGGACAGCGGTGATCATGTCACAAACAGGCGGGGGGTGCAGGGCCAGTAATTACATTGCTTTTATCCGCAAAGCACTAAAAGCAGAGGGAATGGAGCAGATACCAGTCATTTCTTTGAATGCCGGAGGCTTGGAGAGTAATCCGGGCTTCAAAGTGACCAAGGACCTTCTTAAACGTTGTCTGATGGCCCTCGTCTATGGAGATCTTCTGATGAGGGTGACTTATGCGGTTCGGCCTTATGAGGTCAATAAGGGAGAGACCAATCAGCTGCTGCAAAAGTGGCTGCGCGAGTTGAAGCCATCAATGAACAAGATAAGCAAGCGCCAGTTTCACCGCAATATTCGTGAGATCATTAAGGATTTTGATCACTTGGAAATCAGCAATGTAAGAAAACCCAAAATAGGTGTGGTCGGTGAGATCCTGGTTAAATTTCATCCTTATGCCAATAACTATATAGTGGATATTATCGAAAATGAGGGTGGAGAAGCCGTTGTCCCTGATTTGATCGATTTTTTCCTCTATTGCGCCCATGACGGGATTTACCGGCGGGAAAAGCTCTCCGGTAACATGAAAGGGGAGCTGATCAGCCGCTATTTGATTTGGCGTATAGAGAATTATCGCCGGATAATGAGACAGGCCCTGAGGGCCAGTAAACGCTTTTCTGCGCCTAAAACGATTTATGAGCTGGCCGGGATGGCAAAAGAAGTGATGCATCTTGGACATCAAAGCGGGGAAGGCTGGTTCCTGACAGCGGAAATGCTGGAGCTTATTCATAGTGGAGCGGGAAATATTGCCTGTTTGCAGCCATTTGCCTGCCTGCCCAATCATATTACAGGCAAGGGTATGGTCAGAGAACTGAAACGCCGTTATCCTCAGGCCAATATCGTTCCTGTGGACTATGACCCGGGAGCAAGCTATGTTAATCAGCTGAATAGAATCAAATTGATGATCTCTGTAGCATTCAACAATCTGAAGGCAGGGCAGAATATGCCTGCTGGTCATTAAAGTTTTTAAATGTGGCTAGAGGCCCGGCAGACCGGACCTCTAGCGATCAGGGGATCATCGATTTTACGCATTAATCAATCCTGATCCTTTGTTATATCTGGCTGATATTGTTTTTGGCATATTGGACCATCCGCCGTACCATTTCTCCCCCGATCGGTCCCCCTTCGGAACCGTTTTGTCTGGAAGAAACATCCCCCTTATAGTGGTCATTGTTTTCTCTGACAAATTCTAGCCTGCCCAGTTCTCTGGCCGCTTCCATTTTCAATTCTTGTAAAAAGCGTTTTTTTGCTTCACTTGTATTACTCATCATGTTCACCTCATCTTTATTATTTTCAAAAATAACGGATACTTACCTAGTAAATATTTGTACTGATTTTAAATAAAGGATATCTTGGTTATCGATAATGAGGCAGGCAAAAATAAACTAAAATCGTTTTTATCTGATCAACTGTAATGCAATAAAATAGATAGATCAAGATCATTTTTAATGAAGAATGGAGTAGAATTCTTTGTCATTAAATACGGCGGAAAAAATGATCCGCAGAATTTGGAGCTTCTCCCGCGCTCTGGACTTAGCGCTTGTTGATGATGAAATTAAACGCGGTTTAAAATTAAATATCGGCGAGAGGCATGGAGAAAGGGTTGGCTATATCAGTCTGAGAATTGGAATGATGATGGGATATAAGGGCAAGGATCTCCTTTTGTTGCTTATCGCGGGTTTGGTTCATGATATTGGAGCGGTCGGCTGTTTTATGGATTGTCACAGGGACAATCATGCGATGATGAAAGAACACTGTGAGCTCGGAGCCGAAATTGTCAGGAATTTTCCCGGCGGAGATATTTTGGAAACGGCGATAAAGTTTCATCATGATATTCCCGCTTTAAGTGAATGGTCTAAGATTGATCCGCTGAGTGATCCTCCGGTGATATCTCAGATTATTTCTTTGGCTGATAAGGTAGATCTCCTTATGGGCAGGAAAAATCATACCATTGCTGACAGACAGAAGCTGATCGGGAATGTTCAGGAGAGGATAGATCGGGAGTTCTACTCTCGACCGGCTCAAATGTTTATCCGTTTGGCAAAAGAAGAAGCGTTTTGGCTTGATCTTTTAGACGGTAACTTGCTGGACATATCGTTGAGGCGTTTGTTGGCCGGCCATGGAGAATTTGAGGTCCGGCTTTCGGATATTAATGATGATCTGTTTGGTGAAGAATTTGTTTGGGAATTAGCCCGCACTTTTGCTTTTTTAATTGACCGTAAAAGTGCTTTTACATCTTTGCATTCCCGGCGGGTAGCGGATATCGTATTGGCTTTGGCACAGAAGATGGAATTTGAACAGGAGAAACAAGAAGAAATCAAAATTGCCGGTTTGTTGCACGATTTAGGCAAATTGGCTATTCCCACCGCTATTTTAGATAAACCGGAGTCACTTGAGCCTGAAGAAATCAGAATAATTAAGGGTCACGCCTATTATACTTATAAACTGCTTACAGCAGCGGGGTTTCCGCCTAATGTTGTTGGTTGGGCTTCCTACCATCATGAAAGGCTTGATGGACAGGGATATCCTTTTTGTCTGGATTCTTCCGCTCTCGATATAGGAGCCCGCCTGATGACAATTGCTGATGTTTTTGTTGCTTTAACTGAGGACAGACCATACCGTAAAGCGCTGACACACAAAGAAGCAGTGAAAATTATGGAAAATGGAGCAGGGGTAATTTTTGATCCCCTTCTTTTGCATGCTGCTCAAAGTATCTTATCTGTATTTTAGAGATTAAGCCTTACGCTCCTGCTTTTACAAAAAGAGTCCGGAAAAGTTTAAAGCGAGGGGGGAGAGAACGATGCTTCAGGTCAAAATAACGGCTGTCGGAAAAATACGGGAGAAATATTTGCAGGACGGGATCAAGGAATATCTTAAGCGTCTTGGCGGTTATTTAAAGATCCAAATTGAGGAACTGGGTGATGAGCCATGTCCGGAGAAAAGCTTACAAGCCGAAGAGGAAAAAATTAAACGCAAAGAAGGGGATAAGATCCTCAAAACTTTAACAGCACAGGATTATGTGGTCCTGCTTGATCTTGACGGCAGCCAGCTGGATTCCGCAGGGCTGGCCGAATTTCTTGAAGATAAAGCATTACAGGGACAAAGCAGGATTTGCTTTGTGATCGGAGGATCACTGGGCGTATCTGATGAGGTGCGGGCAAGAGCGGATTTTCGCTGGTCATTTTCCAAGCTGACGTTTCCCCACCAGCTGATGAGAATGCTGTTGCTGGAACAGCTTTACCGGGCGTGCCGGATCAGCAGAGGTGAGCCGTATCATAAATAAAAATTCAGCATAAGACATCTTTTCTGCTTTGGACGGCTTATTCACCTGGAATGATTTTAATGTTAAGATTATGGTAATTGAAGAAAAGGGGCTATGCTATGAGCAAAATACCTTCATATAGGGCAATGTATGATCTGGTGAAAAACGACATTAAACAGGGTAAATATTTGATCGGAGAATTGCTTCCTACTGAATCTGAGCTTGAAAAGATTTTTCATGTCAGCCGTTCAACGGTGCGGCGTGCTATGGAATTGCTTGCACAAGATGGTTTGGTTTCAATTAAGCAAGGCCGGGGCACCACAGTGATGGACTTCAAAACAAAGCAGGATCTGAACAAAGTAACCTCTGTCACTGAATCGTTAAGGAGAAAGGGGTATATTGTCCGGACCAAAAGTATGTATATTGACACGGTTGGGGCAACGGAAAAATTGGCGCAAGAACTCCAAGTGATGCAGGGGGACTTATTGGCACGTGTGCAAAGAATCCAACTGGCTGATGAAAAACCTGTAGTGATCATGAAAAATTACATTCCCTACCATACAGTTCCCAATATTGAACAATATACGAATCAGTTTTCAGCGCTTTATCAATTTTTAGAACAAAAATATCAGATCGAGATTGACGCGGCAAAAGACAAAATATATGCAAAGCCTGCTGATTTTACAGATTCAGAAATGCTTTGCGTGGCTCCGGGTACTGCCCTTCTTTGTATCCGCCGAATTTGTTATAAAGATCAAAAACCTGTTTGTGTCGATCAAGTCAGTATCCTTGGAGATCAATATGAGCTTGAGGTTTCTATGAGCGGGCGCTACAAATAAGAGGGAGATGGCAGGATGAAAAATTTATCTGTATCTGATCTTCCCAGAATAATAGATATCAGCTGTGTAAAATCTCATCATAGGCTGGAAGAAATCGATAAAATGATTGCTGCTGCCAAAACGCATCAATTTATTTGTATTTTTGCTTTGCCCAGTTTCACAGCATATTTGATTGAACAATTAAAGGATGAACCGGAGATCATGGTTGGCGGGACCGTAGGATTTCCGTCCGGATGTGATACAACCGCCGCCAAGGTTTTTCAGGCGAAGGAATTGCTAAATATGGGCTGTGATGAGTTGGATATGGTGATTAATATTTCTCAGCTTAAATCCCAAAATGATGAGTTTGTTTTTCGGGATATCAAAGCAGTGACGGATGTTGCGGAAGGAAAACCTGTCAAAGCAATTCTTGAAGTGACATTGCTCACTGATGAAGAAATCGTAAGGGCCAGTAAAATCGCTATGGAGGCGGGAGTTTCTTTTATCAAAACAAGTACAGGATGGCTCCCGGAACCGACTACAGTTCGTCATATTAAACTGATAAAGGCAGCAATTCAAAATAAAACTAAAATTAAAGCGGCAGGTGGAATCAGAGATTTGAGTATACTGCTCGAAATGATGGAGGCGGGATGCAGCCGTTTTGGAATTGGACTGTCGTCTGCAATTAAAATTATGGAAAAGGCCCGCGGATAATAAAGAAAATCAGAGGACTGGCTCAAAAAATTTTGATTTTGGGTTCGGTTCTCTTTGTATAAGCGGATGTCCAAAGAACAAAAAAAGCTTTTTGGACATCCGCTTTATTGCCCGAAACATTATTATGTATCAATAAATATAAGCTGAAAATAACGAGATGACAGCGAAATAAAATCTAAACATTATGTATTATAATAATAAATTATAAATTGACTACTTAAACATTATAGATTATAATAGGAATAAATGAACTTGTGAAATATAACACAAAATAAGTTAAAGGAGTGGTTTATTATGAAGGGTTTTGCAATGTTAGGGATAGGACGTACGGGTTGGATTGAAAAGGAGAATCCCGTCTGTGGACCGTTAGACGCCATTTGCCGTCCAATTGCTCTTGCGCCGTGCACCTCTGATGTACACACAGTTTGGGCCGGTGCAATTGGAGATCGTCATGATATGATTCTTGGTCATGAGGCTGTCGGAGAAGTTGTCGAGGTTGGATCGCTGGTCAGAGCTTTTAAAGCGGGGGATAAAGTCATTGTTCCGGCGATTACTCCAGACTGGAATTCATTGGAGGCTCAGGGCGGCTATCAGATGCACTCCGGCGGACTGCTTGCGGGATGGAAATTTTCCAATTTCAAAGATGGCGTATTTGGAGAGCTGTTTCATGTAAACGACGCAGACGGAAACCTGGCTTTGCTGCCGAAAGGCATGGATCCTGCTGCGGCCTGCATGCTTTCTGATATGGTGCCGACGGGACTTCATGGCGTCGAACTTGCCGATGTCCAATATGGTGACAGTGTCGTGGTTGTTGGAATCGGTCCGGTGGGACTGATGGCGGTAGCAGGAACGGCCATACGGGGTGCGTCCCATATTTATGCCGTCGGATCTCGGCCCAATTGTATTCAACTTGCTAAAGAATACGGTGCTACCGATGTGATTAATTATCGCGAAGGTGATATTGTCGAGCAAATTTTGGCAAAGACAGAGGGGAAGGGTGTTGATCGAGTTATTATTGCGGGCGGAGATGTTGATACCTTTGATCAGGCAATCAGGATGCTGAAGCCAGGCGGCAGAATAGGGAATGTGAACTACTTGGGAGAAGGTGACTATATTAAGATTCCTCGTACGGAGTGGGGCTGCGGGATGAGTCATAAGGCGATTGCAGGCGGCTTAATGCCCGGAGGAAGATTGCGGATGGAAAAACTGGCTTCTCTTATGGAAACAGGAAGAATAGATCCAGGCAAGCTTGTTACGCATCATTTTGTAGGTTTTGAAAAAATTGAACAGGCTTTGATGCTGATGAAAGATAAGCCTAGAGATTTAATTAAACCGGTTATTACCATCGAGTGGTAACAAAGCATCAATGAATATGCTATTGACATGTTTTTCATGAACATAGTAAAATAAAGCAGTTAAGAGGGAGTAGTTATGAACTGCAGGGTCAACATACTGATGGATTAAACATCTGGCCATGCAACCTTTAAGGTTAACGAGACTTTTGACATAATCCGGGTTAAATCGGGTTATGTTAAAAGTTTTTTTATTTTTCAGCCTTTAAATAAAGAAGAACGGGACACAATAAGACAACTGAAAGGATGGACAAAAATGAACGGAACGATCTTGGCTGCTCTGATATCGGCAGGAGCGGTAACTCTGGCCGAAATGGGGGATAAAACGCAGCTTCTGGCGATGGCCTTTGCCACCAAATACAAAGCGTCAAAAGTATTGATCGGAGTCTTTATTGCAACGATCTTAAATCATGCCGGGGCAGTGGCCTTAGGCACTTTCATTACAAGGTATGAGGCAATTAATATCTGGGTTCAGGCCATTGCTTCCTTGTCTTTTATTCTTTTTGGCTTATGGACTATTCGCGGGGATAAGTTAGAGGGAGAAGACAAAAGAGAGACACGTTTTGGAGCCGTGGCCACAGTGGCCATAGCTTTCTTTATTGCGGAGCTGGGAGATAAGACTCAATTGGCTACAATTGCTTTGGCAACTAAATTTCCGGCCAATCCGTTTGGAGTCCTGATCGGCACAACCACAGGGATGCTTATTGCGGATGCGATAGGAATAGTTGTGGGAGTGGTCATGTCCAAAAAAATTCCTGAAAGAACAATCAAGCTGGTTTCTGCCGCCGCTTTTATCTTTTTCGGGCTGATCGGAAGCTACCAGGTGGCTTATCATAAGCTGCATCTGGCTCCCGCTCAAACCATAGCCTCTCTTTTGGGACTCATCTTGCTGACCGGTTTTGCCGCTTATTATCTGATGACAAAAGGGGACGCTAGCGGGAAAAGGTAATTTTTCCGGGACAGGATATTGTCCCGCAAGCGGCATAAAGTAAAAATAGAAAAATAAAACAAAAAAGGAAGGAAAAATTAAAAATAAGTCGAAATATAAAAATTGAAAAATAATGAATGCCAATTTTTAATAAAAAGGGTTGGAATATTAAGGGCAAACCTGTGGAAATGCAGGGACGCAAAGCTATGGGTCTAAAGATATGAGAGTATCAATGACTGCCAGGCCGCTATTAAGGCCGGCAAATAACAGCTTGCAGAGCTGTTATTTATTTTGAGAGTATTCCCTTGGTTCAATATGGGGGGTATAAAGGATGTTTAAACTTTTATTGATTTATACGGCTTTATTAATCTATCTGGGAATGGGAGTTTACGCGTATATTATCGGCAGTAAATCCAAGCTCAACCTTCTATTTGTAAGAATGAGCCTATTGTTTACGGGCGGCACATTAGTGGAGCTGTTTTTGCTGAATGTGAGTGAGCCCCAAATATATTATTTTCTGGTTCGGGTTGGAGAGTTAACCTGGCTGAATTATCCCGGACTGCTTTTGAGCATGGCACTGATTATCGGGCATAAAGAAGAGTGGGGCAATACTGTCGGCAAAAGATCAATGATTTTTTTGCCGGGAGTATTATTAAGTTTATACAACATTTTCATTAATACCTTTGAGAACAGGGCAACAGTCATTCCGGAAATTTTTTGGTGGCTGGAAATCATCTATATCTATATGTTTGATCTCATCAGTTTGGTCGTAATATGGAAATGGCGACAAAAATCTAAAGTGGCCAGAGAAAGAAAACAAATCAGGATTTTGTTTTCTTTCGGCATAATCACTTTACTTCTGACCTTATTTAATGATCTGGTTCTTCATTATACCTTGCGATATTCATCCTACTGGGATTATGTTATGTTCCTGATTCTCATCTTTGCAATTTTGTATACCAGTATCAAGTATAAAATGCTTAATATTTCCGCATTAATTTCCCCGGAGGATATCGTTGATAAGATCACGGACGTAGCAATCATTACTGATCCTCTGGGCAATATTTTAAGAATTAATGAAAGAGGCAGTCAATTATTAGGGTATGAAAAAAATAAGCTTGCCGGAAGTAGATTAGAACAAATCATTGAGGTTAAATTTAATGATTTATGGCAGAAGGCGGCAAAGGACAAACAGGTCTTGATTGAAGAAATCAACGGAAGGACTTATTTTGGCACAAAGATTCCGATCAGTCTTCATGTTTCCATCGTTCATGATCAGGCAGGGGACGCTGTCGGCACGGTAATGATTTGTCAGGATAAATCTTTGATCAAGGAGCTCCAATCTGAAATCAAAGAACGCAAAGAAAAAGAACGTGAATTAGCTTATATCAGCCTGCATGATCCCCTGACAGGTATCCTGAACAGGAATTCTTTTGAACAAAATTTGGTTAAGCTGGAGAGCGGTATTTTTAGTCATTATGGAATCATCATCTGTGATGTTGATGGCCTGAAATTGATTAACGATACATTAGGACATGAAGTAGGAGACAAGATCCTGATTGCCGCGGCTCAATCCATCAAGCAGTCCACCACTGCCGGAGAACATTTATTCCGGATTGGAGGAGATGAGTTTGCTGTACTTGTTTATAATGAGTCGGAAGAATATGTCAACAGTATCTGCAGAAAAATTATGAATTGGGCAAATGAGTACAACAGGGAAAATCCTCAGCTGCTCTTAAATATTTCTATGGGCTATGCTGTCTGTAATAACAGAAACAAAAAAGCGAACGAACTGTATAAAGAAGCAGATGATCATATGTATCGAGAGAAGCTGAACCATATTAATAGTGTCAGAAATAATGCGGTCAAGGCATTAATGAAGACCCTGGAGGCCAGGGATTTTATTACAGAAGGACATGCCGACAGGATGAGAAATATGGTCATGGAATTAGGGAGGTATCTTGGCGTACCGGAAAATAGAATAAATGATCTGGACCTATTGGCCCAGTTTCATGATCTGGGCAAGGTTGGAATATCGGATAATATTCTCTTTAAGCCTGCTGCATTGACAGAAGAAGAAATGACGGAAATGAAAAGGCACAGTGAAATAGGATATAGAATCGCACAATCCCTGCCGGAGCTGAACAGTATCTCAAAGTACATCCTTATGCATCACGAAAGATGGGATGGAGCAGGATATCCTTTAGGGATCAAAGGGGAGGCGATTCCTCTGGAATGCAGAATTCTATCCATCATTGATACATATGACGCGATGACAAATGACAGGCCTTACCGCAAAGCAATGTCTAAGGATGAGGCGATAACCGAAATCACAAAAAATTCCGGGACCCAATTCGATCCCTTTCTGGTATCAAAATTTTTGGAAATGATGGATAACAGGATAGTGGAGACAAAGCTAAAAATCACAGAAAGTTCCACCTGTGTTATAATGTGAAGAAGAAATCAAGAAGGAGTGCTTCTTTAGATGCGGATACTTTATTATGATTGTTTTGCGGGAATTAGCGGGGACATGCATCTTGCGGCACTTCTTGACCTTGGGGTGCCTGAGGAGTATTTGCTGAAGGAATTGGCTAAGCTGGGGCTGGCAAATGAGTATCAGTTTCTGGTCAGGAGAGATGAACGCGGAGGGATATGCGGAAACAGGGTTGAAATCCTGAGCATATGCGAGATAGACGAGGGCAAGCAGCGCCATTACGGAGAAATCAGGGAAATCATCAAAAAAAGCAAGTTAACCGAGTATGTTCGGGATTTAAGTCTGGCTATGTTCACCCGGCTGGCTGAAAGCGAGGCCAAAATTCACGGAACCACCATTGAAGAGGTGCATTTTCACGAGGTAGGCGCAATAGACTCTATCATTGACATTGTCGGGGCGGCCGTTTGTCTGGATTATCTAAAACCGGATAAAATATTGTCCTCCAAAATAGAGCTTGGCGGCGGCTTTGTTGAGTGTGCCCATGGAATACTTCCTGTGCCGGTGCCTGCTGTATTGGAGCTGCTTTCAGGGGTTCCGGTAACTTCGGGGAAAGTGATGAAGGAAACAACCACGCCAACGGGTGCTGTTATCTTAGCGGAAAATGTCAATGCCTTTGCAGATAAAATAGATTTTGTTATAGAGAAGACAGGATATGGTTTAGGCAAAAGGATTCTAGAGATTCCTAATGCACTTAGAGTCTTATGGGGCCGAAAACAATCAGCTGAAGAAAACTATATTTTGGAGATCAATATTGATGATATGAATCCGGAATACTTTCCGTACGTTGAAGAGGAGCTTTTTTCTTGCGGAGCATTGGATGTCTTTAAGACACCGATCATCATGAAAAAGGGACGACCGGCGGTCAAATTGTCGGTTCTTGCCAGGGAAAAAGATTTAGAAAGCCTCACTGAAATTGTTTTTCGGGAGACGACGGCGATAGGATTGCGTAAATTTCCTGTGGAGAAAGTAAAGCTTGAACGCCATGTCGAAGAAATAAATACTGTTTTTGGCCTTCTCAGGGTCAAATTTTCCAGCTATCAGGGAAAGGTCATTAAATATAAGCCTGAATATGAAGATTGCAAAAAGCTGGCAAAGCAAAATCATGTTTCTATTGGAAGTATACAAGCGGAGGTTTGCAGGATCATAGAAAACAGGAACCGTCCGTAAAAAAGATGATGAGATTTACGACGGCACTCGTTGCACTTTATAATAGAACAAAAGACTTGACGGTTAAAGAAGACGGGCCAGATGGATACCCAGCATTACACCGATTATGGAAAGAAAAACACTGCCGAGGATATAAAAAAGCGCTGTGGAATACTGACCGCTTTCAAACAGATTAAATGTTTCGTAGCTAAAGGTTGAAAAGGTTGTATAAGCTCCTAAAAAACCTGTACAGACAGCCAATCTCCAGATAGGGTCGAGATTGGTTTTTTCCATAAAATAAAGGTTAAGAAAGCCTAAGAAAAAAGAGCCTGTAAGGTTAATGATGAAGGTATGTAACGGAAAAGCATGGTTCCATTTCTGTGTGATCCAAATTCCGAGCTGAAAGCGGGTCAAAGCACCCAAGGAGCCTCCCAGGGCAATGGCGAAAAAGTTATACATTTAAACAGCCCCCTTAAGATAGGTTTTTAAAAATGAATCAATAAAGTAAGATTGAATCAGGCAAGCAGGATGTTAATATGATTTTTTAGACTAATGTGAACGAGAAGTTAGTGGTTGATCGGTGTTCCCAGAAAGATTTTCCCTGAAAGGACATTTCTTAAGGTGTAAAAGGAGGTAAGCAGCCATAGACTCAGGAGAAGAATGGTTAAGAAAAAGGTATAGCCGATGGTAAGCGGAGAAGAGAAATAGGCTGTTATTTTCTGGCTGCTTATGGTATACGCAGCTAAGGGGAAAATGAAAGCCCACCAACCTAAGTTGAAAGGGATCCCTCCTCTGCGAATCTGATAGATGCAGATGATCGTAATGATCCCGACAATCCAGACTCCGAATCCCCATATTATGGCGGCACCGATGAAGAGAAGGTCAGTTGACTGGAGCAGGCCCATATGATGAGAATTATTTGCGGTATCCAAAATGGCGATAACGGCAAGGCCGACTGCGCTTAGAAATATACCGAAGGAAGGAGTAGTCTCTGAGGGGGGTAAAGGATGTTGAATAAGGCGGACAAAAATCACGGCGCTGATAAAAAGAAAGAGAAAAAAACCGATGCCCAGAAGAATGAGATTCGTCATGAAAACAGACATGGCCCAAGCTGGGCGAAGGTCTATTGTTAAAGCAAGAACCGGATTGCCGTTCAAGAGAACAGCCATATTCGCGATTGGAGCCATTATCCAGGAAAAATTCATGGTCTCCGGTAAGGGAGAAGCCTCATCCCGGATAATTTTAAAGGTTGTGAAAAAGGTAAAAAAAGTTACCCCCAAAATGGAAATCAGCCAAAGAACGAAAGTTATGGTGAAAAGTGAAGTCCGGCTAAAATGGGGGTTCCATATGAGGTGAAGGTTTGTGCCCAAAATTGTTGTGGCCACAGCCATTGTGACAAAAAAATTGGATTGAATAGGGTGACGGAGGTCTCTGGTAACATAGGGGAAGTACAGAAACCAGCGAAGAAGCCATAGCAGCAGGACGATAAAATAAAGGGAATCAGCTAAGAAAGCAAAAGCCATGCCTAGATATCTACAGAAAGGGAAAGTAGTCTGCCATAAAAATATAATATTGCCCAGGCCGCCGGTGCCCATAATAACGGCAAACCAACCTGGTGCAAAATACTTAACCGGATGAAATTCTTGCATAAGCATACCTCAAGTCTAAAAATATACTAAAGTATAACACAGATCAACGAAAGGAGAAATGAACAATATGTATTTTTGTGGAAAAGATGAGGCCGAATATTATTGAATATTTGAATTTCTTCATCTATAGTATTACATAGATATAGTATTACATGGAAAAGTAAACGTGGTTTATCTTTTGTTTTAACGGTTTTCATATGATCGAGTCATAATAATGAGGATTTTTTTAAGGAGTTTAGTGGATGCCGAAGAAAAAGAATAAATACCGTCAAGTGATGGATTTTTTAACAGGCAAAGAGAAAGATGTGGATTTCAAAAATGTAATGCAGAATTTTTGCTTGTTGATGGCGGTAATTTTATGGATTAATTTTTGTATTTTTTCTTTGCTGATCTATCCCAATCATCCAAACTTAATGATTTCAATAGCCGCCGCCTTTTTTCACACCAGCGTATTTTGGCTTTCCAGGTTTTTAGGGAAGCAGTATTTAGCGATATTGCTGATGGTCATATTTGACAATTTTCTTCTTACGCCGGCTCTTTGGTTTGCGAATGGCGGAATTTCAGGATTTACACCATATTTAAGTATGGTATTTGCGGCAATTACAGTTGTGTTTCTCAACGGAAAATTAAAAAGCAGGTACAGCATCAGCTATTTTCTTGTTCTTTTGAGCTTGATCACGATACAGGGTTTGTATCCTGATTCGGTCTATTTTCCTGTCTCCAGGTTACAAGGGTATTGGGATAAGGCTATTTTTTTCCAAATGGTGTTTTTCTTTATTGCAAATTTGCTTTATGTTTACTCGGAAGAGTATAATCGAATTCACAAAAAAGCTGTGAAGCTGTCTCTGACAGATGAAATGACGGGACTGTACAATTGGCGTTTTGTTAGAAATCATATCCAAAAGGATTTAAATAAATCGATTAGAACAGGAGTGCAGTGTTCCGTACTGATGATCGATATTGATAATTTTAAGATAATTAATGACAGATATGGACATCAGGCAGGGGATAAAGCGATTAAAATGATTGCGGGTATCCTAAAGACCAGTGTCCGTAATATAGATATTGCCGGACGTTACGGCGGGGATGAGTTTTTTGTCTTATTGCCCGAAATTAATGCTCAGGCTGCGGAGACAATTGCCGAACGTATCAGAAAAACAGTTGAAGAGACTTTCCTAAAGGATGGAATGCCTTTAACGGTCAGTATTGGAGTGGCTGATATTCAAGGGAGCACCTTGGATGAGATCTTCCGCAATGCGGACAAAAATATGTATAAAGCTAAAATTGCAGGTAAGAACAAAGTACTCAGGGTTGGATAAGAACCGCGTTTTGTGATTTGAACAGTATCGGTCCAAAATAAATAATTCGGGCTGGGAACGCCTGGTGACGGAATGATAAGGACTTTTCTCGGCACTGGAGAAAAGTCCTTATCGTTAGGGATTAAATTAGCTTTGATCTTTTCATGAAAGATTATTCGGGAAGAATAAAAATACGATATGTTAAAATTAAAACAAGAAGCGATTATCCAGCAGAATGATATAAATGCCGATTAATAATGTTTAAGATTTTTTCCAAAATAAATGGTTTTTTAATTAAACAACAAAAGTTTTCAGATTTGGGAAATTCGATGAGGTCGACAATGGAACCGGTCATAATCACGATAGGAATATGCCTGTACCTCTGATCCTCAAAAACCTTTCCAACAAATTCACATCCATTCATGAGCGGCATGGAATAATCCGTAAGAATAAAATCAGGAATAGGATTGTGATGCAATCTGCTTATGGCAGCTAAAGCGTTTGGAGCAGACATTACTTCATGGCCATTAGCTGTAAGGAAAACTTTGAGTATATTTATTATGCCATCATTATCATCGACAATTAATATTCGAGACACTGTTCAACCCTCCTTGGTTAATATTTCCATAAAATGCAACCTCAATAAGTATACTATATCATTTGGAAAAAAATGTTGATCCTTGTCATATGTCAAAAAACTTTTTCCGGAAGGATAACAATAGGAAATAACAATAAAATTTTAAGAGAATAAAAAAAATACAGCAAAGAAAAGCTTGTAAAACCTAAAAAATTATAGCAATATTTGTCATAAGAAAAAAAGAAGGTGTAAAATATTAAATTGTAAAGACTTCAGGCGGCGATCTCATTTATACCAAAGCAGAGATCCTGATTATTTGAGGTACAAGAATATAAGGGACAGGTGGAGAAGATATTGTGGCAAAGATTGAGTTAATTGCAACTTCGGCATTCGGTCTTGAAGCGATTGTAGCAAGGGAAATTGCCGCTCTAGGCTATGAACGGGTTAGAGTGGATAATGGCAAAGTCTATTTTGCCGGGGATGAGTCGGCGATTTGCAGGTCCAATTTGTGGCTGCGCAGTGCGGACAGGGTGCTGATCAATATGGGCGAATTTGAAGCAAAAAGTTTTGAAGAGCTTTTTCAAAAAACAAAAGCCTTGCCTTGGGAAGAATGGCTGAATGGTGAAGCCTGTTTCCCTGTTGACGGAAAATCGGTCAAGTCTAAGTTATTTAGTGTTTCTGATTGTCAGGCAATCGTGAAAAAGGCTATCGTCGAGAGATTGAAAGAATGCTATGGGATCAGCTGGTTTGAGGAAACAGGACCTGTTTATCGTATTCAGGTTGCTCTGCTCAAAGATAAGGCTACCCTGACGATTGATACATCCGGTAAAGGATTACATAAAAGAGGATACCGTGAGTTGGCAGGAGAGGCTCCTCTAAAGGAAAGCTTAGCTGCCGCCCTGATCAGTTTAAGCCGCTGGAAGCATGACCGTGCCCTGATTGATCCGTTTTGCGGAACAGGGACAATCCCTATTGAAGCCGCAATGATCGCTCAGAATAGAGCCCCGGGGTTAAAAAGAGATTTTGCGGCTGAGTCATGGCCGCAGATCAGCCCCCAACTATGGATAAAAGCTCGGGAAGAAGCTGAAGATCTGTGGCAAAGGGAGCTTCCTCTGAATATTTTTGGTTCGGATATTGATTCTAAGGCTTTGAGCCTCGCTCGAATTCATAGTCAAGAAGCAGGATTTACGGGAAAAATCTTTTTTCAAAGGCTTCCGGTGAAAGAGATTGGTTCGCGATTTAAATATGGGCATATCATTACAAATCCCCCCTATGGGTTAAGGCTGAATAAGAATGAAGAGGTTGAAAACAGTTATCGGGAATTGGGGGGAGTATGGCAAAAGCTTGAGACATGGTCCCTTCATGTGCTCACTGCGCTGCCTCAGCCTGAATTATATATCGGAAAGCGCTGGGATAAAAGTCGCAAACTATATAATGGAAGAATTGAATGTCATCTTTTTCAGTTTTTCGGGCCTAAGCCTCCTTCCCGGCAGAAAAGCGAAGAATAAAAATAATTATTCTTAGATGAGGAGAATGAGAATTGAAAATGAGTAATGAGAAAAGACAGGTGGAACCTTTGTACGACAAAAATGTAAAATGCATTTTTTGCGGAAAGCATTTTAAAACCAAAAAGGTCCGTTCCACCTTTGCAAAATCGTTTAAGACAGACAGTGATTTCTGCCCGCATTATCAAGAAGAAAGTGAGAACCCCTTATATTATTATGTGAATGTCTGCCCAGCTTGCGGTTTTGCTTTTTCAGACGAGTTTTCCGATTACATTGGTGCGCTCACGAAGAAGAAGATCGAAAGTCAGATTGCGGATAAGTGGGACAGAAGCTTTTATTGTTCAGACAGAGATAGGGAAAAAGGGATTAGGACTTATAAGCTTGCCATTTACTCGGCGGAGTTAGCAGAGCAACGTCATATTGTTTTTGCCAATCTTTGTATGAGGCTGGCTTGGATTTACCGTAAGCAGGGAGATCTTGATTCTGAGAAACGTTTTTTAGCTTTGGCAGCGAAAGAATATGAAACATCGTTTATCAATACGGATTTTGCCGGTACGGCGATGACCGAAATTCAAATTCTTTATTTGATTGGAGAACTTAATCGCCGGCTGGGCAATTATCAGGAAAGCTTACAGTATTTTCAGAGTGTGGTTGAACACGAAGATCGCAGCAGGTACATAAAACTGGTGAATCTGGCCAGGGATCAATGGAAAATGGCAATAGAAGAATATCGCGGCAATCAGCAATCTGAACCAATTTAAGAAGCATTGGACAGAAAATCAGTTGAATTTCCGGCAGAAAAACAAAAAAAATTTTTGACGGTTAATATCTTGCGCAATAATATGTTAAAATGAATTTTAGTCGTAAAAATCAAGGGAGGGGAACAAAGTGCCTAATAAGGAGATGCTTTTGATCCCAGGGCCTACTCCTGTAGTGGATGAAATATACGCAGCTCTTTCGCAAGAGACCATGTCTCATACGGATTTGAGATTTGCCGCCATTTTCAAAAAAGCCCTGGCAGAGACCAAGAAAATGTACAACACGGATGGAGAGGTTTTTGTCATAGCAGGGTCAGGGACATTGTCTATGGAAATGGCTTTAATTAATACAGTGGCACCAGGGGACAAGATTCTCATTGTCAGTCACGGCTATTTTGGCGACAGGTTCATCGGTGTAGCCCAGGCACTGGGCTTAAAGGCTGAAGTTTTGCAATCGGCATGGGGGAAACCTGTAACACCCGAAGAAATAGAAACGAAACTGCAGGAGGGCGGCTTTAAGGCAGTAACCGTTACTCATGTCGATACGTCTACCGGAGTTGTGTCAGATTTGAATAAGCTGGTTCCGGCAGTAAAAAAATATGGGGTCTTGTTTATTTTGGATGGGGTTTGTGCCTCTGCCGCACTCGAGGAAGATATGAGCAGAGAGTTTGGCGGCCACCCGGAATACAAAATTGATGTGGTTTTTACAGCTTCCCAAAAGGCTATTGGGGTACCTCCGGGGTTAGCTATCGTAGCATTTGGGCCAAAAGCTTTGGAAGCCAGAAAAAAGCTTGAAAAAGTGGGCGCTTATTATGCTGATATCATGAATTGGCTCCATATTATGAGAGAGCCGAACATTTATTTTGCTACCCACCCCATCAATATGATTTATGCCTATGCCAAAGGAATGGACATTATTAGTTCTGAAGGCTATCCTGCGAGATACGTCAGGCATACGGCAATCGGGAAGGCAATTCGGGCGGCACTGAGAGTTTATGGCATGCAGATTCTGGCTGATGAAGCCGATGCTGCGCCCACCATGAGTTGTGTCATTTATCCCCAATGTGTGGACGATGTTAAATTCCGTTCCGACTTAGCCCAAAAAGGGCTGATTGTTGCGGGAGCTCTGGGGACTTTGGCGGGGAAAGGTTTTAGGATTGGACATATGGGCAATACATCCAATCAAACATTGATTAAAGCTTTGGCTTATATTGGGGAAGCTTTGCAGGAGCAAGGTCTTACCGTTAATGTAGACAACGCTGTTCGTACTTTTGAACGGGAATTTGCCGAAACAGTCAAAGGCTGAAAAGCTCTAGCTCTGGTAAGACTAGGAATTTAAATAAAGAAGGAATAGCCCTTTGCGATAAGCAGTGAGACAGAAGACCCGCTGGAACCGGTTTTTACCGGAAAAGCGGGTCTTCTTTTTTGATCTGTTTGGATAATTTAAGAATTATAAGACAAACTAAAAAAAGCAGTTTTTGTACCAGGCTTTCGAAGGATAAAAGCCTGAGATTTTGGAAAGTTGAGGTGAAAACATGAAATTTAAAGGAAATGATGAAAAATTGCTTCCGGCGAGAATTATAGCGGTAGCTCTGGTCTTGTGCCTTTCGCTTTCGGTTGCGGCTAACGCGGCGCTGGGAGATACGGTTCTCAAAGAAGGTTCAAGCGGCCAGGAGGTCAAAAGCCTGCAGAAAAAGCTTAGCCAATTAGGCTATTCAGTTGGTGCGATCGACGGCAAGTTTGGCTCGGCGACAGAACAGGCTCTGAAAAGGTTTCAAAAAAACAGAGGGATTAAAACTGATGGAATTTTCGGAGATGAAACGGCCAAAGAGCTGAATAGAGTCAGCGGTGAATCTAAAAATGCCGGAGGAAAGGCTGTAGGCTATAAGAGTTCCGACCTGAACCTCTTGGCACGGGCGGTTTATTCGGAAGCCAGAGGGGAGCCTTATATCGGTCAGGTTGCCGTAGCAGCGGTGATCATGAACAGAATGCAGAGTTCGCTCTTTCCGAAGTCTATCCCGGATATTATCTATCAACCGGGGGCTTTTTCAGCGGTTGCTGACGGACAAATCAATTTACCGGCAGATGAACAGGCAACCAAAGCCTGCAAAGAGGCCATCAATGGGTATGATCCTACTCATGGAGCCTTATATTATTTTAACCCGGACAAAACAAGCAACAAGTTTATTTGGTCCCGGCCCCAGATTATGAAACTTGGGGATCATATTTTTACCCGCTAGGAGGGACGTAAATGAAGAAGGTTACCCGTTATAGCACACTGATGGTTCTTTCTACCGTTCTGTTCCTGGCCTTGGCTGTATCTGTCGGCTGGGGATACTATCAATATAATACACTCAAAGAGTATAAGCTGGAATCGGAGAATCAATACAAGAGGGCCTTGGCGGATCTTTCGGTGAATGCGGATAATTTGGAAACGGATATGGCAAAAGCCAAGGTAGCGAACAGCTCTGCCCAAAAGACGATGTACTTGACTCATGTCTGGAAAAATAGTGACTTAGCAGTCAAGAACCTCTCTATCCTGCCTGCTGATGAAGTGGGCCTCAGTAATGTCAGTGTCTTCCTCAACCAAGTGGCTGATTTCAGCAAGGCGGTTTCCCGGAAAGTTGCGGGAGTAGAACAACTGAGCACGGACGAAGAAAAGAATTTTGATACGATGCATGAGAGAGTTCTTGAAATCAATCGGACAATCCAGGCCCTGCGCAATGATGTTGAGACTCAGAATCTGGCCTTCCTGGATAAAGAACCAGGTTTTTTGCAGAAGATAGGTTTAGCTGGAAATAAAACAGTTCCCACTGTGGCGGAAGGCAATGAAAAAGACAATCAAAGCAGCCCGGATAAGGAAACGAAAGAACAGGCAGAGGGTCCGCAAACCCCTACTTCCGTGAGTTCGGGATTAAAACAGCTGGATGTGAGCCTGCAAAAATACCCGCCGATTTCCTATAAAGGAGAAATGGATACCCATTATGTGGAAAAGCCGTTAGGGCTGCCGGCCGGAAAAGTGAATGAATCCCAGGCCCAAGCCGTAGCGAAAGACTTTTTAACGATTATCGGATATCCCAATGCGGCACCAACAGTCACCGGACAATCTGAGGGGCCGATGGGCGGCTTTATGATGACCTACCAGACGACTTTCCTGGAGGTATCTAAAAAAGGCGGAGTCGTCACCATTTTCAATGACCAAAGGGATACTGATGAAAGAAAGCTCGATATCAGTCAAGCGGTGAAAAGTGCTGAGTCCTATCTGGTGAAACTGGGATGGAAGCTCGTTGTCACTTCTACTGAGGATCTTGGTTCATATATCCAGATTGATGCGGTGCCGCAAACAGGGGGGGCCAGACTGTATCCGGATAAAGTCAGAGTGATGATCGCAACGGATAACGGCAAAATCATTGGTCTTGACACAACACCGTATTATGCTTTCCATCATGATCGTGAGATCAAGCCTGTTTTAACTTTGGATCAGGCGAAGAGCAAGCTGAAAAAAGGCCTGCAGATCATTGAGAACAGAATGGCTGTCATTTCAAAGCTCGGCACGGATGAGGCAGTATGTTATGAATTCAGATGCAAAGGGTTTGGAGAAGAGTACTTAGTTTATATTAATGCCAAAGATGGATCTGAAGAAAAAATCAACAGGGTGATCGAATCACCCCGAGGGAAACTCATTCAATAGCATAGACAGAAATATTCAATTTTTGGAGGAGGGACGTCTTAAACTGTATTTTAAGGCGGCCCTCCTCTTAAATTGGAACAGAAAAATCAATTTGGGAATAATGGCTTACTGGTAATTAATCAAGAATTGTATTACAATCAATTATTATAGTGTGTTTCCTAAGGAGGAGACTGATGGGTTTATACGAAGAATTAAAAGCATTGATATATGAACGATTGAAACAGTCGGCAGAGAGGGCAAAGGAAAGAGGAGATCTCGATTTTGACGAATTGCCGGCCTTTGTCATAGAAGAGCCAAGGGAACGTCAGCATGGAGATTTGGCGACGAATCTTGCGATGCTACTGACAAAGATCGCCAAAAAGGCGCCCCGGGATATTGCGGGGGTGATTATCAGCCATCTAAATACTGAAGGAACCTGGATCAAAGCTTGTGAAATTGCGGGACCCGGGTTTATTAATTTCAAACTCGATTCCGGATGGTTAGGAAAAGTTCTGCCGGAGGTTTTAAATAAGGGAGAGCGTTATGGCCATGTAGATATAGGGAAAGGGCAAAAGATTCAGGTTGAATTTGTCAGCGCCAACCCAACAGGTCTTTTGCATATGGGTAATGCCCGGGGGGCAGCCCTGGGAGATAGTTTGGCTTCACTGTTAAGTATGGCTGGTTATGAAGTGAGCAGGGAATTTTATATTAATGATGCCGGTAATCAGATTCATCATTTTGCGCTGTCTCTGGAAGCCAGATATCTGCAGCTAATGGGACAGGATGTTCCATTGCCTGAGAATGGCTACCATGGTGAAGACCTGATCGAAACAGTCCGGGAATTGATTAAACTTGACGGGGACAAATACTTGAGAACAGAGCCGGAACTCCGTCAGGAATATCTGGTCAGGTATGCTCTGAATGAAAAAATCAGGAACATTAAAGAAACTCTGGGCAAATTCGGAGTTCACTATGATGTATGGTTCAGTGAACAATCTCTTCATGATTCAGGCAGTATACAGGAAACCATGCAGGAAATGATGGATAAGGGATTTATTTATGAAAAGGAAGGCGCTCTGTGGCTGAAATCCACTTTGTTTGGGGATGAAAAGGATGAAGTGGTTGTAAGAAGCAATGGTGTACCGACCTATTTTGCTGCGGATATTGCTTATCATAAAAATAAATTTGAACGTGGATTTGAACAGGTTATTAATATCTGGGGAGCTGACCATCACGGACATGTGGCCCGGATGAAAGGCGCTATGCAGGCTCTCGGCTATGATCCCGAGAGGCTTCAGATTATTCTCATGCAGCTGGTCAGACTCATTCAGGATGGCGAGATCGTCAAAATGTCCAAGAGATCAGGACAATACATCACTCTCCAGGAATTGATGGATGAGGTGGGCAGGGATGCGGCAAGATTTTTCTTTATTATGCGTGATCCGGATTCTACAGTGGAATTTGATCTTGATCTGGCCAAGTCACAGTCTGCGGATAATCCGGTTTATTATGTCCAATATGCCCATGCCAGGCTTTGCAGTATTCTTCGGCAGGCAGAAGAGCAAGGCTTTGCTCATGAGGTAGAACCGGATATAAAGCAGATCAGTCTTTTGGCAAGCCAGGAAGAATGTGATCTGTTGAAAAAATTAGCTGATTTGCCCGGTGAGATCGCGCTGGCCGCCCGGATGACCGAGCCGCACCGTCTGGCGAGGTATGTGATGGAGCTGGCAGGGTTGTTTCATTCTTTTTATAATAGTCATAGAGTGCTTGTAGACGACGCTGATTTACGGACAGCCCGGCTTGCTCTGATCAGGGCGATCCGGCAGGTCTTGGCCAATGTCCTGACAATTCTCGGGGTGACGGCACCGGAGAGAATGTAAGATAGACCATTTAGGGAAAAAAGAGATGATTGGAAAGGGAAGTTAATATGACAAAATTCGTATTTGTAACAGGAGGGGTGGTAAGCTCACTGGGAAAAGGAATTACCGCTGCTTCTCTAGGCTGCTTATTTAAGAATAGGGGATTAAAGGTGGCTATTCAGAAGTTTGATCCCTATATTAATGTTGACCCCGGCACCATGAGTCCTTATCAGCACGGAGAGGTTTTTGTTACAGATGATGGAGCGGAAACAGACCTGGATCTGGGTCATTATGAGCGCTTTACGGATGTTCCCTTGTCGAAGAACAGCAATGTGACGACAGGGAAAATCTATTGGTCGGTAATTACCAAGGAACGTAAAGGAGAATACTTGGGCGGTACTGTTCAGGTTATTCCTCATATCACCAATGAGATTAAAGAACGGGTATATAGGGTCGCCCGGGAAAGCCAGCCTGATGTGGTAATAACGGAAATCGGCGGTACCGTAGGAGATATGGAGTCTCTGCCTTTTTTGGAAGCGATCCGCCAGGTGCGCGGTGATGTGGGCCGGGAGAATGTTTGTTATGTTCACGTTACCTTATTGCCCTATCTTCAGGCAACCGGAGAGGTAAAGACGAAGCCGGCCCAGCATTCGGTAAAAGAGCTCCGCGGAATTGGAATACAACCCAATGTTTTGGTTTGCCGCTGTGAGCATCAGCTAAGGAAAGATTTGAAAGAGAAATTGGCACTTCTTTGTGATATTGATCAGGAAGCGATTATTACAGTGATGAATGCCCAGACCATATACGAGGTCCCGCTCCTGCTAAAAAAAGAAGGAATGGATGATATTGTGCTTCGCTGCCTGGGGATCGAAGCCCCACAGCCGGAGCTTGCTGCGTGGAAAAAAATGGTGAATAAGATCAAATCTCCTTGTAAGTCGGTAGAAATCGCTATTGTAGGGAAGTATGTCGCTTTGCCGGATGCTTATTTAAGTGTGGCCGAAGCATTAAGGCACGCAGGCACACAGAATGAGGCTTCGGTGAAAATAAAATGGGTCAACTCAGAGGCTCTGGAAGATCAGGATTTCGATCTAAAAAACTATTTTAAAGATGTGGACGGAATTTTGGTTCCGGGTGGTTTTGGCAACAGGGGTATTGAAGGGAAGATTAAAGCAATTCAATATGCCCGGGAAAGCAAAGTGCCCTATCTTGGGATTTGTCTCGGTATGCAGTGCGCGGTAATCGAATTTGCCCGCAATATTTGCGGAATGAAGGATGCCAACAGTACGGAATTTAATCCTGAGAGCAAGTATCCGGTTATTGATCTTCTGCCCGAGCAAAAAGACATTGAAGATATGGGAGGGACAATGCGCCTGGGGATATCTCCTATCAAGCTCAGGCAACAAAGTGTTACATACGCCTCATATATGAACGAAGTGATCTATGAAAGGCATCGTCACCGCTATGAGGTGAATAATCAGTTCAGACCGGAGTTGGAGAAGAAAGGACTGTTTTTTTCAGGAACCTCACCTGACGACAGGTTGGTTGAAGTCGCAGAGCTCCCCGAGCATCCTTTTTTTGTCGCCTCCCAATATCATCCTGAATTTAAATCCAGGCCCAACAGGCCTCATCCCCTTTTTCAGCAGTTCATCCTGGCTTCTCTCAATAATCAGAACAAATCATAATCAAAAGTACAATAAACAACAATAAATGGCAATAATAGAAAAACCAGCACAAACAGGCTGGTTTTTTGGGAGGTACTGTTTAATGAAATATTCAGCCAGATGGCTGGAGGAGAATGAGAAACAAATCTTTAATCATTTTATTAATGTTCATCCGAAGGGGCATTCCATGCAATTGTGGGAATGGGGAGCGATTAAGGGGAGAACGGGCTGGCAGCCATGGCGCATGATTCTTGAGGAGGATGGCAAAATCATTGCCGCCGCGACAGTTCTTGAGAGAAAATTGCCGTTAATTGGCATCCCTATTTTTTATTGTCCCCGGGGCCCGGTAGTTGACTTTCATGATCAAGAAAAAGTTGATGCTGTTCTTGCCTCAATTCAAGATTTGGCGAAAAAGAGGAAAGCCATTCTCCTTAAAATTGATCCGGATATTGCCGCTGCAGATAAAGAACTGGAGAAATATTTTCTCACCCACAATTTTCACCGTTTAGATGCCGGAAAAAATTTTGAAGGGGTTCAGCCCAGGTTTGTTTTTCGTCTGGATATCTCGCCTGACGAAGAGTGTTTGCTGGCAAATATGCAGCAAAAGACCCGTTATAATATTCGTTTGGCGGAAAAGAAAGGTGTGGTAATCCGTACAGGTACCAGACAAGAGCTGCCGAAGTTTTATGAAGTGCTTAAAGAGACGACGGAAAGGGATCATTTTCTGGTCAGGGCTTATTCCTATTTTGAAGATCTTTATGATACGCTGGTTCCCGCCGGATTTGGGCAGCTTTTCGTTGCGGAATACGAAGGGGAAATCATTTCCGGAACATTTGCTTTCCTTACCGGTCAAAAGGCCTGGTATATTTATGGAGCATCATCCAATGCCCACCGCAAAGTCATGCCCAATTATTTGATTCAGTGGGAAATGATTCGCTGGGCCAAAAAAATGGGCTGTACCCTTTACGATTTTCGAGGAGTATCCGGAGATCTTTCCGAAGATAATCCTTTATATGGCTTATATCGATTTAAAAAAGGGTTTAATGGCGAATTTACAGAATTTATTGGGGAATGGGATTATATTTACCGTCCTTTTTTCTATAGGTTCTGGCAAACAGCGGAAAAGTTGTATTCGGGCAAGCTGAAAGGATTGCTGGCTCGCTTTAGAAGGGGTAAATAATGTCCAATTTATGGATTGAGGTGGACCTTGATGCAGTTGTACATAACTATTGGGAAATACAAAAGAAACTTTCCCCCGGTACCCGCTGCCTGGCCGTGGTGAAAGCCGATGCCTATGGCCTTGGAGCTGTTGCTGTCGCTCAAGCGCTGCAGGAGGAAGGCTGCCGGGAGTTTGCTGTAACAACGGTTGAAGAAGGAGCCATCCTGAGAGAAAACGGCATTGAGGGGATGATCCTGGTATTAGGCCCAACAAGGCCTGCCGACTGGGAATCAGCCATCCGCAAAGAGCTTTCCCTTTCTTTGCCGGAAGCTTCCTGGGTTCCACTGCTGGAGGAGATTTGTGCGAAACATCATGCGGAGATTAATGTCCATCTAAAAATTGAAACAGGAATGGGCAGAACCGGGTTGATGGTCGGGATACTGCCGCAATTAGCAGGGTTTTTACAGACAGCGCGTTTTGTTAAGGTAGAGGGAGCTTTTACCCACTTTGCCAGGGCGGCCCAGCGGGATAACGCTTATACAAAGAGACAATACGGCAAATTTCTGAGTGCTTGTGAGAGATTAGAAGGCTTAGGGATTAACATTCCGATTAAACACGTCTGTAATAGTGCCGCTTTTTTAGATTTTCCTGAAATGCACCATGAATTTGTCAGAGTAGGGACTCTTTTGTTGGGGCATCTACCCTCCCAGTTTTTTGCCGGCAGCATAGAGCTGAAAGATCCCTGGAAAGCAAAAGCAAGAATATTGTATATCCGTGAGGTTCCCAAAGGCACTTTTGTCGGCTATCAAAGTTTATACCGCTGCAAAAAAGATACCAGACTAGCCGTGATTTCAGCAGGGTATACAGATGGATTCGGTGTAGAGCCAAGGCTGGTTCCCCAAGGCCTGGCTGATTTAATGAAAATCATCATTAAAAATATCGCTGCTTACGGCGGCATTTATCTTGGCCGGGAAAAGTTGACGCTGAACGGCCGGCCTGTCAAGGTTGCCGGAAAAATCGGGATGCAGCTGACAGTATTGGATATTGGTGCGGCGGAGTGTCAGGCAGGGGACATTGTTGAGGTCCCTTTAAGAAGAACGAATGCCAATCCCAGAATTGAACGGTATTACATTAATAATAAAGAATATCTTCTGAAAAGAAAGGTCGCAGAAGGATTTTTCCAGCTAAATACAGAATATCCAATAGTTACAACTTGGGACATGAAGAAACCGGAAAGGGAGTAATGCAAATGCCTAGAATTTTAATAGTGGATGATCAAGTTGGAATTAGAAGATTGTTAACAGAAGTGTTCAAAGATTGTGGTTATGAAATTGAGACTTGTGCTTCAGGAGTAAAAGCTCTGGAAATCATGTCTGAATTTAAGCCTGATTTACTTCTTATGGATGTTAAGATGCCTGGAATGAACGGGATAGATGTTCTGAAAAAGATCAGAGAAGAAAATGATCGCCAAATCAAGGTAATTATGATGACGGCCTATGGAGATCAAGAACATATCAATACTGCGGAAGAACTGGGTGTGGTCGGATTTATTATTAAACCTTTCGATATTAATGAGCTGAGAGAGCAGATTAAAGATGTTCTCAGGGAAAAAGAAGAGTAAAAGAAACAATTCTCCGGTATGGCGGCAGGAATAAATTCAGAAGTGACGAATATAGTTGCCAGAAAGAGGTGGGGATTATGATCATTTTGACGGATACAATGGTCGGGGTTCAATGTTCTAAATGCGGGGAACTACATTTCAGAACGCTTTCTCGATTCGCATTTTCCCACTTTAATAAGGAGTATTTTTCCTGTTCATGCGGAGCCCCTCTTCTGACCATATTAAAAATCGAGGACAGTAAATTCCGGATTGAATATCCTTGTATTTATTGTGGCAAGACCCACCAAATTGTGGCTAAACGCTCTGCCGTATGGGGGGAAGATGTTCTTAAGCTTGAATGTCAAGTCAAAAAGCTTCCAATAGGTTATATCGGAAAAAGGAATTCCATAACGGGATTATGTCAGGAAATGAAGCAAGGGTTTGTGCAATTTGCTTCACAGCTGGTGAATGATGAGGAACCGGACAATGATTTTGAATACTTTTTTATTATCTATGCTTTGATGGAAAAAATCGGTAAAATGGCCGAGGCTGATTTATTAGGATGTAAATGCGGCAATAATAATTTAGCAGTCGAAATTTTGCCGGAAGGGATTGAGATTATCTGTGAGAAATGCCACGCCGTGGGGATGATTTCTGCAGCAGATAAAGAGATTCTTTCTAAAATTGACCATATGGCGGCAATATCTTTGGAAGAAAATATGACAACGCTGATCAATAATCCCTTACAGAGGGAGAAATCTTGGATAAAAAAACAATAAATTTGGAGGAATGATTATCATGAGTTTTGTTCCAGTAAAAGATCTTCTTCAGAAAGCGCAGCAAGGCAAATATGCGGTCGGAGCCTTTAACTGCAATAACATGGAAATTGTTCAGGCCATTGTTACTGCGGCCGAAGCGGAAAAATCGCCGGTTATTATCCAGGCCAGTCAGGGAGCGATCAAATATGCGGGGATTCATTATATAGCTGGGCTGACAAAAATTGCTGCGAAAAGTGTCAGTGTTCCGGTCGCCCTTCATTTAGATCACGGCACAAGTTTCGATCAGTGTATGCTGTGTATCCGTCATGGGTTTAGTTCGGTTATGATTGACGGCTCCAAACATCCTTTGGCAGAGAATATCGCCCTTGTCAAAAAAGTGCTTGAGGTAGCCCGGCCCCTTGGGGTCTCGGTTGAAGGAGAACTTGGAAAAATCGGCGGTACTGAAGATGATATCAGTGTTTCGGAAAAGGATGCTTTTTTTACCGATCCTGTGGAAGCGAAAACGTTTTGTGATGAAACAGGGGTAGACGCTTTGGCGGTGGCGATAGGAACGGCACATGGACAATATAAGGGTATTCCAAAACTGGATTTTGACCGTTTGCGGGAGATTGTCAAATTGGTTTCTACACCGATTGTTCTGCACGGATCATCAGGAGTACCGGATGATGCCGTTCGCCAGGCGATTTCCCTGGGTGTTTGCAAAGTAAATATTGATACGAACATCAGAGAAGCTTTTGTCTATGCGGCCGGCAAGGCTATTCAGGATAATCCTAAAGAGATTGATCCGCGCAAGATCTTGACACCGGCCCGGGAGGCGGCGATTGAGACGATCAGAGAAAAAATAAGAGTATTTGGCAGCAGCGGTAAGGCATAACAGAGGAATCAGCCGACACTTTGAACTAAGCCTTTGGTTGTGAACAAGGGTTAATGCCGGGAGGATCAAAATGCGTTTTTTTCTTGATTCAGCAAATCTTAATGAGATAGAAAAGGCCTGGAATATGGGAGTAATAGCAGGCGTGACCACAAATCCCAGCCTCGTCGCCAAAGAAGAGGGTGATTTTTTTGAGATGATCCGTAGGATTGCGGCTATTGTTGACGGGCCGATCAGCGCGGAAGTCATCGCTTTGGATGGTGAGGGAATGATTGCCGAAGGCAGGGAGCTGGCGGCTATTCATCCCAATATTGTCGTGAAGATTCCAATGACACATGAAGGACTCAGGGCGGTAAAGACACTCAATTCCGAGAAGATTAAGACAAATGTCACTCTGGTTTTTACACCAACTCAGGCCTTGCTGGCTGCCAGGGCGGGAGCATCTTATGTCAGTCCGTTTCTGGGCAGGCTGGATGATATTGGAGAAGACGGGATCAGCTTACTGAATGACATTTGCCGGATCTATGAGTTGTATGATCTCGATTGCCGGGTTATTGCCGCCAGCATACGGAGCCCGCTGCATGTATTGGAATCGGCAAGAGTAGGTGCTGATGTGGCAACTGTCCCTTATGCGGTACTGCTCAGACTCTTTGAACATCCTCTTACTTCAGCCGGAATAGAAAAATTCCTTGCTGATTGGCAGAAAAGGTGATTCAATAAAGTAAGGGTACTTTAAATAAAGCTATTTGAAAAATGGCTGAAATGAATAGACGGAATTGGGGGATAAAAAAGTTGGAACGTGAGCTTACCATGGAATTTGCCCGTGTTACTGAAGCGGCGGCACTTGCCTCGGCCCGCTGGGTGGGCAGAGGAGACAAGGAGGCGGCTGATGATGCGGCGGTCGAAGCCATGAGATCTCTATTTGACACCATTCATATGGACGGTACGGTTGTCATTGGTGAAGGAGAAATGGATGAGGCGCCGATGCTTTACATCGGGGAAAAGCTGGGTAACGGGGAACAGCCTGAGCTTGATATTGCGGTTGATCCATTAGAAGGAACGAATCTTGTGGCTAAAGGATTGCCTGGTGCTATTGCGGTGATGGCCATTACGGAGAGATATGGCCTTTTGCACGCTCCGGATATGTATATGGACAAGATTGCTGTAGGCCCGCAGGCAGCAGGCTGTATTAATCTTGACGCCCCGGTTGAGGAAAATTTGAATAATGTCGCCAAGGCTTTAAAGAAGCAGCTTCGAGATCTGACAGTGGTGATTCTGGACCGGCCGCGTCATTATGAGCTGATTTCCAGAGTGAGAGCCAGCGGTTGCCGGATCAGGCTGATATCGGACGGTGATGTCGCCCCGGCAGTTGCCTGTGGTATCGAAGGAAGCGGGATTGATCTGATGATGGGTATTGGAGGGGGGCCTGAAGGAGTTCTGGCTGCCGCCGCCTTACGTTGTATCGGTGGGGAAATGCAGGGGAGGCTCTGGCCTGAGAATGAAGAGGATATCAAACGCGCGCAGGCACTGGGTATTAAAAATATCAATAAACTGCTGCAGCTGGATGATCTGGTAAACACCGACGATATCTTTTTTGCCGCTACGGGAATTACAGAAGGTCCTCTGCTTAGGGGAGTTACCTTTAATACTGACGGAGCCACAACTCATACTTTAGTTATGCGTGGCAAGACAGGTACGGTGCGTTTTATTGAAGCAAAGCACCTTTTTGCCAAAAAGCCGAAGTATGCGATTAAGGGAGTTTTTTAACAACTTTGGGTTTGGTCTTTCTTGACCTTTCATACATAGTTATGTTAAAATATTTAAAGTTGACTTCAAAGTTAGCCGGATTCGGTAGAGAAGGGCAGGTGACCGGTTGTGAGGGAAAAAATACATCCAAATTATGAGCAGACCACAATAGTATGTGCCTGTGGCAATGTTATTGATACAGGAAGCACCAAAAAGGATATAAAAGTTGAAATTTGTTCCAAGTGCCATCCGTTTTTTACAGGTGTACAAAGATTTGTTGATGCCGGCGGGCGTGTGGATCGCTTTAAAAAGAAATACGGAATGCAATAAATCAACGACCTGTGGTCGTTGCTATAAGAAACGCGGAGCAGAGCCACAAGCTCTGCTTTTCAATATTTTTGGAGGTGCAGGATGAAAAAACCGGTTCAGTATGGCGGTCAGGCCTTAATCGAAGGGGTTATGATGCGTGGGTCAAAAGAAATGTCCATAGCTCTCCGCCTGCCGAGTGGTGAAATAGAAGTGACAAAAGAAAAACTCAGTTCCTGGCCGCAAAAGAAGTTTTTTAAATTGCCGGTAATCAGAGGATTCGTAGCGTTAATTGATTCATTGATCACAGGAATGAAGGCGATGATGTTTTCAGCCAACAGGGCAATCGGGGAAGAAGAGGGGGAGGAGCTTTCCTTCTGGGAAACCTTTTTAACGGTGGCGGTTGCTTTATTTGCCGGAATAGTGCTGTTTGTAGGGGTTCCTACACTTTCGGCCGATATGCTTCGAGAGCATGTCAGCGGCACGGTTCTTCAGAACCTGCTTGAAGGCTTGATCCGGCTGGCCTTATTAGTAGCGTATATTCTGTTAATATCCAGGCTCAAGGATATTCAGCGGGTCTTTCAATATCACGGTGCGGAACACAAAACGATTTTCTTATATGAGGCCGGGGAAGAATTAACGGTAGAAAACGCCAGAAAGCATTCTACGCTTCATCCGCGGTGCGGAACGAGTTTTCTGCTCATTGTGGTTGTTGTCAGCATCATTATATTTGCTTTTCTCGGACTTGAGCCATTATGGTGGCGAATTGTATCACGTATCGTCTTGATGCCTGTAGTAGCCGGAGTATCTTATGAAATTCTCAAGTTTACAGGCCGGCATGCTGATTCTTTTGGTGTCCGCATACTGATCACACCCGGGCTGCTGCTGCAGAAGCTGACAACCAGAGAGCCGGAGGATGACCAGGTAGAAGTGGCAATTGCCGCCCTGAAGGGTGTTATAGAAACCGGACAGACATTAAACTAGAATGGAGAGGGAAACATGTTTGCACGGCTGGAAGAAATAGAGAAAAAGTATGACGAAATAACCGAATTGCTCAGTAATCCGGAAATTTTCAGCGATCAAGCAGCTTACCAAAAAAATGCCAAGGCTCAGGCCGCAATAGCTGAAATTGTAGAAGGATTTCGGGAATATAAGGAAATATTCAGACAGCTGAAGGATGCCCAGGCTTTGCTTGAGGAAGAATTGGATTCTGAAATGAGGGAATTTGCACAGAGTGAGATCGACGAATTGCAAAATAGAAAAGAAGAGTATGAAGAAAAACTGAAGATACTGTTGTTGCCCAAGGACCCTAATGATGAAAAAAACGTTATTATGGAAATCAGAGCGGGAGCCGGAGGGGAAGAAGCTGCGCTTTTTGCCGGGGATCTCTATAAAATGTATTCCCGGTATGCCGAAGAACAGGGCTGGAAAACGGAAATGCTCAGCGCCAGTTATACGGATATCGGTGGGTTTAAAGAAATTATCTTTATGGTTGAGGGACGGGGAGCTTACAGTATGCTGAAGTATGAGAGCGGGGTACATCGTGTCCAGCGTATTCCGAGTACGGAATCCGGAGGACGCATTCATACGTCTACGGCTACTGTAGCTGTACTTCCGGAAGCAGAAGATGTGGATATTGAAATCAACCCTAATGAGATCAGGATAGATATTTTTTGTTCCAGCGGTCCCGGCGGACAATCGGTGAATACCACTCAGTCCGCAGTGAGAGTGACCCATATTCCGACGGGTATTGTAGTTTCCTGTCAGGATGAAAAATCCCAGCATAAGAACAAAGATAAGGCTCTCAAGGTTTTACGGGCCAGACTTTTGGAAAAGGCTCAGCAGGAGGCCATGGGGGAAATTGCCCAGGAGCGGAAAAGTCAAGTGGGAACCGGGGACCGCAGTGAGAGAATCCGAACTTATAATTTTCCGCAGGGCCGGGTATCTGATCATAGAATCGGCTTGACTTTGCATAAATTGGAGAACATTTTGTTGGGGGATATTCAAGAGATTATCGATGCTCTGATCGCTAAGGACCAGGAAGAAAGGCTGAAGTCAGCGGTAAGATAAGGCGGGTAGGATTGCCATGGACACAAGAATAGAGAAAACAACAATCATTGACCATCTGAGAGAGGGTGCTCTTTATCTGGCCGAAAGAGGGGTGGATGATCCCCGTACCGAGGCTGATCTTTTACTCGCTCATTCTCTGAGGATATCAAGGGACCGGTTATATCTGGAAAGGGAGGGCACCCTGACCTCCATCCAGGCCGACAGATTTATGGAGCTTTTGGAGCAACGGGGAAAAAGAGAACCTTTGGCCTATCTTGTCAAGACCCGTGAATTCATGGGTCTTGATTTCTATGTAGACCGGAGGGTCCTGATTCCGAGGCCTGAGACAGAAATGCTGATCGAAAAACTAATTGAACTTGCAGAGAAAAGAGCTGGTAAGGACAAGGAATATTCTCTTCTTGACCTGGGGACAGGAAGCGGTGTGATGGCAATTGCTGCCGCCCGCTATATTGCGGGTGTCAAGATAACCGCTGTGGATATTTCGGAGGATGCGCTAACAGTAGCCAGGCAAAATGCGGTCAAGCATGGTGTTGAAATCGATTTTAGACAGGGTGATTTGTTTACTCCCGTTGCCAACCAAAAGTTTGATTGGATTTTGACTAATCCCCCATATGTGTCGCTGCCGGAAATGGAGGATTGTTCACCGGAGGTATTACGAGAACCTCATCTGGCGCTCTGCGGGGGAGAGGATGGGCTGGAAATCTATCGCAGGCTGGCCGCGCAAGCGGGCGATTTCCTCCATCCAGGAGGGAAGCTTCTTGCCGAGATCGGTTCCGCTCAGGCGCCTGCAGTTTGCAAATTGTTTGCGGAGAAAGGATATTCAACAAAGGTTTTCAATGATCTGGCCGGTTTAAACAGGATGATCCTTGTGGAAGGTTGAACGGTATGATGAAAACAAAAAGATTGGTTTTAGATCAAAAATATTGTGGAAAATTGAATCAGGAGCAATGGCTGAGTTTAGAGAATGAGCTTAAAGAAGCTGCTCAATTAATTAAAGCGGGCAATCTGGTGGCCTTCCCAACGGAAACAGTTTATGGCTTGGGAGCGGATGCTTTAAATCCCAGGGCTTGTGCCGAAATTTTCAAGGTCAAAGGGAGACCGGCGGATAACCCGCTCATTCTTCATGTCGCGGATTTAGAGGAGGCCCGGAGGCTGACAAGTTTTTGGAACGATAAGGCGGAGATCTGTGCCGGGGCGTTTTGGCCGGGACCACTTACTATGGTGCTTCCCAAGGCAGAGTTCATCCCTGATGTGATAAGCGGTGGCTTAAAGACTGTTGCCTTTCGGATGCCTGATCATCCTGTCGCGCTCAGTCTGATTAGACTTTCCGGGTGCCCGCTTGCGGCGCCCAGTGCAAACTTGTCAGGAAAACCGAGTCCCACGGATGGAGAACATGTCTGGCAGGATTTGCAGGGCCGGATCCCTCTGATGATCGATGCCGGCAAATGTGCAATCGGTCTGGAATCAACGGTTTTGGATCTTTCCGAAGAAATCCCCGTAATCTTAAGGCCAGGCGGGATTACCAGGGAGCAGCTTGAGGAAGTGTTGGGCAAAGTAGAGGTTGATCCATTTTTAACCGAAATGAATACAGAAAATATTGTGCCCAAAGCGCCCGGAATGAAATACCGGCACTATGCCCCGGAGGGAGAAGTGCATCTTTTGTCCGGGGACGGCAGTGAAGTTTTACAGGAGATCCGGGAAGGCCTGGCTGAATACGCGGCAACACCCAAAAAGGCGCTGCTTTGTCTGCGGGAAACAGAGGAAATGCTTCAGGACGAAGAAAAGAAGAAGCTGGAACTGATTTTTGTCATGGGCGCCAGAACAAACCCGGGTAAGGCTGCCCGCAGGCTGTATGAGGGGTTAAGACTCTGTGACCGGCAAAATATGGAGATGATTTTCGTTGAAGGGATGCCTGCGGAAGGGATCGGACTTGCGTTTATGAACAGATTGCGTAAGGCGGCAGGCAAAAGGTTCTTAACCGGGAAAAAATAAATACAATGATATAAGGTATCATTCAAAGCCCGATAAGAGTGGTGAAACGGAATGTCAGGTACTTTATGGGTGATTGCGGTTGCTGTAGGGCTGGGGATGGATGCATTTTCTTTTGCCTTGGCGTTAGGCCTTACAGGAATACGGAAGGCGTTTGTCTGGAGAATGGTGCTGACCATTGCGCTTTTTCATGTTTTTATGCCGTGGGCTGGATTCTGTCTGGGGAGTATGGCAGGAGACCTCTTTGGGATTGTGGCTTCTGTTTTTGGAGCAATTCTCGTTGTGGCACTCGGTCTCAAAATGATCTACAATGTGTTAAAGGGGAACGGAGACTCCATACAGGTGGCCGGTTTACAAAGCTGGAGACTGTATGTCCTCGCTTTTAGTGTAAGTCTTGACGCTTGGAGTATGGGATTTTCTCTGGGTACCATGGTCAACGATATTTTGCGGGCGATCATCATTATTGGCCTGACCGCCGGGATCATGACAGGTGGCGGCATTTTGTTAGGAAATAAACTGGGAACAGGGTTAGGCAGTAATGCTCAGGTTCTCGGCGGGTGCATTCTTCTGGGAATAGGGATCAAAATGTGTTTTACGGCGATTTTCTACATACACTTGGGTTAACTTTGCTGCCGGATTGAAGAAAGAGGTATAATAAGGATGAACATGCTTTTTGTATGTACAGGCAATACTTGTCGCAGCCCGATGGCCGCAGGATTGGCTGGAGAGATTTTCCCGGAGGAATTTTCTATTGGGTCGGCAGGTTTGAACGCTTGGGAAGGATCAGCCGCAAGTCATCACGCTGTTCTGGTGATGGAGGAAGAGGGAATTGATCTGAACGATCATTGTGCGGCGATGATCACGGAAGGTAAGTTAGCCTGGGCAGACTGGATTGTGCCAATGACTTCTGTTCAGGAGAGGCAGCTTAAGATATCTTTCCCCGAATTTGGGCCAAAGATTAAGCGTCTTGGTATCTGGGCAGGCAAGGATAAAGATGTGAGCGATCCCTGGGGAGGATCTGTTGAGGAATACTGTTTTTGTAGGGAAGAACTGAAGGAAATGCTGAAGGAAATGGCAAAGGTATTAACGAAGGGCAAAGGAGCGGATGACTGATGAAGATTGCACTTGGCGCTGATCATGGAGGGTATCTTCTTAAGGAGGAAATCAAGGAATACTTGCGGGAATCGGGGTATGAAGTTTCCGACTATGGAACGGACTCCTGCGAATCAGTAGACTATCCTTCTTTCGGGGCCGCTGTGGGACAAGCACTAATGGAAAAGAAGGCTGACTTAGGTATTGTTATCTGTGGTACAGGTATCGGGATCTCTCTGGCCGCGAATAAGGTAAAAGGAATCCGGGCCGCGCTCTGTGTAAACAGTTATATGGCGCGTATGGCCAGAGAACATAATAATGCCAACGTTCTGGCGTTGGGAGCAAGAGTGATTGGAGCAGGACTGGCTTTGGATATTGTGGATACCTTTGTAAAGGCTTCTTTTGCCGGAGGCAGGCATGCGAAAAGGGTGGAAATGCTTTCTGCATTGGAAAATATCTAAAGAATTGTTGCCGAATAAGGATTGAATACCTTAAAATAAAAGAAAATTAAAATTGAATCATAATGAAGGAGAGGAACGATTCATATGGACTATATTTTGAAGTATATCGCGCCTGAGGATCCTGAAGTAGCTGAAGCTATTGAATTGGAGCAGGGCCGGCAGGAAAATAAAATTGAGTTGATTGCCTCGGAGAACTTTGTCAGCAGGGCCGTTATGGCGGCTCAGGGCTCGGTTTTGACAAATAAGTATGCTGAAGGTTATCCCGGCAAACGGTATTATGGCGGCTGCGAATATGTTGACATTGTCGAAAACCTGGCCAGAGACCGGGTGAAAAAGCTTTTTGGCGCTGAACACGCGAATGTTCAGCCTCACTCCGGCGCACAGGCAAATACTGCTGTCTATTTCGCCATGATTAAGCCCGGAGATACCGTCATGGGGATGAACCTTTCTCATGGCGGACACCTGACCCATGGCAGCCCGGTCAATCTATCGGGAGCGTATTTCAATTTTGTTGAGTATGGAGTGGAAAAAGACTCTGAAGTGGTGGATTATGACAAACTGCGTGCGATTGCCCTGGAATGCAAACCCAAAATGCTGGTTGGCGGAGCAAGCGCTTATCCCAGAGTCATCGATTTTGCCGTAATGCGGGAAATCGCGGATGAGGTAGGGGCATACCTGATGATTGACATGGCCCACATTGCCGGGCTAGTCGCGACCGGTCTGCATCCCAGCCCGGTTCCGCATGCCCACTTTGTGACATCGACAACGCATAAGACCCTCCGCGGTCCGCGCGGCGGACTTATTCTTTGCAAGGAAGAATTTGCCCAGAAAATTGATAAATCAATTTTTCCTGGGATTCAAGGCGGTCCGCTGATGCATGTGATAGCGGCCAAAGCGGTTGCTTTTGGTGAAGCACTGAAGCCGGAATTCAAAGAGTATCAACAGCGGATCATCAACAATGCCCAGGCTCTGGCTAAGGGATTTATCGCCAGAGGGTTCCGTTTGGTTTCCGGTGGTACGGATAATCATTTGGTTCTGCTTGATGTTCGCAGCAAAAATGTGACAGGTAAGGTTGCGGAAAGGGTTCTTGATGATGTGGGGATCACAGTAAATAAGAATACCATTCCGTTTGATCCGGAAAGCCCCTTTGTGACCAGTGGAGTTCGAATCGGCGCGCCTGCCGTAACGGCCAGGGGAATGAAAGAACCGGAAATGGAGAAAATAACTGAAGCGATTAACTTGGCCATTACCGCCGGTTCTGATGAAAGCAAGCTGGAGCAGGCTAAAGCGATTGTCGCTGATTTATGTCAGAAATTTCCCCTCTATTTGGCATCGGATAAATAGCTGCAAAGTTGGTTAGGAGGCGATTCATATGTATCAAATCGAGACCAAAAAACAACATGATGAAATGAGAGTAGCATTAAGGGAGCTTCTGGAGGATGTCTATAATGAAGAGGAAGTGCTGAAAAACCATCTTTGGATAGCCTTGAAAATAGGGACGATCAGTAATATTATTCAGACCCATTTGCAATATGAAGATGAGTATTTGTATCCTTTTCTCATGGAGCATGATGATGAAAACGTCCGGGAGATTGCAGAGTTGTATATGCGGGAAATGAGCCATGTCAAAAGGCATTTTGACAATTATAAACACAAATATATCTCTGATCCCAAAGCAATCAAAAATGAACCGGGTATTTTTATCGAAGACACGAACAGGATTATCGGTGAAATCCTCAATAGGGTGGAACTTGAAGAGAATAGACTTTTTCCTCTGCTTATTGACGAGAAATAAAAAGATGACAAAACAAACGATCCCGTTTTAAGAGGGATCGTTTGTTTTTGTCATCCCGCAATAGTCCGGTTCAATATAAATTTTGATATAATAAACCTGTTGATAGATTTATGGGATGAGGAGGAAAATGATGGGTAACCCAAGACCTTCCTGGGATGAGTATTTTTTAGAGCTTGCCGGGCTGATCTCCAGAAGATCGACCTGTCTGCGGCGAAACTATGGTGCTGTGATCGTGAAGGACAATATCATTGTCAGTACCGGGTATAATGGAGCGGCGCGCGGAGAGGATAATTGCATTGACATCAAAAAATGCACCAGGGAGGAAAGAAATATCCCTCCGGGAGAAAGATATGAGCTTTGTGTAGCAGTGCACGCTGAACAAAACGCGATTATTGCCGGTGATCCTGTTAAAATGCAGAATGGGACCATCTATGTGGCAGGGTATCACGGTAATGGCGAACCGGCACCAAGTGAGCCCTGTCTGCTATGCCGCCGGATGATTAAGAACGCCATGATTAAGAGAGTTGTCTTTCTGGATGAAAATGGAATGAAGAGGAATATTCGCTTTGAAAGTTAAACTGCGTACCGCTGCGTTATGCTATAATGTGTAAAAGAATGAAAGGGATTAGCTGGAGGGAGCCGGTGATTTGCATATGACACAGGATAAGATTCGAAAATATAAGGTCATGATTGTATTTGGCACCAGACCGGAAGCCATTAAAATGGCTCCGGTAGTCAAGGTTTTTCAAGAAATACCGGAGGTAGAGTGCAAGGTTGCGGTTACAGCCCAGCATAGGGAAATGCTGGACCAGGTTTTGGCCCTGTTCCAGATCATTCCGGATTATGATCTGGATTTAATGAAGCATGGGCAGACTCTGGCGGACATTACATCCAAGGTTTTAACCGGCATGTCGGAAATTTTTGTCCAAGACCGGCCGGATATCGTTCTGGTCCAGGGAGATACGACAACGACTTTTGCAACAGCTTTAGCGGCTTTTTACCAGAAGATTAAAGTAGGGCATATTGAAGCAGGTTTAAGAACAGGGGATAAATATTCGCCCTGGCCGGAGGAGATTAACCGGAAGCTAACCGGAGTCCTGACAGATTTGCATTTTGCCCCTACGGAGGTTTCCAAAAACAACCTTTTGCATGAAGGGGTATTATCGTCTACAATCTATGTAACAGGGAATACAGTGATTGATGCCCTATTGGCAACTGTTAAGGAAGATTTTATTTTTGAGAGTTCTGAGCTTCAGACTGTCCTTGAAAAGGAACGGGATAAGCGCCTGATTTTGATGACCACACATCGCAGGGAGAACTGGGGCGAGCCTATGCGGCAAATCTATCAGGCATTGAAGACAGTTTTGGAAGAATTTGAAGATGTCTATGTTGTTTTTCCCATGCATAAGAATCCAATGGTCCGACAAGTCGTTAATGAGGTTTTAGGGGAACAGGAAAGGGTCTATCTGATCGAGCCGATGGACTATGAGCCCTTTGTTAATCTTCAGGCCAAAGCATACCTTATCCTGTCGGATTCCGGAGGGATTCAGGAAGAGGCCCCCTCTTTGGGCAAACCTGTTCTGGTCGTGCGGGACACCACAGAAAGGCCGGAGGCAGTCTCGGCCGGCACGGTTGAGCTGGTGGGGACAAATTATGACAGCGTTTTACAAGGGCTGAGAACTCTGTTGTCGGATATGCAGAGATACAACAGGATGTCTGCTGCGGTAAATCCTTTCGGAGACGGATATGCCAGTCAAAAAATTGCTGAAATAGTACTAAATAACAAATAAAATGTATAAGAGAAAACCCTTAAGTAAATAATTAATCGTAAATGAAAGAAATGACTTGATTTATATGCAGAAATGTTAGAAAATTATTGTTAATTGAGTATTCAGGAAGATTGGAATAGTTTAAAAAGATAAGGGAAACATGCGTAAAGCGATGAAGAATCGGGGAGCTTAGATGGCCAAAAATCCTAAAATGGGAAAAGTGGTTAAGTTTATGGCTATAGGATCATCTATTTCCGGAGCATTAGCCGGGACAACTGCAGCAGGATATTTTGTAGGCCAGTACCTCGATACACTATTTGGAAGCACCTACATATTCACTTTAATTTTAATGCTGCTAGGTGTGGGACTTGGGTTAGCCTACATGATTTACACACTTCAAAGATTGGGAAAATCCAACGATGAGTCGTAGAATCGCGGTAATACTTTCTTCTATAGTTACTTCGGGGGTTTGCTTTGGGATATTATTCACAAAGTACGATCCCCTTATAGGTTTTCTGATCGGTTTTCTGACAGGTATGCTTAATGTTCAAATGCTTTTCCGTTTCACACGCAAAGTAATGGACAAGACAATGGAATCAGCTTTGCGGGCATATATGATAAACTTGTTCTCACGGTTGGGATTTGTTTCAATGGTTGTTGCTGTCGTAGCAAGGTTTCGTCAGGATTGGCTTCTTATGTTGGCCGGGGGGATTGCAGTGGGTGTAATTATACCCCTTGTATTGTCAATAAAGAATAAGAATGAAAGGGGGTGAGCAATGAATGGAGCATATTCTCCTTTGGCATCTGGGAAACGGGACATTTAGAGCAAAAACATTAATGATGACTTGGATAGCCATGGCTATTTTGCTGATCTTTGTGTTTTTAGCCGTGCGAAATTTGACAAGTGGCAAACCAGGCAAACTTCAGAACATTCTGGAATGGGTGATTGACTTAGTAAAAGGGCTTGTAGCCGAAAACATGGACTATAAAAAGGGTGCACCAATGCTCAGTTACCTGGTAACTCTGATCATGTTTATTTTTTTCTCGAATATGCTGGGCCTAATTCCTAATTTCTTTCAACCCATTTTTAAGCATGTAGAGTTCGCTGGTCTCAACGAAATATTCGGACACGCTACTTTGGCATCTCCGACTGCGGATATCAACACAACAATGGCTCTGGCCCTGCTGACAATCATTATCGTTATTTCACTGGGCATCAAGCATAAAGGGGTTCATTATTTTCATCATTTTATTGAACCTTTCCCGGTTTTCCTGCCGATTCACTTCATTGATTTGCTGTCTAAACCGATGACCATGGCTTTCCGTCTATTTGGTAATATCTTTGCAGGTGAAGTACTGATCAGCGTCATTTTGATGCTGCCTGGCAAATCGGTATTCGGTGGAATTCTCCCGATGCCTATTTGGCTTGGATTCAGCATCTTTATTGGGGCGATCCAGTCATTTGTATTTACAGTACTGACAATTGCTTATATTGCTCAAGCTGTAAGTACGGATCATTAAATTGAATAGTGTTCAAACTAAGACATGAAAATTTTTTAAAAAAGTTTAAAACAAAAGATTTTTAATTCTAAGGAGGATTATTCACATGGATGTAAGTGCTGCTGCTATGATAGGTGCAGGTCTTGCTGCTGGTTTTGCGGCTCTGGGAGCTTCTTTGGGTAATGGTAACGTTATTTCCAGGGCAATTGAAGGCACGGCTCGTCAGCCGGAAGCTAAAGGTTCATTGCAAGGTATGATGTTTATCGGTGTTGGTTTGATCGAAGCGCTTCCTCTTTTGACATGGGTTATCGCACTTCTCATGCTGTTTACAAAATAAAATCGTTGATCCTGGTTAAATCTTCGAACAATAGTTGAAGAGAGGAGGGGAGGATCGATTGAACCCCTTAGGCATAATTTTTGCACATGTGGTTGCGTCAGAAGCTGCCAGTGGTGAAGGTGGAGCTCTTATCGGCTTTGACTATACACTGCCAGCCCAAATGCTTTCGTTCCTGATTCTTGTCTATATTCTGGCTAAATTTGCTTGGAGACCCCTGATGGATATGATGGAAAAACGCCGTCAGTTTATTGAGGATAATCTCTCTCGTGCCGAAAATGAGAGAAAAGAAGCCGAGAAAATCAAGAAAGAATATCAGGAAGAAATGCGCAAAGCCAGACAGGAAGCACAGGAGATCATTAATAAAGCGACGAAGATTAGTGAAGAACGTGCAAGTGAGATTCTGGCAGAAGCCCGCATAGATTCTGAAAAGACGAAGCAGGCCGCTCTGGCCGATATTCAACGGGAACGTGACAACGCTGTCTTGGAAGTGAAAGCTCAAGTGGCCGATATGTCTGTAGCCGTTGCCGAAAAGATTCTTCGGGCAAAACTTAATCTGGAAGGTCAGGAAACACTCATAGACCAATTTATTCAAGAGGTAGGGAATAAGCCATGTTAAATGGAGCATTAGCTCGCAGATATGCGCAAGCCCTCTTTGAAATCGCGGTCGAGATGTCAGTCCTTGACCGGATTGATACTGAGTTGCGTGATATTGCGGAAATCATTGATCAGAACGGCGAGATAGGAAATGTACTGAATCACCCCAATATTTCCCTGCAAAATAAAAAAGAGCTTTTGGAAAACTTATTTAAGGGAATGGGGGAGATTACCAGGAGTTTTCTCTATCTGCTCGTTGACCGCAGAAGGCAGAACCTGGTTGTATATATTCAAAAAGAGTTTACGCGTTTGGCCGACGAAAAACGTCAGGTAGTCGAAGCGAAGATTACCAGTGCTGCCCCTCTGACACCGGATCAGGAGAATAAACTGAAAGACATCATTGTCCAATCAACAGGTATGCAAGTCAGGTTGTTGACTGATGTTGACCCAGGGTTGATCGGAGGAGCCAGGCTTCAAATTAGTGACCGTGTGATGGACGGCTCAATTGCCGCAGCGCTTATGCGCATGCGTGAAGAGTTGAGGAAATCATCGTATAAACCTCAGCAGGAAGTAGGGGTGAGCTAAAAGGATGAACTTGCGTCCGGAAGAAATCAGTTCAATCATTAAACAACAGATAGAACGCTATGAAAACGCCCTCGAAGTTGTTGATGTCGGTACGGTTATCCAGGTTGGTGACGGTATTGCACGTATTTACGGCCTGAAAAAAGCGATGTCAGGCGAGCTTCTTGAGTTTCCTGGCGGCATCTACGGTATGGCGATGAACTTGGAAGAAGATAATATCGGATGTGTTATCTTGGGGCCATACGAAACCATTAAAGAAGGAGACCAAGTCAAACGCACGGGCAGAATTATGGAAGTTCCCGTTGGCGATGCTTTGATTGGTCGTGTAGTAAATGTACTTGGTCAGCCGCTTGACGGCAAAGGTGAAATCGCTGCATCCGGTTATAGACCGATTGAATCCAATGCTCCCGGTGTTGTCGACAGAAAATCGGTACATGAACCGCTGCAGACAGGGTTGAAATCAATTGACTCCATGGTACCAATCGGCCGCGGACAACGCGAGTTGATCATTGGTGACCGTCAAACCGGTAAAACGGCAGTGGCTGTTGATACCATCATCAACCAAAAAGGCCAGGACTGTATTTGTATTTATGTAGCGATTGGCCAGAAACAGTCAACCGTTGCGAGTGTTGTGAAGAAACTGGAAGAGCATGGTGCTATGGAATATTCCTTAGTTGTCGTTGCTACGGCATCAGAACCGGCGCCGATGCTTTACATTGCACCATACTCCGGATGTGCTATGGGAGAATACTTCCGCGATAATGGCAAGCATGTTTTGATCATCTATGACGACCTGACCAAACAGGCTGTTGCCTATCGGGAACTTTCTCTGCTTTTGAAAAGACCTCCCGGTCGTGAAGCTTATCCCGGAGACGTATTCTATTTGCATTCCCGTTTGCTGGAACGTGCCGCTAAATTGTCTCCAGAAAAAGGCAGCGGGTCTATGACGGCTCTGCCCATCATTGAGACACAGGCCGGAGACGTATCGGCATATATCCCGACCAACGTGATTTCCATTACAGATGGTCAGATCTTCTTGGAATCAGACCTGTTCAATTCCGGTTTCCGTCCGGCGATCAACGTTGGTATTTCCGTATCCAGGGTTGGTGGTTCCGCACAGATTAAAGCGATGAAACAGGTTGCAGGACAGCTTCGTCTTGACCTGGCGTCTTACCGTGAATTGGCTGCCTTTGCCCAGTTCGGATCTGACTTGGATAAAGCGACTCAGGCCCGTCTGACTCGCGGTCAAAAAACCATGGAAATTTTGAAACAAGGGCAGTATACGCCAATGGCGGTTGAAGAGCAGGTGCTTGTTATTTTTGCGGCTACCCGTGGTTTTATTGATGATGTGCCTTTGGAAAGAATGAAAGAATTTGAAACAGAATACCTCCGCTTCATGCGCGATCAGAAATCATCTATACCGGAAAAAATCCGTATCGAAAAGGCTCTTTCCAATGAACTGATTAAAGAGATTGAAGAAGCGATCAAACAGTTCAAACAAGGCTTTTTGGCCTAAGAAAGAGTAGGTGAATGAAGTGGCAGGAATACGCGATATTCGCAGACGAATTCGCAGCGTAGCGAATATGCAGCAGATTACCAAAGCCATGAAAATGGTTGCTGCGGCAAAGTTGCGCAAGTCTCAGGAAAAAGTAGTCGCTTCCCGCCCATACTCCAAGCAGATTCAGGATGTCTTGTCCCGTTTGGTTCAAGTCCAGACTGATGTCAGTCATCCGCTTTTGGAAAAACGTCCGGTCAAAAAAGTAGGCTATATTCTGGTGACATCCGACAGAGGTCTTTGCGGAGGATTCAACGCAAACCTCATAAGACTGACGCGGAGTTTACTCGAAGAAAACAAGGGCGTAAATGTTGGGCTGGTAGCGGTAGGCCGCAAAGGCAATGATTATTTCGGCAAAGGCAGAGCCGAAGTAATCAGAAGTATTACCGGACTGGGTGATAATCCGGATTATGGTGTTGCTAGACAGGTTGCCCAGGAAGTTATTAAACTGTATACTTCCGGTGAACTGGATGAGGTTTACCTTGTTTATTCAAAGTTTATTTCAGTCCTGACTCAAGAGCCAAGCTTGCAGAAGCTCCTGCCTATTGAGTCCTCCGGCGAAAAGCCGGCAGGGTTGTATACCTTTGAACCTGAACCTCAGCAAATGCTGGAGAGACTGTTGCCAAAGTATATTGAATCCCAGCTTTTTAGTGCTTTGCTGGAAAGCAAAGCGGGGGAAATGGGAGCGAAGATGACTGCAATGGATTCGGCTACTGAGAATGCCAAGGATATGATTGCTAAATTAACACTGGCTATGAACAGAGCCCGCCAGGCAGCGATTACCAAGGAAATCTCGGAGATTGTCGGAGGAGCTGCGGCGCTGGAGTAGTTGCCGGATAATAACCTTAACGAAGGAGGTTGCTAGCTTGTGTCTAATATAGGTAAAGTCGTTCAAGTTATGGGTCCGGTAGTTGACATTGAGTTTGCTCCCGATGCTCTGCCAGAGATCTATAGCGCAATCACGATTAAAAGTGAAGAAAAGAAAATGGATTTGACACTGGAAGTAGCCCAGCATCTCGGTAATGATACCGTGCGCTGTGTTGCGATGTCTTCGACTGACGGTTTGACAAGAGAAATGGAAGCAGTTAATACAGGTGCGCCAATCTCAGTTTCCGTTGGCCCGGAGACATTAGGAAGAATGGTTAATGTTTTAGGGAAAGCGATTGATAATCTACCGGAAATTGATTCCGGAAAGAAATATCCTATTCATCGTAAAGCACCTAAGTATGTAGATCAGATGACCACAGATACGATCCTGGAAACAGGAATTAAAGTTGTTGACTTACTTGCTCCCTATGCCAAAGGTGGTAAGATCGGACTGTTTGGTGGTGCTGGAGTTGGTAAGACGGTTCTAATTCAGGAATTGATCAATAATATTGCTACCCAGCATGGTGGTCTTTCCGTGTTCGCTGGTGTAGGGGAACGTACTCGTGAAGGAAACGATCTTTGGAATGAAATGAAAGAATCCGGAGTTATCAGCAAGATGGCGATGGTGTTCGGTCAGATGAATGAACCGCCCGGCGCCCGTCTCCGTGTAGCACTGTCCGGACTGACTATGGCCGAGTATTTCCGTGATGATCAAGGTCAGGACGTACTGCTCTTTATTGATAACATTTTCCGGTTTACCCAGGCCGGTTCAGAAGTGTCCGCACTCTTGGGCCGTATGCCTTCAGCCGTTGGTTATCAGCCGACACTGGCTACGGAAATGGGTAACTTGCAAGAACGTATCACATCAACGAAGAAGGGTTCAATCACTTCCGTTCAGGCCATCTATGTGCCGGCCGATGACTTGACTGACCCCGCTCCGGCGACTGCGTTCGCGCATCTGGATGCAACCACGGTTCTTAGTCGTGCTATTACAGAAATTGGTATCTATCCTGCTGTCGACCCCTTGGATTCCACATCTCAGCTTCTGACTCCTAATATTGTGGGAGCTGAGCATTATGAAGTAGCCCGCGGGGTGCAAATAATTTTGCAGCGTTATAAGGAATTGCAGGATATTATCGCTATTCTTGGTATGGACGAGCTTTCTGAAGACGATAAGTTATTGGTACAAAGAGCCCGCCGTATTCAGATATTCCTTTCACAGCCGTTCTCAGTTGCTGAAACATTCACCGGTATGAAAGGAAAGTATGTTCCACTTAAAGAGACAATTCGCAGCTTTAAGGAAATTCTGGACGGAAAACACGACGATCTGCCGGAAGAAGCATTCCGATTTGTCGGTGTTATTGAAGAGGCTGTAGAGAAGGCTAAACAGATGGGAGTTGTATAATCCATGGCTGGATCATTCACTCTTAATGTCGTATCACCTAATGGTGCAATTTTTAATGATGAAGTGGAATTCCTGGTGGTTCCCGGAGAGGACGGGGAACTCGGGATTCTGCCTAACCACTCTCCATTGATGGCGACTCTTAATATTGGAGTAATCCGGATTACCCAAAACGGCAAGGTCAATAGAATGGCTTTGAGCGGCGGCTTTATGGAAGTAGGCGGCAATAAGGTTACCCTTTTAGCCGAATCAGCCGAACTGGCGGATACCATTGATATTGTCAGGGCTAAAGCGGCTAAAGAAAGAGCCGAACAGCGTCTGGCGTCAAAAAGCGCAGAGATTGATATGGTTCGGGCGGAACTTGCTTTGCTCAGAGCGGTAGCCCGTTTGAAAGCTGCCGAAATCACCAAGCATTGAGTAAAAAAAATAATATGATTGTCATCAATCCTGATCAAAAAGAAACTGTTTCCTCGCGATAATGCCGAGAAACAGTTTCTTTATTTTAGAATTCATTCAGAAATTTATTAATGGCATTGAAGGATAAATCAGAAAGATATGTTTCAGCCTCTTTTTCTTTGGTCAGAATAGTAGTGAAAAAGAGGTGTGAAAGATGAGAATAAAATGGCAGCGAGCTAAACATTACCAGAAAAATAAGCAATATGTTGCTGTGATTGGTATAATACTAAGTATATTGGCTTTACTCTTATTAAAAGGATCAGTCATAAAGGCCGGTGACGATGAATTCACGGCCGGAGGCAAGTCTTATTTGTTAGGCTCCGGCCTTACTGATTGTCAAGAGGCGGCAGTAAGGTATATACTATGGACGGAAGATGATGACCAAGCCCATTTGATCGAAGATAAGCTCACGGCCGGGGGAATTCAATGGCTGCGTGAGGATCTGCAAAATGCGTATGGCGACAAAGCAGTTAAATTTACAATATCAACAGTTGTTGACAGACAGCAGGAACCGGAAATAGATAAAATGATGGCGTATTTGCACAGAAATTTCGATAAAAAAAAGGTAAAAGTTTTTTTTGAGGAAAGAATTAATTCCAGTATTGATCTTGAGCAATATTTTGAATTAAATGAGGTTAGGGTTGATCAATCCGGACAAGAGGGAAAGATTATGGTCCTGACCGGATGGAGCGCCCATGCTCCCGTGTTTCCCCAAGAAGGTGCCAAATTTAATATCGAAGTCCTGAGTACGGTTCAGTCTTTAGCTGCAGATCAAAATACGCAAAGTAAAACAATATTGGCAATGCCCGCTCTGATTGAAGAGTTTTAGAATTAGTCCATGGAGTAAATCGGGAGAATGAATTGGGGAGTTGACAGGAATTTGAGCAAATTCAGAATTATTGGCGGCAAGGAACTTGAAGGAAAAATTGATGTAAGCGGAGCCAAGAATGCGGTATTACCAATTATTGCGGCCTGCCTGCTGACAAAAGATAAAGTGGTTTTGGAAGAAGTCCCTGATTTGCTTGATGTTCAAGTGATGTGCCAGGTAATTGAAGCCTTGGGGGGAAAAATTAAACGCAATGGAGAGAAATTGACCGTCAGTATAAAAGATGTGGGAAGTGTTGAAGCACCGTTTGATCTGATCTCCAAAATGAGGGCCTCAATTTTTATTATGGGGCCGATGCTGGCCCGTAAAGGCAGAGTCAGAATATCTCACCCGGGGGGATGTGCCATTGGTTCACGTCCGATAAATTGGCATATTAAAGGCCTGGAAGCTATGGGAGCTGAGATTCGCATGGATCACGGCTTTCTTGATGTTTCAGCACCGAGATTAAAAGGAACCCGGATTTATTTTGACTTCCCCAGTGTCGGGGCTACAGAAAATATTATGATGGCTGCCGTTTGCGCGGAAGGAACGACAATTATAGAGAATGCGGCTCAGGAGCCGGAGATTGTAGATCTGGCTACATTTATTAATCAGATGGGCGGAAAAATACGCGGAGCGGGGACGAATATTATTAAAATTGAGGGAGTTAAAGAATTTCACGGGACGACTCATACCGTCATACCGGACCGCATAGAAGCAGGAACATATATTCTGATGGCAGCCGCCTGCGGAGGAGAAGTTTTGGTGCGCAATGTCATACCGGCCCATTTGAAACCGCTTTTAGCCAAATTAGACGAGGCCGGAGTAATCTATCGGGAAGAAGATGAAGGAATCAGGGTAATTGGTAAAGGCTGCTTTAACGCGGTAGATATAAAAACACAGGTTCACCCGGGGTTCCCAACGGACCTCCAAGCACCCTTCCTCGCTATGCTGACCAGAGCAAAAGGAACTTCTGTTGTCACAGAAACCGTGTTTGAAAACAGGTATATGCATGTGGATGAATTAAAGAGAATGGGAGCAGATATCAAGATTGAAGGCCGGAGCGCCATCATTCAGGGAGTAGAAACCCTCAATGCCGCGACAGTAGTAGCCAGCGATCTTCGGGCAGGTGCCTCATTGGTTTTAGCGGCATTGACATCCGGTGGAGTATCCGAAATCAGAGATATCTATCACATCGACCGGGGGTATGAGAACCTCGAAGATAAACTAAAAAATATCGGAGCGGAGATTGAACGGATAGACTGACCGCAAGCATTTTAGCCAAATAATCATCATATAGAATCCATCTCGTGCATACAAATGAAGTATCATTGATGCTTGTACCGCACGGGAGGAAAAAGTGAGAATAAGAAGATACATCCGGATAAAAAAGGGTCTGCCTATTTTTTTGCTTGCAGGGACTTTATGTGTACTGATTTCTTTTTTTATTGCAGCTATCCTGAATCAGATTGAAAAGAACCAAAATGACACAGTTCGGGTTCTGATGCCGGATGGAAAAATGAAGAAGATGGAATTGGAGGATTATCTGGTTGGAGTATTGGCCGCAGAAATGCCGGCGGAATTTGAGCCTGAAGCTCTGAAAGCGCAGGCTGTAGCGGCAAGAACATATGTGCTGAAGAGAAAAGAAGACAGCAAGGATCTCGCGGATTATGATGTTGATACGACAGAAAAAACTCAAGCCTGGTGTTCTAACAGGGAAATGTCCGATAAATGGGGATTTTTTAAATATTGGCAATATAAAGAGAAGCTCTCTCGTGCGGTACAGGCAACAAAAGGGAAAGTAATCACTTACAGGGGAAAAAAAATAGAGGCATTATTCTTTAGCAGCTGCGGACGCAAGCCTACGGAATTTTCCCAGGAAGTCTGGGGCAATAAAGTGAATTACTTAGTCAGTGTTTCTTCCGAAGAGAGCAATTCGGCACGATCTGCGGCCAAGCAGGATTATGATATTCCAACCTTCTATCAGCTTTTGGGAATCAAGGACTCTGCGGGCAGTTTCAGTAAAACTGATATTGTTGTGATGCAAAAAACGGGTTCAGGCAGGATAAAACAATTAACGGTTAAGGGCAAACGATTTGAAAGCAAGGATTTCCGCTCCAAATTGAAATTGAATTCCACGGACTTTGAATGGACAGTGAGTCAGAATAAAATCATCTTTACTGTTTACGGTAAAGGACATGGAGTTGGAATGTCCCAGTATGGCGCAAATGATATGGCTAAAGCAGGGAGAAACTTCGAGGAGATCCTCAAGCATTATTACACAGGAACCGAAATCAGCCAGGTGGAAAAATAGCTTTATGAACAGCTTAGATAAAGGAAAGAACGGTCTGGTTTAATTCATAAAGTGAAGATAGAAATGAGGTAAGCGGAAGCAGGCAGCAATTACCAAATAAGGACATCCTTTATTGGATGTCTTTTTTGATTGCTCATGCATATAAATGAACTATACATTGGGTATAAGGCAAAGGGGAGAGGGATGTGCAGGAACATATAAAGAAAAGGGCCCTGGATATTGGCACTTATATTATGGAATCCAGCTCAACCGTTAGAAGAACAGCAGAAATATTTGGGGTATCAAAAAGCACGGTACATAAAGATGTGACAGAAAGATTGCCGCAAATCAATAAACAATTATCCGCTGAAGTTAAAAATATACTTGACAGCAACAAAGCAGAGAGGCATATCAGGGGAGGAGAAGCAACAAAAAGAAAATATAAACACTCCAGTGAAGAAGATTAAAGAGTTTAAGGCAAAAGGGGAAGGGTCTGTTAAACAGGCGCTTCCTTTTTCTTATATAAAAACAAAACAATATGCGATATTATAGACAAAAACCGTCAGATTTTTTGGAAAAATAAAGGAAAATAACGAATAATAAAGAATAAGTAAAGTCATGAGAATCATTCAAATGGATGCGTTCTCTGTTTGGATGTATGAGAAAGGGGTATCACTTTATGTTCGGGATGGATCTGGGAATTGACTTAGGAACGGCAACTATTCTCGTTTATGTACGGGGAAAAGGAGTTGTATTAAACGAGCCTTCAGTTGTAGCGATAGATAAAAATACAGGCCGGAAAATTGCTGTTGGTGAAGAGGCAAGAAAAATGCTGGGGAGAACACCGGGAAATATTATTGCGATCAGGCCAATGCGTGACGGGGTTATCGCAGATTATGAAACAACCGAAATGATGTTAAAATATCTTCTGAAAAAAGCGGGAATTAAAATCATTCCCTTTGTGAAGAATAGGGTTGTTGTGTGTATTCCTTCCGGGGTCACTGAAGTCGAGGAAAGAGCGGTTAAACAGGCGGCATTTAAAGCCGGAGCGGGCAAAGTCAAGGTTGTAGAAGAACCATATGCTGCGGCCCTGGGGGCCGGATTGGATATCTATGGTCCGGAAGGAAACATGGTGGTCGATATCGGCGGGGGGACCACGGATGTAGCTGTACTGAGTTTGGGCGGCATAGTGGTTAAGAAAAGTATCAGAGTTGGCGGGGATAAGCTTGATGAAGCGATTATCCGCTACATCAGAAAAGAACATAACTTAATGATTGGGGAGCGGACGGCGGAGAACATCAAGATCAAGGTCGGATCTGCGGTACCCGAAGGGAAAGAAGAAGAGGAAGCTGCCGTAGAGGTAAAAGGGAGAGACCTGGTGACCGGCCTACCCAAAACAGTGGTGGTCCATTCTAAAGATACCTACCAGGCAATGGAAGAAGGGATCGAAGCAATCGTATCGGCTGTTAAGGATGTACTGGAAAGGACGCCGCCGGAGCTCTCAGCGGATATATTAAACAAAGGGATCGTCATGACCGGCGGAGGTTCGATGATCAATGGGCTGGATAGCAGAATATCCAGAGAGACCGGCCTGGCGGTAACCTTGGCGGATGATCCGATTTCGTGTGTAGCTCTCGGTACGGGAAAAGTACTGAAAACATCCTTTAGATAAAGACAATTGCTGATGTGGAGTGTTGACATGGATGAAGTGAATATTTTGGGCGTACGGATCGATGGATTCCGGATGTCTGAAGTTCTGACACTTGTTTGTCAGACGATAAAGTCGAAGAAACATCTCCGGATTGTCACGGCCAATCCGGAGATTCTTTTCAGGGCGGAAAAGAATGAAGAGCTTAGAAATATTGTGAATGGTGCCGACCTCATTCTGGCGGACGGGGTCGGAATCATCTGGGCGGCAAAAGTCCTGGAAGGGGTCAGGCTGGAAAGGCTGACCGGGATAGACCTGGCCACAGAGATCATGGCTGCAGCGGATGTGGAGGGACGAAAAGTATTTTTGTTAGGGTCAAAACCCGGTGTAGCGGAGGAGGCAGCATCATTTCTCAGCAAGAAGTATGAAAAAGTTCAGTTTATGACTCATCATGGTTACTTCGGGAAGGATGAGGAAGAAGAGATCATAGGCAGGATCAGAAATTTTTCTCCGGATATTTTGTTGGTTGGACTAGGTGCGCCCAAACAGGAGCAATGGATCTACAATCATCCTGATTTAGCATATGTAAGTATGGGAGTAGGCGGCAGCTTCGATGTTCTTTCGGGACAAGTGAAAAGAGCTCCGTTATGGGTTCGCAGGCTTGGTCTGGAATGGTTGTATCGATTGGTTTCAGAGCCTTCCCGATTCAAGAGGCAGAGCATTTTACCGGTATTTGTCTTTGCCATTTTAAGACAAAAGGTAAAAAAAAATAGACCTCGCCAAAGATAGGCTTCAAACTTTGAGAACCTCCGCATAAAAAGCCAGGGTCTTTTCTGCCATCCGGTCGAGCGAAAACAAAGAAGCTTTTTTCAGAGCATTTTGGGCAAGGCTGTTCGCAAGACTGGGATTGCCTAACAGTGTCCGGCAGGCAGAAGCAAGCTCTTGAGGACTGCCCGGCGGGACTAAAAGGGCGTCCGTATGATCAACAAGCAGTTCCGGTATGCCGCCGGCACGCGAAGCGACAATAGGAATGCCGGCCTGAATGGTTTCGAGAAGGACAAGGCCCATCCCTTCGCGGATAGAAGGCAGGACAAACAAATCCATGGCAGGGAGAGCCTCCCAGGCATTAGGCAGATAGCCGGGCATGGTATAGTTAAGAGTTGAGGTTTCCAATAAGCCTTTGAAATCATTAAATAATAGTCCGTCTCCAATAAGTAAAAAATGAAGATCAGGAAATTCTCCCTGGAGATGTTCCAAAGCACGAAAAAGATTAATCTGTCCCTTAGCCGGGTGTAAACGACCGATAGTGCCGATGACCAAGGCCTCCGGGGGTATTTTCCATCTTTCCCGGAACCTTTGGCGCAGCTCTGCCTTATTTCCAAAATCCAAGGCAGGATAACCGTTGAAAATGACGGTTCGGGGTATTTTTTTGCTCTGTCTTTTTGACAATAAGGCCGAAAGAGAATGATGAAGGGACTCGGATATGGTAATTAACCCCGCAGATAGGGGCAAGGTGAGTTTTTCAGTATATAGAGCGATTTTCCCTTTCCAAGGTGAAGGATAATCGTCCTGCCAGAGACTATGAACAGTTGAAATGCAAGGAATGGCCAAAAATTTTGCCGCTAAACGGCCGAGAAAATCTGCCCGGACTCCGTGGGCATGAATCAGATCAATCTTTTGTTTCCGGCAATAAGAAATCATACGAGGCAGAGGCAAAATGTCCAAAGGGAATCTCATCGGGAAAAGAGTAACCGGGATATCCCGCTTTTCCGCCTGCAAAGCAAAGGGCGAGTTCTGACACAAACAGCCGAGACTAAAGTTTGCCTGATTCTTGGCAGTACTCAGCATTAAATTAAGCAGATGAATTTCGGCACCGCCAATTTCGCCGCCGCCGATTAGCTGTAAGATACGATAGCTCATAAAAATAATCCCCCGCTGACCACTCAAGGCATAAACTTTCCTGTTTTATGATAAATATGATAGAGAAAACTTCGTGGACTTGCAAGCCCTGGAGGGATACTCTTGAAAATTAAGGACGAAAATGGAGTAATCATTTTTTTTTATATCGCTCTTGTTTGTCATGGCATGTATTTTCAGCGGGAATGGATAGTGCTGGGGGGCCTTTTCACTGCTTGGGCATTTTTTAGCCGGACCGTTCAGTTTGAGGAAATGTCCGGAAATCAATATTATCGGTGGATCATTATTATTGTTTTGGGGATGGCCGGGCTTTCCCTGGCAGGACTAGCTCAGTCTGTCATCAAAAGTGAGGGATGGCTGGAAGGACTAAGATGGTTGTTGTTCTTATTCGTATTTTATTTCAGCTATAGAGCAGGGCTGGATATTCGGGCAAGAAAAAAAATGATCGGCAAATTGCTTGCGGCAGGGATAATCGTGGCGGCAGCCGGATGGCTTCCGGGACTGGATAAAATCTGGATACCATCCTCAGGACCAGAGAAAGACCGGCTTTGTTCTTTTTGGGGCTACCCCAATGCGGCAGGCATTTTTTTCGCGGTAATGCTTTGTTTAACGGAGTCCGGGGAAGGAAAGACCACATATCGGGGAATTAATCTTAAGAAATGTCTTCAGCTTCTATTTGCAGTTTCCATTGCCGCCACAGGCTCCAGGGGAAGTTTACTCATATTTTTATTCGTCTTTATTTTGTTTCAGGGAAGACAAACCCTAGCTAAAGCCCCAGGCAGGTTAAAGCTGCCAGAAGTTCAGAAGGCAGACCTCATCCCTTTTATTGCAGCAGCCTTTCTGATCTGGCAGAATTGGTCCCTATTTCTCAGAGCCGGCGGCCATTTCCTGGCATGGCCGGGAGCAAGTATCGGGGAGCGATTATTATATTACAGGGATGGGCTGGAAATTGCCTGGCTGGGGCATTTACTTCCGCAAGCCGGAGGATGGTCCCTTTATCCGTTAGTCCAGCAGTCGGAATACTTGAGTACAGATCCCCATTCGGCATTGATCAAGGTTCTGGTCAATCAGGGGATCCCGGGAGTTTTGCTGCTTTTCGGGCTGAGTATCATTATTGGCAGACAGTATTTTCAGGCGATGAGCAGCGGGGAAAGAGAAAGGCTGGCCCTGACAGGAGCTTTAAGCTGTTTGGCTCTGCATTGCATGGTTGATATAGATATGGCCTTTGGAGCACTCGGGATATTGTTCTGGATTCTTTTAGGCTTAAACACCGGATCATACACGGTACCTGTGGACAGCATCCAAACATATACTAATACGAAGAAAAATAAGATCCGGGATGGTGTTTGAGATGCAGAGGATATCGTTGATGTTGATGGTTAGTTCTATTTTTATCTTTTGGCTGACAAGTTTAAAGATAGAAGATTTATTTGCAGAAGCATTGAAAGGAATTAATTGTAAGAATGGAGAAATAAACTTATTTAATGAAGACAGAGCGAACAAATCCTCCATTTATTTCTGGAATTGGGGGCAAGAGTACTACATACCCAAAAGAAACGGTTTGTTTCCCGGGGAAAAAATTTGGATCAATGGCCTTGGTGACCCCAGGGAGGAGCAAGATGCTATTTTATGCAATCGTAAAACAGCAAAAAGAAATAAGTTTCTCACTTGATCCTGTAGTGGATGACCTCTTATCTGAGGAAATCATTGCGATGGGTCCGGCTCTGCCCTTAAGCTGCTGGCAGGATATTTTCCCGGCCAATATGGAAAATGGTCAATGGTTACAGGCAAAGGACCATTTTCGCAAAAAGATCAGCCAAAGGCTGAAAAAAACCGGTATTCCTCAGGAATTTGTCCAGCTTGATCTGAGGAAGGCTTTTCCTCCCCAAAAATGGCTTGCTCATCAGGCAATACTTGATCATCAGGCATTGGCAAGGTCATTTGCGGATAAAATCAGAAACAGGCAGTTATTTGAAGGCCAAATGAAGAGCTTAGCCGCCGATATGGGGCTAACAGTTTCTGAAATCATTGTACTGGCCCAACAGGCGGTTCATCTGGGTCTGGCAGAATGGGTCGCGGCTATTTCCAGAAAAGGAGGTCAATGGAGATGTACGCGCTGCGGGGAAACAGATTTGGAAAGCTGGCCGGGTATTTATGGAATAAGCAGGACGTGTCCCCATTGTCTGGCACTGGGGGCCCTTTCGAGCCAACAGGCTGTACTGAGATGGACATCCATGGACACCTCCGGTTCCGGGAAGAAGGAGATGACCGGGAAAAAACAGACCATTCCAGGAGCCATACTGCCTTTTCAGTTAACCCGAGCGCAGGAAAAGGCTGTTCAGGAACTCCGGCTAATAGACAAAAACATGAAAACGGGCCAAGTCAAGGAAGCCTTGGTATGGGCCGCCTGCGGGGCAGGAAAAACAGAAGTTGTTTTTGAGGTCATTGCTCAGGCTTTGGCTGAAGGAGAAAGAGTGCTTTATGCCACCCCGCGCAGGGATGTTGTACACGATACGGCTCAAAGAAGCCAACAGGCTTTCCCGGAACAGGATACCCAGATTTTAAGCGGGGATTTACCCCGAAGCTTCCGGCAGGCCGGTTTGGTCACGGCGACCACTCATCAGGTTTATCATTATTACCAGGCATTTGATCTGGTGATTCTTGATGAAATGGATGCTTTCCCGTATTATGGGAACAAAGCTTTGGAGTACGGGATTCGGCAGGCAATGAAGCCGGGAGCCAGAATAATCAATCTAACGGCTACACCTTCACCGGAAATACGTAAAAAGGTTCAATCCGGACAGGTCTTTTTGGTCAGACTTCCGGCAAGACATCACCGGAAGCCTTTACCAGTGCCGGTTTTGTTAAAATCAAAGGGGTTAAGTATGAGGACCGGGAGCATAGAAGAACAGGTCAGGCTGGAATTAAGCAGGCTGCGGGCAAACGGGCCGGTGCTTGTTTTCGTGCCTGTTATCGATCTTGTTCCGAAAATCATTAATCAGCTGCAAGTCTCTTTTAAAGGATCCAAAGTGGGGGGAAGCTGGAGCTCAGATCCCGACAGACAGCAGAAAACTCAGATATTCCTGAAGGGAGAGTATGATTTCTTTGTCTCGACATCAATACTGGAACGGGGGGTCACCTTAAATGGATTGCAGGTTATGGTTTTATTTGCCGATCATCCTGTTTTTGATGAAAGATCCCTGGTGCAAATGGCGGGGAGAGCCGGCAGGACTTTAGAAAGGCCGGAGGGCAAAGTGATATTTAGCGGCCTAACCCTGACAAAAGCGATGAAAGAAGCGGTTGAATGGATCGAAGAACAGAATGAAATTGCCCGCAGAGAAGGGCTGGTGGATTGATGCTCAATTATGGCAGGGATTTATGGGAAACAATAAAAAAGAACAGCAGCGATTTGTTTTTTCAGAAGACAAAGGAGTGTGTGCTATGCGGGCAGGGCAAAGGGCCTGTCTGTATTTCTTGCATGGACAATGATCTCCGGCCCCAAGCACCCCGGTGTAAGCAGTGCGGGAGGTTTATTCAAGAAGAAAATTTCCTTTGCCAGGATTGTATTCAGGGCGGAGGTCCGATCTATCTGGCGGGGATAACCGCTTTGGGATATTATCAGGGAAGGTGGAAAGAATATATTCATCAATTTAAATTTTATAGTCAGCCTTACTTACTGGTTCCCCTGGAAAAAGCAGTCATAAATTGGGCGGTAAGAAAATTGCCGCCACCTGACCTGCTGATTCCAGTGCCGATGTCGGAAAAAAGAATTTCGGAGAGAGGCTTTAATCAGGCCGAAGTATTGGCCTCCTTATTGGCACGGGCGTTATTGATCAGGCAAGAGGACGGACTGCAACGAATTCGTGAGACTACCCCCCAAGTTTCGTTAGGCAGACAGGAAAGGCTAAAAAATTTAAAGGGAGCATTTCAACTTCGTCCAAATTTCAATGTGGCTGCAAAAGTTATTTGGCTGGCAGACGATGTAACAACCACAGGCACAACATTTAATGAATGTGCTAAAGTATTGATGGAAGCGGGAGCTGAAAAGGTATACGGATTCTGTCTTGCCGCGGGCGGAGCAGGACCGGAAGAATAATTGCGAAGAATGTCGATTAAAGTTAGGACTATCGAACTAACAGGACTCAGCTCATAAAAAAAAAATTGGGATAGGCACAGAATTATCCACACGGAAGAATCTAATTTTAACGAAAGAACCTTTGTTATCCACATTATCCACAGCCTATTGTGTATAAGTGTCGAAGAATTATATTCTCGGTTGCAGAAAATACACTAAAAATAGAATCCTGGAATAAAGGGATTAGGGGAAGCAGGAATTTTGGCGTTGAAGATGGAATATTTAAAATATATATCGGATTGAAAGGGGCTGAACTTATGAATGTGATAATAAGGGGAAAGCAATTTAAAGTAACAGACGCACTCAAAGACTATGTGATAAAGAGAGTCAGCAAACTTGAGAAATTTTCCGATGATTTTACTGATGTCAATGTAACGCTTTCAGTTCAGAAGGAACGTCAGAGAATAGAGGTAACCGCCCCCTTGAATGGGATGATGATCAGGGGAGAGGAAGAGACCGACAATATGTATTCCTCTATTGATTTAGTCGTTGAAAAACTCGAACGTCAAATAGAGAAATACCGGCAGCGGATCAATAAAAAACGCAGCAAGGTGCTTAAGGAACAAAACCGGCAGGAAAAAGACCCTGATCTTGAAGAAAGAGACAGAATCGTACGGGTGAAGAAGTTTAATTATAAGCCCATGGCTGTGGAAGAAGCTGTTATGCAGATGAATTTAATCGGTCATAATTTCTTTGTTTTTGTAAATTTGGAGACAGAAACCATGAACGTTGTTTACCGCCGGAAAGACGGTGACTACGGACTGCTGGAGCCCGACCGGATGGATCTCAGTAAATTTGATTAACCGAATTTAATTCAATAACAGGGAAAAAACTGATTTAGAGGCCGTTTTCTTCGGGAAACGGTCTTTTTAATTTTGGCAATTATTTCAATAAAATGTCTTTGGCACCTATTGGAACATTGAACCTTTCTGCATCCGGTGATAAAATAAAGCAATGAGTTACTATGCAGCCACGGAAAGAGAAGGTGTAATATGAGCTTTATCAAAAACCTTTTTGATGATAATGCCCGGGACGTAAAAAAATATCAAAAACGTGTCGACAAAATTAATGCTCTGGAAGCAGAGATAAAGGGACTGTCTGATGAGCAATTGAAAGAGAAGACCATTGAGTTCCGTTCCAGACTGGAGCAGGGGGAGAAACTGGATCATTTGCTGGAAGAAGCGTTTGCGGTCGTCCGTGAAGCATCAGCAAGAGTATTGGGGCAAAGACATTACGATGTTCAGCTTATCGGGGGCATGGTCTTAAACGACGGTCGAATTGCCGAAATGAAAACAGGGGAAGGAAAGACCCTGGTCGCGACTTTGCCCTGTTACCTCAATGCATTAGAAGGCAAAGGGGTTCATGTTGTGACGGTCAATGACTATCTGGCTTCCCGTGATGCCCATTGGATGGGGCAGATATACCGTTTTTTAGGCATGACCGTAGGGTTAATCGTGCATGGCTTATCCCATGAACAAAAAAGAGAAAGCTATCAGGCCGATATCACATATGGGACAAACAACGAATTCGGTTTTGATTACTTAAGGGATAATATGGCTGTATCTCCTAGGGGTATTGTGCAGAGGGACCCGAATTATGCGATTATCGATGAAGTGGACTCCATTCTTATTGATGAGGCAAGAACTCCGCTCATTATTTCGGGGGAAGCGGATAAACCGACAGAATTGTATTATCGGGTGTCCAAGGTCATACCGCGTCTGAAGCCGGAAGAAGACTATCATGTTAATGAGAAGGACAGGGTTGTTACTCTGACCGAAGAAGGAGTGAGCAGAGTAGAAACCATGCTGGGCGTGGACAACATGTATGATGATTTGCATAATGAAGTCGCCCATCATGTCAATCAAGCGTTGAAAGCCTATACATTGTTCAAAAGGGACCGGGATTATGTGGTCAAAGACGGTGAAGTCATCATTGTTGACGAATTCACCGGCAGGATGATGTTTGGCCGACGGTACAGTGAAGGACTGCACCAGGCGATTGAGGCTAAAGAGAATGTTAAAATAGAGAAAGAGACCCAGACTTTAGCGACAATCACCTTCCAAAACTATTTCCGCATGTATCATAAGCTGGGCGGGATGACGGGAACGGCAAAGACGGAAGAGAACGAATTCATTAATATTTATGGATTGGATGTTGTTATCGTTCCGACAAACATGCCGATGGTCAGAAAAGACATGCCGGATATTGTCTACCGGACCGAGCAGGGCAAGTTTAAGGCTGTTGTCGAGGACATCATTGATAAATTCAGTAAAGGACAGCCGACATTGGTTGGTACGGTTTCTATTGAAAAATCCGAGGTCCTCAGTGAAATGCTTCAAAAGAAGAGTGTCCCCCACCAGGTCCTTAATGCCAAGTTCCACGAAATAGAGGCTCAGATCGTGGCCAAAGCAGGGGAAAAAGGAATGGTCACCATAGCAACGAATATGGCCGGCCGCGGTACGGATATTGTTCTGGGTGAAGGGGTAAAAGAATTGGGCGGTCTGCACATTATAGGGACCGAACGGCATGAGTCGCGAAGGATTGATAATCAGCTGCGCGGTCGCTCCGGCCGTCAGGGAGATCCGGGGTCATCCCAGTTTTATATCTCAATGGAAGATGACTTGATGAGGCTTTTCGGCGGGGATAATATTGCCGGTTTTATGGACAAACTTGGTATGGATGACAGTGTGCCGATCGAGTCAAAGATAGTGAGCAAAAGCATAGAAGGCTCCCAGAAAAGAGTGGAAAACCGTAATTTCGAAGTGCGCAAACACGTTCTTAATTATGATGACGTAATGAATAAGCAGCGTGAAATTATCTACCTGCAAAGAAGAGCGGTACTGACCAAAGAAAATGTCGGAGAACAAATTCAGGATATGCTGGAAAAGGTCATTAAAGATACAATTGTCCGGTTCAGCGGGGAAACTCCTTATCCCGAGGAATGGGATATTCCAAGCCTTCTGGAATATTGTGAAAATGTCTTTCTGCCCAATCATGAGATAACAAATGAAGAAATAGAGAATCTATCTCAGGTAGAAGTTGAAGAATTTTTGCTGGAAAAGGCCCGGGAGCTGTATGAAAAACGAGAGGATGAGTTCGGCTCTGAGCTTATGCGGGAAATTGAAAGAGCTGTCGTGCTGCAAATCGTAGATACCCATTGGAAAGATCATCTGGATGCTATGGATATGCTTCGTGATGGAATTGGACTCAGAGCTTACGGCCAAAAGGATCCCCTGGTGGAATACCGCAATGAGGCCTATGAGATGTTTCAGGGGATGATCTCTGCTATTCAGGAAGATATCGTGACTTATATCATGAGGGTAACGCCAAGAATAACTGAGCAGGCCCCGGAGGAACCACAAAATGTCTCGGAGAATATGTATGAAGACGACCAGCCTAAGCAGCCCCGGAGAACGGGTCAGCAGACCGGACGCAATGAGTTATGCCCGTGCGGGAGCGGCAAAAAATATAAGAAGTGCTGCGGGGCTAATGACTGATTGCCGGCCTGTCTTCATTTACAATTGATTTAGAATCACCAGAATGTGTAATAATCCCATTGTCTAAATTTTCGAGGCAATGGGATTTTATTTTTTCGGGCAGAGGCAATCAGGTCACGCTCTGAACCTCGTTCAATGTTTTGCGAATTTATTTCTGAATAAAGCGATAAAATTAACTTGCAAGTCTGATCTGATTCAGCCGAGGAATAATTTGTGCTATAATACAGGGAGTAAGTTACAATATAGGAAAATGAAGGGCGTGTTTTTGTGAACCCTAAAAAGTCAAAAAAAATATTGTTAGTCATTATGGCATTAAACATGATACTTTCCATAATGCCAGTTAATATGGCGTATGCTTTATCAGAATGGACAAACGTTGGTAATGAGGCTTTTTCTATTGATAAGACAAATATTCCGTCACTGAAAGTAGATAACGGGACACCTTATCTTGCTTTTACAAGTGAGACAAATGGCTATAAAGCGACGGTCATGAAATATGACGGCAGCAGTTGGGTAACCGTAGGCAGTCCGGATTTTTCGAGTGGGCCGATATATCAGCTATCACTTGATGTGGATAACGGAACACCCTATGTTAGTTATTACACTTATGATTATGATAATGAAAATAATGATCATAATGGAGTTACGGTCATGAAGTATGATGGCAGCAATTGGGTAAACGTAGGCAATCCCGGTTTTGCCGGCGGAATGATAGCTGATCCGTCTCTTATTGTTGATAATGGCACACCCTATGTTGTCTTCGCTGATGATGCGAATGGCAATAAAGCGACGGTGATGAAATATGACGGGAGCGACTGGGTAAACATAGGTAGTCCCGGTTTCTCCCAAGAACAAATAAATGCTCCGGCGATTACGATGGATAATGGGACATTCTATGTTGCTTATATTGATGTTCCTAACGGTGAAGCTCCAAGTAGAGCTGTGGTGAAGAAATATGACGGGAGCAATTGGGTAACCGTTGGTAATCCAAGTTTAGACAAAGTATTTTGTCCTTCCCTGAATATCGATAACGGTACACCCTATATTGCTTATGCTTATGGTGACAATTTAGATAAAATAGCGGTCATGAAATATGACGGGAATAATTGGGTAACTGTCGGCAGTCCAAAGATTTCCGATGGTAAGGTATATGCCGCCCCGTCCCTGGATGTTTATAACGGTACACCTTATGTTGCCTATACGGATGGCAAGAGCAGCGATGATAGCCACAAAATGATTGTAAAAAAATATGACGGGAGCAACTGGGTAACTGTTGGCAGTCCAAATTTGGCCAAGGGGTCAATATTTGGGACATCGTTTCAAATGGGCAACGATATACCATATGTAGCCTATACTGACACGGCTGATAACGACAAAATTACGGTGAGAAAGTTCTGCTCCCTGCCGGTAAGCGTAACCAGACTTTGGGGACCAACCAGAGTGGAGACCGCATTGGCCATAGCTAAGGCCGAGTATCCGGGAACAATCTCCAATGTCATCCTGACCACGGCGGACAATTATCCGGACGCCCTGACGGGCAGTGTTCTGGCCGCCAAGCTGAATGCGCCAATCCTATTGGCGGGAGGAAAAGAGAGCGAGCAGAGAAAACTGTTAGACTACCTGCAAACCAGTCTGGACCAGTCAGGCTCCATCTATATCCTGGGCGGGGCAACAGCGTCCGGCAGTGATCTGGTAGAGAAACTAACGGCGGCGGGGTATCAAAATATCATCAGAATAAGCGGGATAGACCGTTACGACACTTCGGCCCAGATCGCCGGGGAGATCGGCAGTGAGACCGGAACACCGGTAGTCTTAGCCAGCGGGGAAAACTATGCGGACGCTTTAGCGATCAGCAGCGTGGCGGCAGAAAAGCAATATCCCGTCCTTTTAGTTGCCAAAGAGGGCCTGAGCGAAACCATCAAAACAAAGCTGGCGGCCATCAAGCCGGAAAAAGTATATATCATTGGCGGAGAAGGAGCCATCAGTCCCAGGGTTAAGGAGCAGGCCGCCCGGATCACAGGGCTGGGGGAGGACAGTATGATCAGAATAAGCGGGTCCGATCGTTATGAAACTTCTCTTTCTGTAGCAAAACACTTTAATACTGGGGGAACCGTCTGCCTGGCAACAGGGACCAATTATCCGGATGCCCTGGCAGGAAGTGTCTATGCGGCGAAACGCAAGGCCCCGATCATTTTGGCAGGTGATCAATTGTCCGCTGAGGCCATAGAATATCTATTAAGCATCAAATGTAACGAAGCAGCCTTATTCGGGGGAGAGGCGGTTATCAGTAAGGAAATTCAAGAGCAGCTCGAACGCTAGATAGAGAAATAGAAATAACGAAAATTTGAAAGACCGAATCATCTATTGCTGGGTAAAAGCCTTGCGATAGATGATTTTTTTATGCGGCGTTCCAGTCATCAAAGGTATCTGTGATAAAGTACCAATCTTTGTTCATGGGAATAGGTTATGCGGTTGATCGTTACGTAATCGGCCAGCCAGGAACAATTTTTAAGAAGGAACTCTACGTGAAAACAGAATAAAATACGAGATTCACACTTATATTGGCACACAGGTTTGAGGTTACGACAGCTATCCGGCTCCAGTTAGCAGGCCGCCCGGATCACAGGGCTGGGAGAAAACAGTATGATCAGAATAAGCGGGTCCGATCGTTATGAAACTTCTTTTTCTGTAGCAAAACACTTTAATACTGGAGCTCTCAATAAAATCAGGATTACAGCAGTTTGTTGGAACGGTATCGAAATGATCCATCAGGTTTGAACTCAATGATGAGACGGTAAATCCCATCGTTTACTGGTGCTCCACTTACGTCTAAGAAAATATAATTAATGGTTAGAGTCTGATCCTTCTCTTCATAAGATACCACAAACGGTTTGGGGGGTTCACCGCCCCGTCCACCTCCGTACACGACAGCATCAAGTTCTTTATTGTACCATCCTTGTGAAGAATCGATAATCATTTGCCTTGTGACACCATCAAAATATTGGGCAAATGTTTCTTGGATAGAAGAAATCGGAACAACAACCCAGCCGCCATCCTTTGCTTCAAAATATGCATCAAGTCTTCCGCCCATTTTATGAGTGTAAATATCTTCAAACAGGTAAAACCAATAGAAAAATGGATTCTTCTCGGTAATTTCTGCCGGAGAATCCCATTCATTTTTTAAACCCAAATTACCGATAAAGATATTCAAATAGGTTTCTGATAAACGGAACCTTTCATTCATATCATCAAATAATTCCCGTTGGTTGATTACCTGTTGACTATATTCTACAGAGCCCATATCCTGGGAGGTATAAAGAATAAATCCGTATGGGTTGAGCGTCAAAGAATCAATCTTACAAATTGATGATGAATCAAATGTGGGAATTTGATCCCAAGGATTTGCAGTGCCTTCTTCAGTCTCTGCACCGTAAGTTTGTAGATAAAGAGTATCGTCTTTTTTGTAAAAATGGGTTACAGTGATAAAAGCCGGGGAGGTGTCTTTTGTATGATAATTGAAAATGAATAAGTCGATATCCTTGCTTGTCTTCAAATTTTTCATAAATGAATTCACAGTATTTCCTGGGGTTATGACTTCTCCGTTGATAATGACAACGGCATTTAGCTGCTTTGCCATGTTGAAAGAAACAGATTCTTGTATTTCTCCGCTTAGATATTCAGTGAATTGCACTTCATTATTTACACTTAAATTATTTAAGATCCTGTCGGGAACGACACCCACGTCGCCAAAAACATAAACCGTATTTAAATTGTTTAACTTTTGCTGATAATAAGTTTTGGTTGCACTGGGCGTGCGTTCTTTCACGAAAAAAACAGGCGCTGTCATTTTAGCGGCAAAGGCGGCACCGGTCAAAGCATTGGTAAAATTATTTCCCGTAGTCAGGCAGACTCCATTTTCCTCGAACAGATAATCAAATTTTTGATTTATCGCTATATTACGGCCATATTGATCAGAGCCGGTAATTCTTTCGGCATAAGGAAGCTGGTTAACAATCTTATCTGAAATGATATTGGAATCGCCGACTACATATGTAGTGGTGATTCCAGTTAAGGAAGAAAGATAACTCCTTGTTGAATCCGGTAAAGAATCACGAGGTACGAATAAGATCGGAATCTGTTTTATAGCGGCAATCGGAGCTATTGATAAAGCGTCGGCAAAATCAGTACCTGTGCAGACAACGAATTGTCCAGGTGTATCCAACTGCTTCGCGACTTGAACGGAAGTGTCATATCTGTCTTTCCCGTAGATCCTCGTTGTTTGGATATTCATTGAGTTCAATTGATTTTCAACATCAAAAGAAATAATTCCCGATCCACCAATGATAAATACATGTTTAATATATAAACTCATTAAAGTTTGTTTAGTGGCCTCAGATAAATCATTATTGGCAGTTAATAAAATAGGAGCATTGTATTTCTTGGCAAGGGGAGCGGCACTTAAAGCATCGGGGAAATTATTACCGCACGTTAAAACTGCATAATCAGATTCACCCCATTGCTGGGCAATTGCTGACGATGTAGCATATTCATCATTTCCGGTTAACCGGGTTGTTGACGGCGAATTCAAAGCATAGGCTGGGAGAGTAAATGAAAATATAAGAATGAAACTTACAATTAAGGCTAATATTTTTTTCCGCATTCTGAATGGCTCCTCTCTATAATTTTGTTTATATCATAACATTTGTTGAGAAAAATGGTACATTTATCCGTGCTGCATAGTAAATCATTATTTAACTTGCAAGTGGAGAGGACACCGGATGCAGTCTGATGATGGATATGCGGATTTATCCCTAAAATCGGGTGGACATTTTCAAAACCTCCCTTTATTATTATAAAGATAGCATATTGTCAAGGGACGGCTAAAAGGCTCAAACTGAGAGCAGACTGAGTCCGGGCGGAAAAGCGTTTCTGGAGGAGGCGAAGAGCCAAGAAACGAAAACTGATTAATATATTTTGTGAGGAGTGGTAAAATGCTTGCTGACTGGAAAAAAGAGATCGAGAACCTAGTAGCGCGTCTTGCGGATTTGAGGGTTTCTCTTTGACGTCCCTGCACGGGAAGTTAAGATCGGACAATTGGAAGAAGAACTGAACAGACCGGATTTTTGGGATGATCGGAGCAATGCCCAGAAGATCATGCAGGAACTGACCGGAAATAAGGATAAAGTAGCATTATTTGGAGAACTTAAAACTGAAACCGAAGATTTGGAAGTCTTATGGCAGATGGCCATGGAAGAAGATGATTCCTCTCTGGAGGATGAAATTGTGAAGGACATCCACAGGATCAGGGCCCAATATGATGAACTGGAGCTGGAAATTCTTTTAAGCGGTGAATATGACCGAAATAATGCGATTATCACCCTGCATTCCGGGGCAGGGGGAACGGAGGCCCAGGATTGGGTTCAAATGCTCTACAGAATGTACCTGCGCTGGGGAGAACGGCGCCGGTACAAGGTAGAAACCTTGGACTTGCTGCCGGGAGAGGAAGCAGGGATCAAGAGTGTGACATTTTCTTTGGCCGGAGAGAACGCTTTTGGTTATGCCAAATGTGAAAAAGGTGTGCACCGTTTGGTGCGCATATCCCCCTTTGATTCTTCCGGACGCAGGCATACCTCTTTTGCTTCTGTTGATGTCATTCCTGAAGTGAACGAAGACATGGAAATTAATATTGATTCCGAAGATCTGAAAGTAGATACTTACCGTTCCGGCGGCGCTGGGGGACAGCATGTCAATAAGACAGATTCCGCCGTGCGGATTACGCATATTCCTTCAGGGATCATCGTTCAATGCCAGAGTGAACGCTCCCAGATTCAGAACAGGGCATATTGCATGCGCATACTTCAGGCAAAACTTCTGGAGCTCAAACGGAAACAGCAGGAAGAAGAATTACTGGAGATCAGAGGAGAATTAAATGATATTGCCTGGGGCAGCCAGATCCGTTCCTATGTGTTTCACCCGTACAGCATGGTTAAGGATCACCGGACAAATACGGAGACAGGTAATGTCAATAGTGTAATGGATGGGGAAATTGATCTTTTTATTTCCGCCTATTTGAAACAAAATGCCCGGAAGGCTGTTGCCGGAAAATAAAAATGAAAAAATTTATATCATGGACTTGCAGGAGGACAAAAAATGGCAGAAGCTGATGTGAAATATCTGGAGAAAATGGCAAATATCATGCGCCGGGATATTATAGAGATGCTTTTTCAGGCCAAGTCTGGGCATCCGGGCGGAAGCCTGTCAGCAGCAGAAATCGTCGCCGTACTGTACTTTGCTGAAATGAATGTCGATCCGCAAAATCCCGGCTGGGCGCAAAGAGACCGTTTTGTCCTCAGTAAAGGGCATGCCGCTCCGGTTCTTTACGCGGCACTTGCTGAAAAAGGCTTTTTCCCCCGGGAAGAGCTGAAATATTTGCGGAAGGCCGGTCATCTGCTGCAGGGACATCCGGATATGAAAAAGATTCCGGGGGTGGATATGTCAACCGGTTCTTTGGGACAAGGCATTTCCGCGGCCTGCGGCATGGCTTTGGCCGGTAAGCTTGACCAAGCCTCCGCCAGGGTATACGCGCTTTTGGGAGACGGGGAAATGGCCGAGGGGCTTGTCTGGGAAGCTGCTATGTCCGCCGCTCATTATAAACTGGACAATTTGCTGGCGATTCTGGATCATAATGGCCTGCAGATTGACGGGCCCAATTCCGAAGTAATGAATATCATGCCGCTGGCAGACAAATGGCGTTCTTTCGGCTGGCATGTGATTGAGGCTGACGGGCATGATGTCCGTCAGCTCCTGGATGCATGTGCCGAAGCAAGAGCAGTCAAGAATAAGCCAACCATCATCATTGCGGAAACAATCAAGGGCAAGGGCGTTTCTTTTATGGAGAACCAGGCCGGATGGCACGGGAATGCTCCGAATGCCGAGCAAACGGAGATTGCGCTGAGCGAATTAAAAGGGGGCGGACAGTCATGACGGAAAAAATTGCAACACGTGATGCCTACGGCAAGGCTCTTGTAGAACTGGGGGCGCGTTCCGAGCAGATTGTCGTTCTGGACGCCGATTTGTCAAAATCGACCAAGACAGCTGATTTTGCTAAGGTTTATCCGGAAAGATTTTTTAATATGGGAATTGCCGAACAGAATTTGACGGGAGTTGCGGCAGGACTGGCCGCGGCGGGAAAAATTCCTTTTGCCAGTACCTTTGCTATATTTGCTACAGGCAGAGCATTTGAACAAATCCGCAATTCCATTGCTTATCCAAAGCTTAATGTAAAAATAGCTGCTACCCATGCCGGTATCAGTGTGGGGGAAGACGGGGCCTCACATCAGGCGGTGGAAGATGTTGCCCTGATGCGCAGTGTCCCCAATATGACAGTATTAGTCCCGGCCGATGCCACAGAGACAAGAGAAGCGGTGATTGCTGCCGCCAATTACCATGGCCCGGTTTACATCAGGATGGGGAGACTTGCTGTGCCCGTCATCTTCGATGGCAGCTATAAGTTTGAAATCGGCAAGGCAAATGTTCTGAAGAAGGGCACAGATGCGGCGATTATTGCCAATGGCCTGATGACGGCCAAGGCCTTGGAGGCTGCTGAGGAACTGGCCGGGGAGGGAATCCTGGTTACCGTAGTGAATTGTGCCTCAGTTAAACCTCTGGATACAGATACAATCGTCACAGCGGCCCAAGAAACCGGGGCGGTAGTCACGGCTGAAGAGCATAATATTATTGGCGGGCTGGGAAGCGCGGTTGCCGAAGTTTTGGGTGAAAACTGCCCGGTGCCGATACAAAGAGTGGGACTGAAAGATACTTTTGGGGAGTCAGGAAAACCGGAGGAACTTTTAATCAAATACAACCTGACAAAAGAGGCCATCATCAAAGCGGTTAAGGAAGTACGAACAAGAAAGGGTTAGCGGACATAACCTGATTTTTTGGCCGAAAAAAATTTCCAAAGGGAATTGACAGGAGAATGTGGTATAGTGTCGAAATAAATATAGATTGAGGAAATTTTAAAGTAGATTTTAATGTGGTGCTTTTGCCGGTTTCAAGGAGGACAAAATGATCAAGCTTAGGAATGTTTCCAAAATATATGCAAATGGCGCGAAGGCTTTGGTTAATGTCAACCTGAACATTGAAAAAGGGGAATTTGTTTTTTTGGTTGGGCAGAGTGGAGCGGGAAAGTCTACTTTAGTCAAACTGTTGTATAGGGAAGAATTTGCAACCCGCGGACAGGTCATCATAAACAATGTCAATCTCGTCAGGCTCAAATCCAAGGATATTCCCATGTTCAGGCGCAAAATCGGGGTAGTGTTTCAGGATTTTAAGCTGCTGCCCAATAAGACGGTTTTTGAAAACATCGCCTTTGCGCAGAGAGTTATTGGGAAGTCGTCGCGCGAGATCAGAAATAATACTGCCAATATGCTGGAGCTGGTTGGGTTGAGTAAAAAAGGCAATGTATTCCCCAATGAGCTTTCTGGCGGAGAACAGCAAAGGGTTTGTGTAGCCAGGGCCATTATTAACAAACCTCAGCTTCTGGTTGCTGATGAACCGACGGGGAATCTGGACCAGGATACGGCATGGGGGATTATGGATCTCCTCACTCAAGTCAATAAGCTCGGAACAACTGTTGTGATGGCCACCCATGCCTTGCACATTGTTGAACAAATGAAAAAAAGGGTAATCAAAATCGAAGGCAGTACAGTAGCCGAAGACATTGCTGAGGAGGTACCCTACTTTGGCAGTTAATTCAGCTGGTTATATCATCCAACAAGCCTTATTATCCCTGAAACGGAATATATGGTTAACCGTTGCTTCCATTCTCACGTTGACAATAGCACTGGTTCTGCTGGGGTTCTCTTTTATTTTTTTGGCCAACACCTCAAATATCGCCAAAAATTTTGAATCTCAGGTGGAAATAGCAGTTTTTATAGAGGACAACAGCACACCGGAGCAAATTGAGGAAATCCGGGGACGGATTGAACGGTTAAACGGAGTCGCGACAGTGACATTGATTACGAAAGAGCAGGCGCTGCCTGACTTTCAAAATTCTATGGGTTCGGAATCTTTGGTGGAGGATATGGGGGGAGTAAACCCCTTACCGGATAAATTTTCGATCGTATCTTCCGATGCCCATCTTGTGAAGGACATTGCAAATTCCATATCCGGAATTCAGGGAGTCGAAAAAGTCCGGTATGGAGAGGGGATTCTGGAAGACCTCCTGAAGTTTACAGATTGGCTCCGCATGATCGGGATCGGGGTTGTTATTGCTTTTGCCGGCGCTTCTCTGATTTTGATTTCATTAAACATTAAAACCAATGTCTATTCCAGGGAAAAGGAAATCCGTATCATGCGGCTGGTCGGGGCAAGTAATGCGTTTATCAGGTGGCCGTTCTTTGTGGAGGGCGTGTTTATGGGCTTTCTGGGAGCAGTCTTTGCGATCATTATTGTGGGAGTGACATACTCCGGACTGATGGATTATATCATTACCACACTGACCTTTGTCCCAATTGTATCCGATGCTTTATTCGTTTTCGGTGTTTTAGGCGCCATGCTCTTAATCGGCATTACCCTGGGCGTTTTGGGAACAGCGATTTCTATGAGAAAATTCCTGAATTTCTAGAAAAAGTGACCGAAACTAAAGATTGAGCAAAGTAAAGATGATGATAAATAAGTCTCAGAAATGGTTTAGAGAGGTGAGAAGATGTTTTTACATAAAAAAGGCAGAATAGCCTTGGTGATCAGTCTGTTTGTTTTCGCGGCCCCTGTTTTACCTGTATGTGCCGACGAATTGGATGATTTTCTGCAGCAGCAGCAGGAACTCAGTCAAAAACAAAATACGGTTCAGTCTCAGTTGAATACCCTTACTAATGGCGCGGAAAAGATGGAGAAGACAATTGACACTCTAAAATCTCAGATTTCTCAGGCGGAGAAGGATTTAACCGCAAAAGAAAATGCATATAAACTGGCTCAAAAAAATGTTGCTGTCGTCCAGCAAGATGTCGAAAAGAAGACAGAGGAGCTGGAGCAAAGACAGGTCACATTGCAGAAGAGAGTACGGGCCATCTATGAAAATGGACAGGTAAACTATTTGGAAGTCATATTCAATTCAACGAGCATTTCAGATTTTATTTCCAGAGTAGAATATTTGGGCTGCCTGGTCGAAAATGATCAAAATATTCTCGGCGGGATACGAGGACAGCAAGAGGAGTTAAAGGATAAAAAAGCTGAGCTTACGGTAAAGTTAGCGGAAACAGAGAAGCTTAAATCTGAAGCTGAAAATGCTAAAACGTATTTAAGCGACCGTAAAGGCAAACAGGAAACAGCCTTGGCAATGAATAAAAAGCAACAGGACGATCTGATTACACAGATAGAAAAATTGGAGGCGGATTCCCAGGCTCTGGGAGCAAAGATCCGTCAGCTCCAAAAAGATAATCCCGGAGTCAAGGGCAGCATATCGACTTGGCCCACACCGGGATATTGGTATATCACAAGTCCGTTCGGATATCGGACCCATCCGATTACAGGCCAAAACAAACTGCATACCGGTTGTGATATTGGCGCACCGGCGTCGGCCAAGATCGTCTCTGCCGGCACCGGAGAGGTGATTTTTGCCGGATGGTACGGCGCATACGGTAATGCGGTGATTATTAATCATGGTAATGGACTCTCCTCATTATACGGGCACATGTCTTCAATTGCCATTGCCAATGGTGCCGCAGTCTCACCCGGACAGACGATAGGCTATGTCGGTTCCACAGGATGGAGCACAGGACCGCATCTCCATTTTGAAATCAGACAAAATGGAAATCCAGTTAATCCATTGGGGTATTTCCAATAGAATACAAGCATATAATAGCCTTAAGAAGGATCAACAATTTGGCAGGTGGATAATTTGTCTGATAAAACAAAATGGCTGAGAGCATTCAAACAGGCCGCTGTAGTCGGCCTCATCTTGTGTCTGGTTATCGTTCTGGCTGTAGCCGGGTTGGCGATGACCAACTATAAACACTTGGGCCGGCTTGTTGCCGTGGTTCATTTGATTGAGACACAGTATCTGAACGGAGCGAGCGGAGAAGAGCTTGTAGACGGGGCAATCAAAGGAATGCTGAGTTCCCTTGATCCGTATAGTTCCTTTCAAAATGAAGAAGAAAATACTATCCTGATGAATTCTATTCAAGGCAGGATAGGCGGAGTAGGGGTCCATATCAGCACTGCTGATCCGCAAAAGCTGGTGATTATGCGGGCCGTCAAAAATTCCCCCGCTGAAAAAGCAGGACTGGAAGCAGGGGATATTATCTACAAAATTGATAGTACGGAAGTATCCGCCATCAGTCAGGACCAGGCAATTGCCATCTTGCGCGGGGAACCCGGAACCCAGGTGACAGTTGGTGTTGTAAGGCCAAAAACAAACAGTGAGTTTAATGTCACCATGACAAGAGAATATATTGATGTGCCTACAGTAGAGGGGGAGATCCTGCCGGGATCTTCAGGAATAGGCTTAATCAATATAGCGAGCTTTTCCGCCCAGACCGGAGATGAGTTTGAAAAGGTGGTCAAGGAATTACTTGCTAAGAATTGTCAGGGCCTGATTATTGATTTGCGTTATAATTATGGCGGTGAAGTCAATGCGGCAGTGAAGGTAGCGAGCATGCTGGTTCCCCAAGGTCCCATCGTTCATATCGTGGATAATCAAGGCAAAACCGAAACTAAGCAATCGACTGCCCAGTACTTGAACCTTCCTTTTGTTGTTCTGACGAATGAGTACACTGCTTCAGCATCGGAAATTGTCTCCGGCGCTGTCAAGGATTATGGGACCGGTACCTTGATCGGGCAAAAAACTTATGGCAAAGGAGTAGTCCAGACGGTCTTTCAACTTGATAGTATGACCAGTGTCAAGCTGACGACCGATAAGTACCTTACGCCCAACAAGAACGATATTCATAAGATCGGCATTGAGCCAGATATTGCTGTCCAGCTTAAAGAAGGAGAAAAGCCGACTATTCTGCCTTCGGACAATAAGCTTGATACCCAGCTGCAAAAAGCGGCAGAAGTCATAAGATCAAAAATGAAATCATAAAATAATGGCAAGATAATCTGCCGGGGTGTATCCCCGGCTTTTTGTTATGCATAAAATAAATAAACAGAAGTGGACTGGAGGAAGATCAAAAGTGGGAAATATGGTTGGCGTTCGCCATTATTTTATTGAGGCTTTTACCCCTAATGGATATATTTCATTACTGCCAAAGCTTTTGGCAAAAAGAAAACATACATATTTGCTTCAAGGAGGACCGGGAACAGGAAAATCGACGATGATCAAGCTGATAGGAATTCAGCTTCTGGACAGGGGTTATGACTTGGATTATATTCGATCCATCAGGGACCCGGATTCAGTTGCAGGATTTCTGCTGCCCAAACAACAAATTTGTCTGCTTGATGTAAAAGAATTTGCTACTGATGACATCAATTTCGCCGAAGGGGATGTCCGGCTTATCGATACGAATCGCTTCTGCGACCGGATCAAAGCGGGCAAATATAAAAATGAAATTGCAAAAATCGAATTTGAGCTTGAGGCTCTGGAAACAAAATTATTATATCAATTGAGTATAGAGTATAAAGATGAAACAATAAGCAAGGACTTTAAGTTGGAGCATATTTTCAACAAAGCAATTACAAGAGAAGGGATGTCCGAAAGCACTGTCAATAAGGCGGGGCAGACAGGAGAACTGGAGAGAATTCTCTTGGCAATCAAGAAAGAAGCGATTTCGTTTTTATTTCTGCATGCTTTACAGATTGAGGGTTGGCTGAATCTCGCCCCCAGATATTTAAAACAATATGACTGCATTTGCCTGGAAACGGAAGATCCAAACAGAATACTGGGAGATATTTTCAAGGAGACCAGGAGCATGGGGCAGGCGGCAGATATTGTTGTCCATCCCTTGTTCACAGACTCTTTAATCGGCATCGTATTTCCGGAGAAAAATCTCGCTATCTGGAGAGGAGATCCGAATGGGCTGGAAGAACAGGGCCTGACAGATGAACACGGCCGGGAAATCGTCAAAACACTGGAAGCTTACCGAAAAAAGAGAATAGAACTGAAAAATCTGATGAACAAATGTGCTAATTTTGAGGGCATGGATAAATTACGCACGGACATTCTAAATAGTATCCTGGCACAGCTAATATAATTTGTTTTAAAGGTTCTATCCGCATGCGGAGAAACGGCTCAGATCAAGATGAGTAAAATTTTATTTCGGGATAAGAAATCAAAAGCGATTATAAAAGCTGGTTTTAAGAGCAATGACGAGATATCCTGTGAGATGAGTGCTCCTAAAAATGCTTTCATTCAGGTTAAATGATATAATTAACTATCGAGTATTTTTGTGGGAAAGAGTGACTGAGATGGATTTTAACCTGCATGCCCCCTATCGTTTGGAAGGAGATCAGCCGCAAGCGGTGGACAAGCTGACCGCCGGAGTTTTAAAGGGAAAAAAGCACCAAACCTTGCTTGGCGTTACCGGTTCCGGCAAGACCTTTACCATGGCCAATATCATTGCCGGGGCGAATAAACCTGCCTTGGTTTTGGCTCATAATAAGACTTTGGCTGCCCAGCTCTACTGTGAGTTCAAAGAATTTTTCCCGGAAAATGCAGTTGAATATTTTGTCAGTTATTATGATTATTATCAGCCGGAAGCCTACGTCGCGTTCAGTGATACTTATATTGAAAAGGATGCCTCCATTAACGAGGAAATCGAAAAGCTTCGGCACTCAGCGACAGCCGCCCTGTTTGAAAGACGGGATGTCATTGTTGTCGCCAGCGTATCCTGTATCTACGGCATGGGTTCCCCGGACGAGTACCGGGATATGGTCCTCTCTTTGAGACAAAATCAGGAGATTGACCGCAATAAGATTTTACGAAAGCTGGTCGAGATCCAATACGACCGTAACGATATCGCCTTTGCCCGGGGAACATTCAGGGTCCGTGGAGATATTGTGGAAATCTGTCCGGCCTCATCAAGTGAAAAAGCAATTAGAGTAGAACTGTTCGGAGATGAGATAGAGCACATTTATGAGGTTAATGTGTTAACAGGAGAAATCCTGGGAGAAAGAAGACATGTCTCCATTTTCCCCAATTCCCACTATGTCACAGAGCGGGAAAAACTTCTCAAGGCTGTAGGCAATATTGAAATTGAACTGGAGGAAAGACTTCAGGTCTTAAGAGGGAGGGAAAAGCTGGTCGAAGCACAGAGACTGGAACAGAGAACCCGTTATGATGTGGAGATGTTACGGGAGCTGGGTTTTTGTAACGGAATTGAAAACTATTCCCGTCATTTGACCTTTCGGGAGCCTGGAGAGACGCCTTACACACTGTTGCATTTCTTTCCTAAAGACTTCCTGCTGTTTGTCGATGAATCTCACCGGACTCTGCCCCAGATCAGAGGGATGTACGAAGGTGACCGTTCCCGTAAAGAAACGCTTGTCGACTACGGCTTCAGGCTGCCTTCAGCACTGGATAACAGGCCCTTGCGCTTTAACGAGTTCGAACAGTATACCCCCTTAAGGATATATGTAAGTGCCACTCCCGGGCCTTACGAGTTGGAGCATAGTCCGGTTTCGGTTGAACAGATCATCAGACCAACCGGATTATTGGACCCCGAAGTGGATGTTCGTCCGATTAAAGGACAGATCGATGATTTGATCGGGGAAATCCGGCTGCGCATAGACCGGGATGAACGAATACTCGTCACTACCCTGACAAAAAGAATGTCGGAGGAGCTGACGAACTATCTTAAACAGCTGAACATGAAGGTCAGATACCTCCATTCCGATATATCCGCTTTAGAGCGAATGGAGATTCTGCGGGAATTGAGATTGGGTGAAATCGACATCATTGTCGGAATCAATCTTCTCAGGGAAGGTCTGGATTTGCCTGAGGTGTCTTTAGTCGCTATTCTCGATGCGGACAAGGAAGGTTTTTTGCGTTCGGAAAGCTCATTGATCCAGACCATAGGAAGGGCGGCCCGTAACGCAAACGGTAAAGTAATCATGTATGCGGATAAGCTAACAAGATCGATGAAAATTGCTATTGAGGAGACGAATCGCAGACGGAAAATTCAAAATGAATACAACGTCAGAAATGTGATCACACCGCAAACCATCCGTAAGCAAATCTACGAGGTTCCGGAAGCCACGAGGGCGGCCGAAAAAGAAGCCGGGTACGGAAAAACAGGGGAAGTTTCTCCTGAAGAACGGCAAAAACTGATTCAAGCATTTGAAGCGGAGATGTATAAAGCAGCGAAAGACCTGGATTTTGAACGGGCTGCGGAGCTGCGGGATGCGATCATTGAATTAAAGGGTGAAACAGCCAAGGGACGCAGAAAAGCCTTATCCTCGTCTAAAGGCGGCAAGGCGGCAGGGAATCCTGGTCCAGTCTATGGCCATAAGGGAAGGCGCCGAAAATAATATCCGGATAATCCCAAGCGCAAAAATGGGACAAATGAAATGGTTTATTCTATAATTAGAATAAATATAAATATTAAATGTTTGAGCGGAGGTTTTATGGCACAGGAGTATATCAAGGTGCGCGGTGCACGTGTGCATAATTTAAAAAATATGGATGTAGATATTCCCCGCAATAAGCTGGTGATTGTTACCGGCTTATCCGGCTCAGGGAAATCCTCTCTTGCTTTTGACACCATCTATGCCGAAGGGCAAAGAAGATATGTGGAATCCCTTTCCGCTTATGCGCGTCAGTTTTTGGGACAAATGGACAAGCCGGATGTCGATGATATTGAAGGGTTATCTCCCGCAATTTCCATAGATCAGAAGACGACTACCCGCAATCCCCGTTCGACAGTCGGAACCGTGACGGAAATTTATGATTATCTGAGGCTTCTTTATGCCAGAATCGGCCATCCTCATTGTCCTAAATGCGGCAAGGAGATCAGCCAGCAAACAATCCAGCAAATGGTGGACCAACTGCTGACCTATCCTGAAAAAACCAGAATGCAGATTCTGTCTCCTGTTGTCAGGGGTAAAAAAGGGGAGCATACCAAGCTTTTGGAACAGACGCGCAAAAACGGTTATGTACGGGTGCGGATTGATGGAGAAATGCGTGATCTCAGTGAAGAAATAACCTTGGAAAAGAATAAAAAACATGCGATTGAGGTAGTGGTTGACAGGATTTCCCTGAAAAAGGATGAAAGTGCCGCCCGTCTGGCGGATTCTTTAGAAACAGCTCTTAAGCTGGCCGAAGGGACAGTCGTTATCGACGTGATCGATCATGAGGAGCTTTTATTCAGTGAGAATTTTGCCTGTCCGGATTGCGGGATTGCTCTGGAAGAGATTTCGCCAAGGCTGTTTTCTTTTAACAGCCCTTATGGAGCTTGTCCCGCTTGTACCGGTCTGGGCGCTAATTTGGAAGCGGATATCGGCTTGATCATACCGGACCGCAGTAAATCAATTAATGAAGGAGCCATCGTACCCTGGGCAAAATCAAGCTCGAATTATTATCCCGCTCTGTTGGAAGGGCTGGCCGAGAAATTGGGGTTCAGCATGGACCGGCCCGTCCAGGATTTTACGGAAGAACAGTGGCAGGCTCTGGTATATGGTTCCGATGTCCCCATTAGGTTCACCTATCACAATATTTTTGATGAGCTAAAGGTTTGGAAGGCCCCTTTCGAAGGGTTGATTCCATATTTTCAGCGCAGACACAAGGAATCCACCTCAGATTATGTCCGTTCGGAGATAGAAAGCTATATGACGGAAAAGCCATGTCCGGTCTGTGCCGGAAAACGCCTGAAACCGGAAGCGCTGGCTGTCAAAGTCGGACGAATCTCCATTGTGGAAATGACGGACTTGAATATCAGTGAACTGCTGGAGTTTATCCAATTGCTTCAGCTCTCCGAAAAAGAACAGGTTATCGCCCGCCAGGTCTTAAAAGAAATCAAGGAGAGGCTGGGCTTCTTGGTCAATGTCGGTTTGGATTACCTGACCTTGGGCAGAGCGGCAGGAACATTGTCCGGGGGCGAGGCGCAGAGGATCCGCCTTGCCACTCAGATCGGGTCGAGCTTGACCGGTGTACTGTATGTTTTGGATGAGCCCAGCATAGGTCTTCATCAACGGGATAATGCCCGTCTTTTGTCTACCTTGAAAAATCTGAGGGATCTCGGCAATACCCTCCTGGTTGTCGAACATGACGAGGATACCATGCTGGAAGCCGACCACATTATCGACATCGGACCAGGAGCCGGCGCTCATGGAGGAAAGATCATTGCCCAGGGAACGGTTGCCGAGATCAAGGAAGTCCCGGAATCAATAACCGGTCAATATCTTAGCGGCAAAAGAAAAATCGCCGTTCCTGAAGAACGCCGGACGGCCAATGGCAAATGGCTGGAAGTCAAAGGAGCGGCGGAGAATAACCTGCAAGGAATAACAGCTAAAATTCCGGTGGGATTGTTTACTTGCGTAACCGGAGTCTCGGGGTCAGGTAAAAGCTCCCTTGTCAATGAAGTCATCTATAAAGGATTGATGAATGAGATCGGACAAAGCAGCAGAATCAAGCCCGGGAAATATGAGCAGATAAAAGGATTGGAATATGTTGATAAGGTCATTGATATCGACCAGTCGCCAATAGGCAGGACTCCCAGGTCAAATCCGGCAACCTATACAGGTGTTTTTGATTTGATTCGCGAGCTTTTTTCTCAGGTTCCCGAAGCAAAAATACGGGGATATAAACAGGGCCGCTTCAGCTTCAATGTAAAAGGCGGAAGATGTGAAGCTTGCAGGGGGGACGGCATTATCAAGATTGAAATGCATTTCTTACCGGATGTCTATGTGCCCTGTGAAATCTGCCGGGGCCAGAGATATAACCGTGAAACCTTAGAAGTACGCTATAAAGGCAAGAATATTGCGGAAGTCTTGGATATGACCGTCGAAGAGGCTTTAGCGTTTTTCAGCGCGGTTCCCCGAATCGCCCGCAAACTTCAAACTCTTTTTGATGTCGGCCTGGGCTATATCAAGCTGGGACAGCCGGCCACCACACTTTCCGGAGGAGAGGCCCAAAGAATCAAGCTGGCAACAGAGCTTTCCCGGCGCAGCACGGGCAAGACCATTTATATTCTGGATGAGCCGACTACAGGGTTGCATATCGCCGATGTGGATAAACTTCTGCTGGTATTGCACCGTCTGGTAGAAGCCGGGGATACAGTTTTGGTTATTGAGCATAATCTGGACGTGATTAAAACGGCAGACTATATCATTGATCTCGGTCCGGAAGGCGGCAACCGGGGAGGGGAGATCGTGGCCGAAGGAACTCCCACAGAAATTGCCCGAAATAAGAAGTCCCATACCGGGCATTATTTGGTTAAAGCTCTGGAGCAGGGGAAAAGCTGAATAAATTGTAAAGCGCAATTGAATGAGGGTTCTTTAAGTACAAGAATGCTGGTTTTTTATTGTTTTCCTGTTATTGGCAGGATATTAACCTTTGATGCCGAAATCAATAAATTCATTGGTGATGGAGTAAAATATTCTGGATAAGCAATGAGAAGATTATTCCTGGTCCTTATGTTCAAATTAATAGTGTGGAATTGATTTATAAGAGAGTTTAATGAAAATATTAGTACTGTCTGTAAAAGAAATGATAGATTTACGGACGTCCACAGGAAATTTGCTTAGATCTTTTGCGAACACATGCTGTTTCCTTTGCATTAGTATGGAATATCATTGAATGTATCGAATGGAGATAGAATTAAAGGATGATTAATTATGCAGAAGCTTTTAGAAGGATTAAACAAATTCAAGGAGAATGATTTTGAAACACATAAAGAACTTTTTGAGGAGTTAAGGGAAGCCCAAAATCCGCACACTTTATTTATCGGATGCTCCGATTCGAGGTTAGATCCAAATTTAATTACGCAAACTTTGCCTGGAGAATTATTTGTCGTAAGAAATATTGCCAATATCGTTCCGCCGTATAGAAAATCACAGGAGTATTTATCAACGACATCAGCAATTGAATATGCCGTAAAGGTTCTAAAGATACAACATATTGTTGTGTGCGGGCACTCAAATTGTGGAGGATGCAGATCTCTGTATTTACCTGATGAAATATTAAGTACAATTCCGCATACAAAAAAGTGGTTGGAGCTAGCAGTTCCTGTTAAAAATAAAGTCTTAGCCGATGTTATTGAAGAAAAAGGAAAACGAGAATGGATGACAGAGCAAATTAATATTTTAGAGCAGATGAAAAACTTGTTAACATACCCTTTTATTCAAGAAAAATATACAGAAAAAACCCTTTCAATTTATGGGTGGTATTATATGATAGAGACCGGTGAGGTGTATATTTACAATAAACAAAATGGGCTATTCGAGCTATCAAATTAGGAGGGATGGCGACTTTGCCAAACCGAGAGACCATAGTCTGTATCAATAAGATGGACGGATAAGAAGGTGGAATTTTGAATAAGAAATTAATAAATTTAGGATTCTCGGAGAGATTCCTTCAAGAATCGACATTCCATGGAGGGCTTTATTTGGGGAGAGTTGTTGCCCAATACAAAGATTTGTATAATGTAGCAACAGAAAAATCTGAAGTCCTCTCGCAAATATCCGGAAAGCTGCGCTATTCTTCCGATGAGTCGTCGGATTATCCGGCGGTCGGTGACTTTGTTATGGTCGACCGGGAGGATGAGCAGCATGGCAATGCCATTATCCATAAAATATTGACGAGAAAAAGCTTATTTGTTCGCAGAGCGGCAGGAACTTCCCACGATGTTCAAGTAGTGGCCGCAAACATTGACACCATTTTTATCTGCATGTCTCTCAATCATGATTTCAATCTGCGAAGGTTGGAGCGTTATCTTTCGATTGCTTGGGACAGCGGAGCAGTGCCTGTAGTGATACTGACAAAGTCGGATTTATGTAATGATCTTCCTGAAAGACTTACGGAAATCCAAAGTGTTGCGACGGGTGTTGATATTGTGGTCACCTCAAGCATGACAGAGGATGGATATCATGCAATCCTGAAGTATATTTCACCGGGTTTGACGGTTGCATTTATAGGTTCCTCCGGTGTCGGAAAATCAACCTTGATTAACCGCCTTCTTGGTGAAAACGCAATGGAAACGAGAGAGATTAGAAAAGATGATAAGGGAAAACATACGACGACAAGACGCGAGCTAATCGTTATCCCTTCCGGTGGAGCGGTTATAGATACACCGGGAATGCGCGAAATCGGCGCGGAAAGTGTAAACCTTGTGAAGACCTTCGCGGATATCGATGAGTTTGCCGAACGCTGCAGATTCAAAGACTGTCTGCATGAGAATGAGCCGGGCTGCGCAGTCAAAAAAGCTATTGAAGAAGGTCTGATTACCCAAGAACGCCTGCAGAACTATAAAAAGCTTAAGAGAGAGGCAAAGTATGAAGGCTTAAATTCCAGGGAAATAGAAAAAGAGAAAATCACGGAAATGTTTACTGAGTTTGGGGGAATAAAAAACGCAAGAGATTATATGAAATCTAAAAATAAAAAATAAGCCTAATGAAGGATGAGGGGAAAAACAATGAATCCACCTAAACACAGTATTTTATGGTTTTTGTGCATTCTTTGGGCGTTCTATATAACCGGCTGCTCGCCGCTGGGGTCAGGAGGGGTTCAATTGAATAACGAGGCTCAATTAGAGCAAGAAGGGTTTATATCTAAGTTAAACCAGCAGGTTGATTTAGGAGATGAAAAAGTCGTTTTTCAGAAAGCTGCCTTTGACAGGAATTCTATAACCTTTGTATATAAAGGCCGAAATATACAGTTGTCAAACATTATCGTTGTTAAAGGGATTGAGCGTAAGGACGGCCCCCGAAATTTTCTGGAACATATGGATGAGACTAAGGGTGGGTTTGGGGTGACAGTAACAGGTGATGATTATGGCGTTGTTAAAGTTCCACATAATCTGGAATTAGTCAACCAATCAGTATCAATTGAGATCAATCTTAATGGAAAAGAGAATCAGTTTGAGATTGACTTTCCGGGTGAGAAAATAGCATCAGCAACACGGGATGTAATGGTTGATTCTACAGGAAAGGCAGTAAATGAAGGAACAAAAGCTGCGTATAGAGTAATTGTGGGTATTGGCAGTACGGTCATAGAAACAAAAGGAAACAATGATTTCATCATTATAGATAGGAAAGCCCAAAAGGTTCTCGGGCATTCAAGCACGGTTTCAACAACAGCAGAGTCAACACAGATATTCGAGCCAATATCATTTCCAAGAAAGCAAATTGAAATACGGATACTCCCGGAAGAAAAAACAGTGTTAATTTCCAACGAGAGCCTCTTATTTGGAATTCAGCGCTTCGTCGAGTAAATAGACCGCTTGTTCCAGAGCAAGACCCTTTACCTCCATCAGCTCACTGACAAAAACCCGTCGAGCGTTGTCCAACATATTTGTGTCGTCTTGTCCGAGTTTGGTCCTTCGGCTCTTACGAGTCAAATCACGAATGATTTCAGTACCTTGGTTGATGTTCCCAGTTTTAAATTTCTTTTTATTGATTTCCTTGCAGTATCTTTGGTTTTCAAAAATGTTGGAATCTGTATCTCCAAGGTTGAAACTATTGAGTATATTTTCTAAGATCTCGGGTCCGACTACCTTGCGGACTCCTATTTTTGTAGCTTTATCTACAGGAATAGTAATCTTCATGTTTGCTTTTTGGATATTCAGAATGTAGCAAAGCTCCTGTTGGCCGAAAAGCTCTTTCTTTTCTACAGCATCAATTATACAAATTCCATGCATCGGATACAGAATTTTATCTCCGACTTGAAACATATAATCCGCCTCCTTTGACGATTCCTTTTAAGTATACCATATATAGAATAAAACGAAAACCTACATTTTAACATATTGATATTACTTGGTCAATATTTTTAGGAGAGAAATTCATGTGGTATCATGGAGGAAGCGGGTATAAGATACTGGAAGGGCGGTTGGAGACGATTATTCAGATGAAATCATTACCGGAGGATAGGATTTTAGAGAGGCGGATGTTAATTTTGAAGAAAATAAGGGTATTGATATTGCTTATGATCACTTTATCTTTATCAACAGCTGGATGATCACGCAAAACCCAGTTTAATAAACACCACATACACGTAGACGGTTGCCAGCACTAAAGACATCAGGGTGACTAGAATGCTTACTTTGAGAAATTCTATGAATGAAATGGGCGCTTCTTCTTTAGCCGCAATTGAAGCCACAATCAAATTTGCGGAGGATGCAATCAATGTACCGTTACCGCCCAAACAAGCTCCCAGGGATAGAGACCACCAGAGGGTGGATGCTTCCACTTGGGGCAGAGATAACTGAACAATCATGTCCTGAAGCATGGGAATCATGGTGGCCACAAGGGGAATATTGTCAATAAAAGCGGAAGCCAAACCGGCCCCCCACATGATGACCAGGGAGGTAAGACCCATATCTCCGCCGGTAACTTCTATCATCCATGAAGCGGCTTTGCCGATAATACCGACTTCAACCAAGCCTCCTACCAATATGAACAAGCCCGCGAAGAAGAAAATGGTTACCCATTCTACCGTATGAAAGACTTCTTCCAGGTCGCCTTCTTTGACACCGATAAGCATCAAAAGGGTAGCGCCGGACAAAGCGACCACCGCCGGTTCCAAGTGCACAAACTGATGCAGGACAAAGCCCAATAAGGTAAGAGTAAAAACAAAGAGGGATTTTTTGGCCAGAACCATATCCCGGATATATTCTTTCGCATCAATGTCCATCAGCTGCTGTTTATATTGCTCCTCTACATGGAGCTGTCTGCCAAAGGAAAATTTTAAAAAAGCGATTGTAATAAGCGTAATAATGATAATGATAGGTGTGATATGAAAAAGGAAATCATTAAAGGAAATGTCTGCCGCTACGCCAATCATAATATTGGGGGGGTCTCCCACCAAAGTAGCGGCACCGCCGATATTGCAGATAAAGATCTCCGTGATGAGAAAAGGAAAAGGCCGGACATGTAAAACCCGGGCAATACCGATCGTAATGGGTGTAATCAACAAAACGGTAGTTACATTATCGATAAAAGCTGCCCCGACAGCTGTCAGCAAGGCAAGCCTTACCAATACTTTCACCGGATCTCCTTTGGCGCTTTGTGCGGTTTTGACTGCAATATATTGAAAAATTCCGCTTTTGTTTGTAATCCCAACTAAAATCATCATACCAAGAAGCAGGAAGATGGTCGCCCAGTGAATATGCTCCGTATAGGCGTCATGCAGGTCTACAATACCTAATATAATCATGAGGAGTGCGCCGCACAGGGCAATAATAGAGCGATTGATTTTCTCCGAAACAATGATGGCGTAGCTTGTGAGAAAGATAACTACTGCCGCGATAACTTGCCAATAGGCAATATGCTGTTCCATATTGAGCACTAGTTGTATCCCCTTTCATCGTATTATTTTTCCGGGTCCCCCCTTCTCAAAATAAAAAGAAGATCCTCTGAGCGCATTTCGCAGATCTCAGTCTGTGGAAGCAACTCTTCAGGCATCTTCTTCATTTATACGGCTATTTGTATTCTTCCTAGTTTCCGCTGCCTGCCGGTAGCTTCATTCTCCTTTATTGATGCCCGTTACTTGATCAAGAGAAAGCATAAAAGCAATTCCCTTATGGGGTTCATTTAAATTCATTTTTTTCACAATAGCGTCCAGCACCGCCTGAGCATTCTCTTTTTGAATCAAAGTCAGAAAGATTTCTTTTTCCGGTTCGATACTGATTCCTAACAATAAACGAACCGCCGTTCCGCGACCATAGAGAACGGTTCCTCCTTGAGCTCCGGCTTGGTGGGCGATATCCGCTACCTTTTCCCCTTTACCTTTGTTCACAATGGTAACAATCAGTTTGTAATCTTCTGATTCCACTGCCAAGCCTCCTTCAATCATAATTGGCGACACGATTTCCTTCATTTTAACCTTCTGAAAAACAATTGGCAAGGAAGGACGAAGAAATTCGAGACACAAATAATTAATCACAACTGACATTTGACACAGTTATCGTTAAAACAAAGATAATAAGCGATAATCGATGATAATATGCAATGCAATTATCTATATTATCAATATTAGCATATTTGACGCAAAGAGTCCATATTTAAGCAAAATTTCCTCCAAAAGGCCCGCCGTTCAATCGGTCAGTCCTGTTCAGTTAACACCAAGGTGCCGTTCTCGGTGATGGCTAAGGTATGCTCATATTGGGCAGACAGGCTGCCGTCTGCCGTCCTGGCCGTCCACCCGTTTTGATCAATGGTCAGATGATAAGCACCCAAATTAACCATTGGTTCTATGGTAAAAACCATTCCTTCACTAAGCCTAAGGCCCCTGTTGGGGCGGCCATAATGAAGGACCTGAGGATCTTCATGCATATTTGCCCCTATACCGTGTCCTGTAAACTCACGGACCACGGAAAAGCCGTGCGATTCTGCATGGGCCTGAATGGCATGGGAAATATCCCCCAGACGATTGCCCTTAACGGCCTTTTCTATCCCAATATAAAGACACTCTTTCGTTACTCTGAGGAGAGTTTCAGCCTGCCCGGATATCCGGCCGACCGGATAAGACCAGGCAGAATCAGCCAGCCAACCCCTAAGATTGACAACCATATCTATAGTAACAATATCCCCTTCCCGTAGAGGGGTTTGATTGGGGAATCCATGGCAGATTTCATCGTTGACTGAAGCACAGGTAGCAAAGGGATAGCCTTTGTAACCTTTTTGCTCAGCTTTCGCTCCGTGAGACCGGATGAAGTCATCCGCAAAGCGGTCGATCTCCGCAGTGGTTATACCCGGACGAATGATTTTGCGCAGTTCCCTGTGACAGGAACTCAATATTTTTCCGGCTTCGGCCATCAACTCGATTTGTTCCGCAGTTTTAATTACGATCAAATTTTATCCCCCCAAAAATTTCATTAGCAATAAGCCCCTATGACGATCTTCTGATCGTTTTTTCGCACATTTTGGCTGCCAAATTGTGGCGACATATTTATTATAATCCTAAAAGGTAATTTCTTCATCACTGCGATCAAATCTGGTTATCTCCTCTTATCTCCAATATATCACGTGATGTGAAGGATGTATAATCGAAGCAAAAGTAAACAAATTAAAATTTTTTCTTCCTGGATGAAAATGACTGATTTGAATCTCTTCATATTTATGAGAAATAAGGATTATTCAGTAGGCGCAGAATTATCTCTTTACTTATTGTTTGGATTTAGTGAGGCTATTTATAGTATAATCATGAGGATAAGGAAATGACCAATTAAAGAAAACAGGTTTTAGGGATAGAAAGCATGCTGAAAAGGTGAAAGTGATCGACGGCGGAGAAATGAATAATAAACGATTGAAGAAAAAGAAGCTCAGGAAAATGATATTATTTTTACTGGGCATAACAATTTCCCTCAGTACATATATCTTTGCTGTTAACCATTACGTTGAAAAACAAGGCGCGGAATATATTTGCTCCTTGGATGAGATTCCTCAAGCTGAGGCAATCCTGATCCTGGGCGCTTATGTGCTGCCCAATGGGACTGTTTCAGGAATGCTTGAAGACAGGCTGGCAGTGGGAGATGAACTGTATAAAATGGGCAAGGCCCCAAAAATTATTGTCAGTGGGGATCACGGGCAAAGTGATTATGATGAAGTAAATTCAATGAAAAGCTTTTTAGTACATAAGGGAGTACCGGCTCAGGATATTTTTATGGACCATGCCGGTTTCAGTACGTATGAAAGCATGTATAGAGCCAGGGATATTTTCAAAGTACAAAGGCTGATTATTGTAACGCAGGAATATCACCTCAAAAGAGCGGTCTTTGATGCCCGGGGATTGGGAATTGAGGCTGGGGGAGTGAGTGCAGACAGGCATGATTACGGACAGGTCATGGATACTTACAAGCTAAGGGAGATTATAGCAAGGAATAAGGATTTCCTTTGGGTCAGGATTATCCGGCCTAAACCGACCTATCTTGGTGAACCGATACCTGTTTTCGGCGATGGCGGGCTGACTGACGATAAATAGAAATAAAAGATAAGGAGTACAAAGAAATGGATACAAATACTTTGTTCATGATTAAGGCTGTTATTATTGGTATAGTTGAAGGGATAACAGAGTTTTTGCCGATATCCTCGACGGGCCACATGATCATTGTAGGACATTTTATTAATTTTGAGGGAGACTTTGCCAAGCTTTTCCAAATCGTTATTCAATTGGGAGCAATTTTGGCCGTTATCGTTTTATACAGAAAACGGATTTTTCAATCCTTAAACAATCTAAAACCGGGGGAATACGGGTTCAAGCTATGGTCGAGTCTGATCGTCGCTTTTATTCCGACGGGCCTGATTGCCTTTTTGCTCCATGACAAAATAGAAACTTTGTTAATGAGCCCTGTCCCTGTCGCAGCGTCCCTTTTAGCAGGCGGATTCTGGATGATGTTTGCGGAGACGAGGTATAGGAATCATCACAAAACAGTAAAAGTGGAAGATGTGACCTATCGACAGGCGGTAATCATTGGCTTATTTCAAAGCCTCGCAGTAATATGGCCGGGCTTTTCCAGATCAGCCTCCACAATCATTGGCGGCTGGATAGTGGGGTTGTCAACGGTTGCTGCCGCAGAATTTTCATTTTTTTTAGCTTTGCCAACAATGGTTGTCGCAACGGGATATTCTCTCCTAAAAACAAAATTAATTTTAAGCTCAATAGAAATCATTGCTTTAGTGGTAGGTTTTATCATTTCTTTTTTTGTAGCGTTAGTCGTAATTGACCGGTTTATCGCTTATCTGCAGCATAAGCCGATGAAAGGCTTTGCTGTCTATAGAATCATTGTTGGGGTTATTCTTTTAACGATGGCTGTCTTTCATGTTTTATAGAGCTGATTTCATTCAGTACCATGTTAAAGCCTTGGTCAAAGCAGAAAAGTGTCAAGAACAGTAAAAACATAGAAAAGATACCGGAAAAAGAGAAAATAAATCAACCTTGCAAGGTGTTGCTTTTTTCATGGCGAAATCCTACCTCCAAATAAATGTTAGGGGGAATTTCTATGAAAGCAACAAGGAAGCTGACATTGATCGTCTTGCTACTGGCCATCGTATTATCTTTTCCGGGGATTGTTTTAGCCAAAACTGATGAGTATGGGTATAATGCGAAAGCCAGGACCTTTAAAGGGACTCTGGATAACTGGGAAGCATTTTTGGCGGGGACCCCGCCAACCCCTTATGATCCTAAAGGAACGGATATCATTTTCGTAGAGAGAAAGTGGAATATTCTCTTTGACCCTTTGATTAAGAGCAAAAAGCCAAGTGCGGGCGCGTGGCAAAAAGCAAAGTTGTGGGAGTATTTATCAGGAGAAAAGCTGGGCTGGACCTGGCATCTGGAGTTTGAGATTTTTTATTCACCTAAAAAAGCAATACCCGGAGCAATAGAAGTTCCGCTTGAGGCTATTGGATATCCTGGTTTTTATGTGATCAAGCAAGAGGAATGGCTGGCGGGGCCGAATGGCGAAAAAGAAATCATCCAGGATTTTTCCATTTTGCATAATAGGATAAAAAAGGCCTTGAATTGTAAAAAATAAAGATGACAGAGAGATAAGGTGTAAAAAGGAGCTTCGCGGTGAAGCTCCTTTTTATTTCAGGTAATTGATCCGACTTGTGAAAAAGCATAAAAAAACCTTCCCAAGCTCAAAGCTGGGGAAGGTTCTTAAGCAAAAAGATTTTACCAATTGCTGCGTGAACGCGGTTGGTAGCAGTCGCGGCAATAAACCGGTTTTTCGCCTGTAGGCTGGAAAGGAACTGTAGTTTCTTTCCCACAAGCTGAACATACTGCAGGGAACATTTCCCTTGGCTGACGGGAATAGCCGCCTGATCTGCCTTGAGCTTTTCTTGCAGAACGGCATTCTGGACAACGGCCAGGCTCGTTAGTGAACCCCTTCTCCGCATAGAACTCTTGTTCTGAAGCAGAAAAAGTGAATTCCCTACCGCAGTCCTTGCAAGATAATACCTTGTCATTAAACATGAAAAAAAACCCTCCGAAATTTTGAAATTTACCCGTTGCTTGGGAAGTATTTACCGCTTCCCTGAGCACTAGGCAAATGAGAAGGTTTTCCTAAATCCACAATATCTAACGAGTTATCTTATTATAACTGTAAAGAAAGAATAAGTCAAATCCAAATATAAAAATAGCCAGAACTACTATATTATGTTATTGACAACAAAAGCTAAATGATTTAACATAAAGGCTATAATGGTATTAGTATTCGGCTTTTTCTTGTTCTAGTTCTATAAAACGTTGTTTCAAGAAGTAAAACAAGGACTTGTTATGTATTAAAATCATGAAACACCGTTTCGTATAATGAGATGATTATATGAAAATGGCGTTTTTTTTGAGGAGAGATGTGAAACTTTGTTTTATCCAATAAAACATTAGGCTGACTAATGGTAGGGAAATAGAGATATTAGCGGTCAAGTTATATTGCAAATGAGGAGGAAGATTTAATGAAAATTTCAAGAACAGCCCAAGTTGGGACTCCTGATGCTAGTGATATTATGGTTATGGTTTCACCTAACGATAAAGGCGGAGTTAAGTTGGAAATCCAGAGCAAGCCTGTTGTAATGAAACAGTTTGGCAGGCATATTGAGGAAGTTATTCGCCAAAAGGTCGAAGAAATGGGAGTTACCGATATTGTGATCAAGGCTAAAGATAACGGGGCTTTGGATTATGTGATCCGCGCAAGGCTTCAGGCAGCAATTGAAAAAGCAGTATTCGTCTACGATAAATTTTATACGAAGGGGTAAGAAAATGAGAGGATATAGAAGAAGTATTTTGTTTGTTTCCGGAAATAATCCGAAAATGCTTCAGGATGCACCGGTTTTTAGCTCTGACGGCGTGGTTTTTGATTTGGAGAGTGCCGTCCCTACAGAAGATAAAGACAGTGCCCGTTTGCTTGTAAAAGAAGCTTTGACTTTTTTGGATTATTCCAAAGTTGACATTATCGTCAAAATTAATCCGCTGACGACAAAGCATGGAATAAATGATATTGAAATGATTGCCAAAGAAAAACCTTTTGCGTTTATGATCCCAAGGGCCAGTCAGGAGCAGATGCATGAGATTGATAAAAAATTAACATGTATTGAAAATAAAGAGGGGTTTGTCCAAGGAAGTATCCGGCTGATCCCTGTGATCGAAACGGCGTACGCCTTGGAATATGTCACCAATATCATTACCTCTACCCCGAGAATAACCGGAGCTTATCTCAATGCAGAGGGCCTGACGGCAGACTTCGGCATGAAGAGAACCAAGGAAGGCGAAGAAATTATTTACGCCAGAAGCAGGGTTGTTATGGCTTGCAGGGCACAAAAACAGAATGTGATCGATACTCCGTTTTTAGACGGGGATGATTATGAAGGTCTGCAAAAGGACGCGCTCAGGGCCAGAAATATGGGCTTTACTGGCAAGGCGGCCATTGATGGGAGACAGATCGATATCATACATGATATTTTCGAATGATCATAAATATAACGGAAGAGGGATAGAAATGAAAAACGCTGTTGGAAGAGAGATCCCGGAATACATAGAAGGCTATGGAAAAACAAAACCGTTTATGGGGGCCTTTGAAAATTATGGGGAAAGACAAAGAGCTTCTGTGAGACTGCGTTCCGTAAAGCCGGGAGAGAAAAAGCTGCTGGATACCATTGATCAGGTTTTGGATAAAGTAGAAATGAAAGACGGCATGACAGTATCTTTTCACCATCATCTCAGAAATGGGGACTATGTGATCAATCTTGTCATGGCAGCAATTGCCAGAAGGGGAATTAAAGATATTCACGTTGCCTCGACGGGGATATTCCCCATTCATGAGCCGCTTGTTGAACATATGAAAAACGGTGTTGTTACCGGTATTTCTGTTAACTATATTTCACCGGGGCCTGTCGCCAAGGCGATTTCTCAGGGTTTTCTCAAACGCCCGGCGGTAATGATGAGCCACGGTGGTCGTCCCAGGGCTATTGAGAGCGGTGACCTGCATATTGATGTGGCCTTCATTGCTTCCCCAGAAGCCGATGCCTATGGCAATATCAATGGTGTAGGAGGAAAAGCTTCATGCGGGACATTGTCCTATGCGGTGGCGGATGCAATTTATGCTGATAAAGTAGTTGCGGTAACAGATACTCTCTCTCCATATCCTGCCTGTCCGATTGATATTACACAGGATTTTGTCGATTATGTCGTTGTTGTCGATTCTATTGGTGACGCTACCGGGATTGTTTCGGGCACAACTAAAGTGACATCAGATCCTGTAGGGTTAAAAATCGCTAAGATTGCTGCCAAGGTAATCGATGCTTGCGGATATATCAAAGATGAATTATCCTTTCAGACCGGCGCGGGCGGAACCTCTCTTGCCGTGGCAGCCGAAGTAAGGAAAATTATGAAAGAAAAAGGGGTTATCGGCAGCTTTGGAGCGGGCGGTATTACCGGTTACTTTGTTGATATGCTGACCGAGGGGTTATTCAGAAATCTTTTTGATGTACAATGTTTTGACCTGAAAGCGGTTGCTTCGTACCGGGACAATCCCAGACATCAGGCAATGAGCGGCTCTCTTTACGGGAACCCGCATGATAAGGGGGCCATTGTGAATAACCTTGATGTCATGATTTTGGGAGCTACTGAAATCGATGTTGGGTTTAATGTCAATGTCGTTACAGGATCAGATGGTGTAATCATGGGGGCTTCAGGCGGACATAATGACACTGCCGCCGGATCAAAACTGGCTATGGTCGTGACGAACCTAATTAAGGGGAGACTGCCTGTAGTTAAAGATAAAGTCACAACAGTAACCACTCCGGGGGAAACTATAGATGTTCTCGTGACAGAGAGGGGAATTGCGGTCAATCCGCTCAGACAGGATCTCATAGAAAAATTGAAAGCGACAGATCTCAATATCATGACAATTGAAGAATTAAAAACGATCTCCGAGTCCATGACCGGCCAGGCGGAGCCTATTGAGTTTAATGACAGGGTTGTAGCGGTTGTAGAATACCGGGATGGAACAGTAATCGATATCGTAAGGCAGCCAAAATAATAGTTCATCATTAAAAGTATTGTTACAAAACAAAGAGCATATTTTGATATAATTAAGTCATCTCAAAGTGTATTCCTTTTGAGGTGACTTTTTTATTTCCTTGCCGTGAGGATGAGCAAGGATGCTGTTTCCACCAAAGGGGCATCCTTGCTCTGCGATGATCGTTAAAAATCAGCCCCAACTCCGGGTTCCGATGATTGAATAACGAAAAGGAGCTTTGATGAATGAAAGAGGAAGACCTGAAGCGGCTTAAATCAAAATTACCGGAGAAACCGGGAATCTTAGGCAGAGACAAATATTTTAATTCAGCGGTTCTAATTCCATTAGTTCTTATTCACCGGCAATACCATTTTTTATTTCAGAAAAGGGCGGCCGGAATAAGACAGGGAGGAGAAGTCTGCTTCCCCGGAGGAGGGTTTGACCCCCGTATTGACTTGGATTTCCGACAGTCTGCAATAAGAGAAACCTGTGAGGAGCTTGGTATACCGGAAGAGAAGATCACGATTGAAGGAAGGCTGGATACGGTTGTCTCCAATATGGGGGTATTAGTTGAGCCTTATATAGGAAGATTAAAAATAGAGGGTATGGATGAACTCTCTCTCAATAAGCTTGAAGTAGAAGCTGTATTTACATTGCCGGTGGCATACTTTAAAGAAAATTTGCCGGATGAATATCAGGTCAGGCTTATGGCGGAGCCTTATTTTTTTAAGGACGGGAATAAGATTGAACTTCTTCCTTCGGAAAGATTGGGCTTACCCCGCAAATATCACCAGGCATGGGGCGGAAAACAGAACAGAGTATTTGTCTATGAAACTCCCCAGGGAACAATATGGGGAATTACAGCGGAACTCATTCATGAAGTAATAAAATATTGTAAGCAATAAAATAAAAATAAACTGAGAATAAAGGACTGAGATGATGAAACCGAACTATGTGATCAGGAAAGCGGCTTTGACTGACTTGGGCGGGATGGCGGCTTTGCTTAAGGCCCTTTTTGTGATTGAGGAGGACTTTAGATTTGATGAGGAAAAGCAAAAAAAGGGGCTGGCGTTGATGCTCTCAGACGACGAGAAAAACTGCCTGCTGGTGGCTGAAGCCGCGGAAGGGGTAATCGGCATGTGCACGGTTCAGATCCTCATATCCACAGCAGAGGGAGGACTGGCTGCCGTGATTGAAGATGTCGTAGTGCAAGAAGATTACCGGGGTCACGGCATTGGTAAAGCGCTGCTTCATCATGCCGAAAACTGGGCGATGGAAAAAGGAGTAAAAAGACTGCAGCTCCTTGCGGACCTGCAGAATATAAAAGCGTTGAAATTTTACGCTAAAATGAACTGGCGCAAAACAAACCTGATCTGTCTGCACAAGAAGGCGCATTGATCGGCGGTTTGTTCAATCGCTTGAAAAGTGATAACGATGTAGGAACAATATGAAGCATCTTTTCCTTTACATTTTTGAACAATATGATAAAATTATTGAGTTTATTGTAGTTTCAGGGGAAAAATCTCACCTTGATCAGGGGGAAAGATAATGGATATTAAAACGAAAAAAAAGTTGCAGCTTTATGGATTCAATAATTTAACAAAAACCTTGAGTTTTAATATGTATGATATCTGTTACGCAACAAATACCCAGCATCAAGATGAGTATTTGGATTATATTGACGATGAATACAATTCGGAGCGGCTTACCGGAATTTTGACTGAAGTCGCCAATATCATAGGGGCGAGTATTTTAAATATTGCCAGCCAGGATTATGAGCCTCAGGGAGCAAGTGTGATGATGCTTATAGCGGAAGGCAAGATTCCTGCCGGGTCTGAAATAGAGGAAGAAGCCGAATCGGAGAAAGGGCAGCATCCTTTGGCGGTTGTAGGGCATTTGGATAAAAGCCATATCACGGTGCATACGTATCCGGAAAGGCACCCGGACAAGGGAATCAGCACTTTTCGTACCGATATTGATGTTTCAACCTGCGGGGAAATTTCCCCGTTGACAGCACTGAATTATTTGATCGAATCATTCACCTCGGATATTGCTATTGTTGATTATAGGGTGCGCGGGTTTACCAGGGACATTCAGGGTAAAAAGCACTTTATCGACCATAAAATTAATTCTATCCAGAATTATATTACCAAAGAAACACGGGACCTGTATCAGATGATCGATGTAAATGTTTATCAGGAGAATATTTTCCACACGAAAATGATTCTGAAAGAATTTGATCTGGACAATTATTTGTTTGGGACGGCCAAAAAAGAGCTGTTGCCGGGTGAAAAAAAGAAGATTAAACAGCGTTTAAAGAAAGAAATGGTCGAAATATTTTACGGAACAAGAATAACAAAAGCATAGCATAAGAACAAAAACGTAAAATATAAAATGCCGGGAAGCGGAAAAAATGGCCTCCCGGCATATGTATGTCCATATGGACAGAAAAAAGTCTGGAAATCCCAGACGAGTTTTTCAGTTGATCCTATAGGGTGAAACCTTTTTTAATAGTGCCTTGTCCAACTCTGCTTGAACAATGTTTACGTTTTCATCATAGGTTGCTGAGAGGACTTTGCTGTTGGCATAAAGCCAGGCCATAACCGCTCCATCTTGAAAGGGGACGGCTAATTTAACCCGGACTCGGTTGCTGTACAGGATTTTTTCTATCCCGTGTTTAAGATGGTCGAGCCCAAGGCCCGTTCTGGCGGAGATTTCGATAACCGGCCGGTTTTCCCGAGAGAGGATTACGGGATTATCCGCCAGCTTGTCGATTTTATTTAAAACAATGATAGCCGGTTTGGCTGATGCTCCTAATTCCCCGAGAATTTCATCAACGATCCGAATATGGTCCTCGACCTGAGGATCGGAAGCATCAACTACAATCAGGATTAGATCGGACAGGACAACCTCTTCCAGAGTTGACTTAAAAGCTTCAAGCAGATGGTGGGGGAGCTTGCGGATGAAGCCTACGGTATCGGTGAGCAGAACAGTACGGTCATCACTGAATTCCAGTTTGCGTGTAGTTGGATCAAGGGTAGCAAATAATTTGTCCTCAGCGAAGACGGCGGTTTGGCACAGGGTATTCAAGAGAGTAGATTTTCCCGCATTGGTGTATCCGACAATAGAGACAACCGGAATTCCGCTCTTTTGACGTTCGCTTCGCAATACTCCGCGTTGTTTGCGGATACCGGCAAGCTGTGCTCTAAGATGGGTGATCCGTGTCCGGATATGGCGCCGGTCAGTTTCAAGCTTGGTTTCACCGGGACCACGGGTTCCGATACCCCCGCCCAGGCGGGAAAGAGACAAGCCCATTCCCATCAGACGAGGAAGCCGGTATTCCATCTGGGCCAGTTCCACCTGCAGCATCCCTTCACGGGAGCGCGCCCGCTGGGCGAAAATGTCCAGAATCAGGCTTGGGCGGGAGAGGACTTTTATACCCAGGATTTGTTCAATGTTTCGCTGCTGGGTCCCGGAGATTTCACAGTCAAAGATCACAGTATCGGCCTCCAGGGCCTGGGCAAGAAGCCGGAGCTCATTCAGTTTGCCGCGGCCGATGATGGTCGATGAACTGAGGCTGTCACGTTTTTGCAAAATTTTGCCGACAACGGTGGCTCCAGCTGTTTTGGCCAGCTCCTCAAGTTCGCCTAATGAGACATCGGCTTCACTTATCCCATTAAGGTCACGGGATTCCTGGGTCTGAACTCCAACCAGAACAGTTCTTTCTGCTTCACTGAGATTTTCAGGCAGGGTTTTGCGCAGGGTATCATCAGTATGCCGGATAGACTCCAGCAATTCGGCAAAAGAGGTCTGACCCGGACTGAGCGGCCCGAAAAGCTCGATCCCATCCGGATTTTCCGGCGAAAGCACGCCGACAAACAGTTCACCGGGGCAGCCATCGCGTACAGATACTGCGATCATGGCATCAAGACGCAATATCTTGAGAGAACTGATATCGACAGAGGATAGCATCCCGCTGCCCCCGGGATGGGTATGAAGGCATCTTGTTCCCGTCAGCCGGCGGGTGTTTCGTTTTCCCGCGACCTCGGTCAGAGTCACTGTTTGATGGTCCCCAATACTGACATCGGTCACGTTTCCTTTACGATCCAGATAGACGGCGATTTCGCGGTTGATTCCAGAAGAAACAGAAGAGATTTCCTCAACCAAGGATTCTGTCCAGAGCTGATTCTGGGGAATACGCAAGTCATAAAGGGCGTCCAATCTTTCCAATACGGAACTTTTTAAGCCTTCTGTTTCACCGTGTACTCTCATAGGCGCTCCTTTTGTATTTACTATTATAGAAGTATTATGTAATAATAATTATATCAAATATTTTTCACAGGAGGGAAATCATGAGTACGAAAGATAATCTCAAAACATCATTTGCCGGGGAATCTCAGGCTAACCGCAAATATCTTGCGTTTGCCAAAAAAGCTGACGAAGAAGGCTATAAAGGAGTGGCAAAGCTTTTCAGAGCCGCGGCCGAGGCGGAAACCCTTCACGCTTTAAGCCAGTTGAATGCGTTAGGTATGGTGAACACGACTGCTGAGAATTTAAAAGCGGCTATTGAGGGGGAGACATACGAATTTACCGTGATGTATCCTGGATTCATTGCTGAAGCTGAAGCCGGTGAGGAAAAAACAGCCAAAAGAGTGTTCCATTTGGCAAACGAAGCGGAAAAGTCTCATGCCGAGCTTTACCAGAAGGCTTTAGACTCCCTGGAGCAAGACAAGGATTATTACTTCTGCGGGATTTGCGGCTATATTCACGAAGGGAGCGCCCCGGAAAAATGTCCGGTCTGCGGAGTCCCGGCCAGCAAGTTCAGAAACATCGGCTGAGTAAGACCGGAACAAAGGAACAACCGAAAAAAAATTAATTAAAAAATCATAAGAAAGAGGCATCTCAAGCTTAATCCTGAGATGCCCTTTTTCTGATCTTTGCCATGTTTCCATACACTTATCGGCTTATTTAAGCGGGATGCTTAACAGCAGCCACCCAATGCCGCCCAGGTTTTTCGACCGACGATGCCGTCAGGGGAAAGGCATCTGCTGTTCTGAAAAGCAATCACAGCCGCCTGGGTTCTTGAACCAAAGATTCCATCGATAGGACCGGGATTAAAACCTTGGTTGTTCAGGCGGGTCTGCAGTGTTCTGACTGAAGAGCCTCTTGATCCCCTTCTCAAGGTCGGGCACTTTGTCGAGGGAGAGGAAGTACAATTGACGCCTAACGCTGCCCAGGTTCTTGGGCCGACAATACCATCCGGGGACAAACCCTTGCTGGTCTGGAAGGAGACAACAGCCGCCCGGGTTCTTGGACCGAAAATACCATCAATCGGCCCGGGATTAAAGCCATGGTTGCTTAAAAGAGTCTGAAGCTCTCTGACTGAAGCTCCCCGTGAACCTTCTCTGAGAGTAGGGCAGCTCTGAGTGCGCGCCGGGCGGGCGGGAGCGGAAGGAGCGCAGCCCGCCTGAGAGACATAAGGCATGCAGGAAGACATCTGCGCTCCGGAAAGATGGTCCAGAGGCGGCGGGCAGGCGGCTTCAAGCGCTGCCCATGTAATAGGTCCTACAATGCCGTCAGGGACCAGGCAACAACAAGACTGGAAGGCAATTACAGCAGCCTGCGTTTTTGGGCCGAATATTCCGTCAATCATCCCAGGGTCAAAGCCCTGAACGACTAAGCTTTCTTGTAAATGTACAACCGCAGGTCCTGTTGAGCCAATTTGCAGAGTAGGATAATTGGTTGGCGGTATCATCATCTCATTCTCATCCCCTTTATTATATCGGTGCGATATAATATATGAAAAAATTTTTTGCTGTGACAATACCAATAAGTGGAAAATAGTGAATTTGCCTGGCGGAAAAGTTCCAAAGAAAAAGAAAGGTAAACCCTTGATTACCGGACAACGATAGCCCCGGGAGCTGCTCAAGCTGTTTTTTTTTCCGGATAGGAATATGCTATAATACTGATAAATGGAATGTTGAAGGAGAAATCGGAATGATCAAGCTTATCGCTATTGATATGGATGAAACGCTGTTAAATCATGATTGGAAGATTTCTCGGCGCAATGTGGAGGCGATCCGGCAAGCGGCGGCCCAGGGGGTAAGGGTTACTCTGGCAACGGGCAGAATGGCCGCATCCTGCAGGAAATTCGCAAAGGAACTCGGGTTGGACGTCCCTGTGATTACCTATCATGGAGCACTGGTTGAAGAGGCTTTAAGCGGTGAAGTTCTATACCGCAAGGTTATTCCCATATCCTTAGCTGAGCCGATTATCAGGGAACTGCTTGATCGAAAAGTCCATACTCAGGTTTATGTAAAGGATAGGGTCTTTGTCAATCAGGCCAATGAATATTCTGATTACTACCGGAGAATGTCCGGGGTTAATGTTGAGGAAACCGATGTTTTCGCGTTGATGAAAGAAGAAAAAGAAGGATTTGAAAAGATTCTTTTGATAGGCCGGGAAAAAGAAATTGCCGAATTGACCGGAGAATTGACATCCCGCTATGCACAAAGCCTGCATTTTACTTCGTCCCGACCGATTTACCTTGATCTGTTAAATAAAAGTGTGAACAAAGGAACGGCCATTAAAGATCTGGCCGACCAGCTGGGCATACGGAGGGAAGAGGTCATGGCTATCGGAGACAGTTGGAATGACCGGGAAATGATTGAATATGCCGGGATCGGTGTGGCCATGGGCAATGCCCGGGAGGAAATAAAAGAAATAGCCGATTACATAACGGATTCCAACGCTGAGGACGGAGTAGCCAAGGCCATCGAAAACCTGGTGCTTGCTCAAGAAATCAAACAGGAGCAAAATTAAGGTGAAGCTATTGTTGGCAGCGATCAATGCCCGTTATGTCCACACGAATCCGGCGATACGCAGTTTGCGCCAAACCCTAAAATCCAAGCAGAATGACTTTGGCGGCTCTTGGGGAATTCAATGCAAGGAATTTTCGATCAATGAACAGCCGGAAAGGATTGCTGCTGCAATCTATGAAGAGAAACCGGATTTTATTGGTTTCTCCTGTTATATTTGGAATATCATCATGGTACTTTCTCTAGTGCGGAGACTTAAGCTTGTGCTGCCTGAAACACGCTTCATTTTAGGAGGGCCGGAGGTATCTTATGATTCCGCGGCAATTTTAAAGAACAATCCTCAGGCTGACGCCATTATTGTTGGAGAAGGGGAATTGATTCTGCCCGAGCTGCTTCAGGCATGGAGGATGGGTTTGGACCCGGAAAATATACCGGGGGTGTTGTGGCGGCATAAGGATAAGATCGTCAGTAATAGTCGAGAGGCCTTGCTTCCGGAACTGAATCATCTCCCTAATCCTTACTCGGAGCCTGAAGATCTGCGGGGGAAGCTGGTTTATGTCGAGACAACAAGAGGCTGTCCTTTTCATTGCAGTTTTTGTATCTCATCCGCTCTGAAAGGGGTCCGTTATTTGGAGTCATCCAAATTCAGGGCTATTCTGCGGAATATCCTGCAATATGGGGCCAGAACGGTCAAATTTGTGGACAGGACATTTAATGTCCGCAAGGCGCATGCGTTCGCTATCCTGGATATTTTTAAAGAAGAGGCAGCAAAATATGCAGGTGCCGGCCAGGATGTTCCCCGCGCCCATTGTGAAATGGCCGGTGAATTGCTGGATGAGGACTGGCTGGATTATCTGGCTGCCTATCCCAAAGGAATGCTGCAATTGGAAATAGGTGTTCAGTCCACGTTTCAGCCTACGCTGGAGGCAATTGCCAGGCGGCAGAATTTTGAGGATTGGCAGGAAAAGATTAGGAAGATCCAACATGAGGATAACATCCCGGTTCATCTGGATTTAATCGCCGGGCTGCCGGAGGAAGGCCCGGCAGAGTTCAAAAAATCCTTTAACGATGTCTACAAAGTAAGGCCTGACCGCCTGCAACTGGGATTTCTTAAAGTGCTCAAAGGTTCGGCGCTGGAGAGCCAAAGCATAGAATATGGAATCACCTATCTGCCTGATCCGCCTTATACTGTACTTCAAACCAAATGCTTAAGCCATCAGGAAATTCTGGAGCTGACAAGGATAGAAGAGCTCCTGGAGAAGTACTATAATTCCGCAATATTTTCCTATAGTTTGAAATATGCCGAAAGTTTTTTCCCGGACGCATTTACTTTTTATCAAAAATTTGCGGCTTTCTGGCATAAAGGGAAGTGGTTTAGCCAGGCCTGGAAACCAAAAGCCTTGTTTGAGAAACTTTGTTTATTTGTCAAAAATATTTTGGGCTCCACTCCGTCCAAAGAGGAGAGCCGCCGGTTCGGTTTTTTTCTGGAGACCCTGAAATTTGATTATTATCTTTTAGACCGTCCGGGGAATATCCCGGATTTTTTGGGAAAAAACCTTTTGGAACCGAAAGGATATCAAACGGCAAAAGAGCAAAGGCGGAACAGGACTTTGTGGGAGGACAGAATTCCTGAGAGCAAGTCCATGGATAAACGGCAATGGGAACGAGCGACCGCAATCGACTATTTCCATGTCGATATGTCCAACCTGAATAAAGCCAAAGACGGTCTTCCGCAGGAGGCTCAGGGAGGATGGTACCTCTTTTATTACGGGAAAGACAAAAAGTTCTTTAAATGCGCAAACTAAAATGAGGGACGATCTAAAAGGAGTTTCTAATGGGTAAAACAACAAAAAAAGGGTTGCTTCTTATTTTAATCGTAATATTTCTGATATCGGTGCCGTTGGGATGCGGGAATTCTGATCGCGGCGAGGAAACTGCTCCTGCGGTTATTTCTGTTTGGTATTCCCTGAGCGGGGCCCAGGCCGATGAATTGTTAAAACAGTGCAGCCAGATCATGAGTGCCCATCCGGATCTGGTGATTAAGGCGGATTACCTTGCCGAAAGTGAATTTGTGGAGAAGACGTGGCAGCTGCAGGCTGGAGGAGAAGGGCCGGAGATATTTGTGACCAGCGGCAGTATTATGGACCAGCTTTTCAGCAAAGGCGCTCTTTCCCCGGTCCTGGCCCAAAGCGATCATCTTTTTCAACCGGCAAAGGTTCGTTATAGTTCCCATGAGCAGCCGTACGCCTTGCCGCTGCTTACGGATGTCCCATTGCTTTTCTACAGAACGGATTTGGTTGAGGCTCCCGTGAATCTTAATGACCTGCTTGCCCGCAGAACAGCGATTTATGCTGAGAAGCTCAATATCTCCCTCCTTAGCGGATGGTGGAAAGCGGAAGGAGGCGGCTTTGTATCGGGACAAAATCCGATGATTAATACAGCAAACAACCTTGCTTTTTTGAATCATATCAGCACCTTGAGAGCAGAAGGAATAGTAAAGGAAGACCCTCAAGCCGTGGAGAAATTTATGAAAGGAGAAGAGAACTATCTTTTGGCCTGGGGCAGTACGGTTCAGACATTAACCGCAAATCAGGTCAGCTGGGGCTGTGTTTCCTTTGCTTCCCTGCTTGGCGACAATGCTAAGGCAGTGACCGGTCGTTCTGTCTGCCTGGCGAATTCTTCAACCAAATCAGCAGCGGGTCTGCACAGCAAGATACAATTGGTCGAGGAGGAGCTGCTGAAGCCGCAGGTTGCGGAAGCCCTGAGTATTCCGGCAAAACTATTGCCCGCCAATGACCAATACTATGCCGGACAGCAAAATCAGTTCATCAAGAATGAAGTAGCTAAGGCATTGACGACAGCTTGGGGAATAGAGGTTTCCTCCCTGGAACTGAAAATGCTGCCCATACTGGAAAATGCTTTTCAAGATTCAATTTTCGGAGGCGGCAGTGCCGAGACAGCTCTGGAGCAGGCTCAACAGCAGCTGACCGTCTATCTCAGCAGCCAAAAATAACAGACCCATGGATAATGAAAGGATAGAAGGTGAAGGCAATGTTCAAAAAAAATCTGAATCTTGTGATCATCACGGGCTTTTCTGGAGCTGGAAAGACACAGGCTTTGCAGAGTCTGGAGGATTTGGGCTTTTTTTGCGTCGACAATCTTCCACCCAGCTTAATAGAGAAATTTGTAGAGCTTTGTTCCCAATCCCAGGGCAAAATTAACAAAGCTGCCGTAGTTTGCGATCTGCGGGGAGGAGAGTTTTTCTCTTCACTAAACCAAGCCTTGCAGGATCTGGATAAAGTGGGCTTTCATTATGAGATCCTCTTTTTAGAGGCTTCTAATGAAGTGCTTGTGAAAAGGTACAAAGAATCCCGCCGGAGACATCCGGTTTCCCCTCTGGGCAATATCCTGGAAGGAATATTGATGGAACGGAAATATTTGGCCGAGCTGAGGGGAAATGCGCACAAGATTATCGACAGTACCGATTTGACCGCTGCCCAGATGAGGAATAAAATCAGGGAATTATTCGGAGAAAACTATGACCCGGCCAGAATGAATGTTTCAGTGGTTTCCTTCGGCTATAAATATGGGATACCTCTTGATGCGGACAATATCATTGATGTGCGCTTTTTGAACAATCCCTTTTATATTGAGGAATTAAAACTTCTGAACGGTAAAGATCAAGCGGTAAAGGACTATGTTTTGAACAATGATGTCACGAAGAAATTCCTTGAGAAATTTTTGAAATTTTTGGAGTTTACTCTTCCTTATTACATTAAAGAAGGGAAAAGCCACCTGGTCGTTGGAATCGGCTGTACGGGGGGGCAACACAGATCTGTAGCAATTGCTGAAAAAACCGCTGAATTTCTGCGTGAAAAGAATTATTTCTGTACCGTAAGTCACAGGGATGTCTAAAATAAGAAAGAGCTTATTTTAAGAAAGGAAAAAGCCTGATGAAAAAAACGGGACAGTATTTTTCGGATTTTATGAAGTGGCTATACCCCAATCTGGGTGTAAAACGCTACTTTTTCGTGGCTGTCATAGGGTTGTTTTTAGTTTCAGCCGGATTGGCGGTGATCAGCTATGGTGAAGCATTGGGTTATTTGGAAGCTCAGTTTAGAGAGATCATATATACTTTGACCGGAAAAACCCCTAAATCTGTGGTCCCGGCGGGTGTGGTCATCTTTGTCATCGGTCTGTTGGCGATCTATACCGGACTGAAGAATATGTTGAGGTCTGTGATCTCTGTGCTTTTGCCGGATAATGAAGACAAGATTTTGGATGTGGTGTATTCCCGCCGACATTTAAAAAGGGGTCCCCGGATTGTGGTGATTGGCGGAGGAACCGGTTTGTCCGCTCTTCTCAATGGGCTGAAAGAATATACCTGTAATCTGACGGCCATAGTGACCGTGGCGGATGATGGCGGCAGTTCGGGTAAACTGCGCAGAGAATTGGGGGTTCTGCCTCCCGGAGATATCCGAAATTGCCTGGAGGCTCTTGCCGAAAAAGAAGATATTATGAAAGATCTTTTCTCTTACCGGTTTGAGAGTGGGACGTTAGCAGGCCACTCTCTGGGTAACCTTCTTCTGGTCGGGTTAGCAGACCGGTTTGGAGATTTTCAAAAAGGGATTGAGCAAGTCGGCAAAGTATTTGCCCTCCGGGGGGCTGTATTCCCTTCAACATTATCCCAGGTTACGCTAGAGGCTTCTTTCGTAGACGGCCGCTCCGTGAAAGGGGAGTCCTCAATCAGGGATACTCCCGGGAAAATTAAAAAACTATGGCTGAACCCGGGCAACTGCACCTCACCGGCTGTAGCCCTGGAGGCGATCATGAAAGCGGACATGATTGTTTTAGGACCGGGAAGCCTGTACACGAGTGTCCTGCCAAATTTATTGGTCAAAGATATCCGCAATGCGATTACGCTCTCCAAGGCTCCCTGTGTTTATGTCTGCAATATTATGACCGAGCCTGGAGAAACAGATCATTATAGTGTTTCTGACCATTTGAAAGTGATTGTCCGGCACTGTGGGAAAGGGATCGTCGATGCTGTCCTGGCGGCGAAAGAAGAATTCCCGCAGGATGTTCTCGGGCGTTATGCGCAGGAGGGCGGTGAGCCTGTTACCGGTGATGAGGATAAGGTCAGAAAAATGGGCATTCAGTATTTTGCGGGCAGTTTCTATGCGGGCGGCGATGTGATCAGGCATGCTTCTAAAACGTTAGCCAAGGAAATTCTGCTGGTGTTATTCCGCCTGAAACCTGTAAATGAAAGAGTTGCTTTGGTGGATTCGTTTCTTCTTAACCGTAAAATGAAGAATTTATGATGGGACATTTGATTAAGACATGAGGGGAAGTGTTTGGTCCGATGTCTTTCAGCACCTCAACGAAGGAAGAACTGGCAAGGCTTGAAGAAAAGAAGAAATGCTGCGAACTGGCAGAATTATCGGCCCTGATCCGAATGGACGGAACGCTGCAGATCAGTTCCAATCAGCAATATTCTCTCAATGTCACGACTGAGAGTGCCCCTGTTGCCCGCAAGATTTATAATATGGCCCGTAACCTGCTGGAGTTGCCGGCCAGTATTGTGGTCCGCCGCAAATTAAGGCTGAAAAAGAACAATTCCTATATGGTAAGGATTTATCCCCGCGGCGGCCAGGATCTTCAAAAGCTGGGCCTGCTGAATCATGAAGGAGAGATACTGGCCGGTATCCATAAGGACATCATCAGGCATCGCTGTGATCAAAAGGCTTATCTGAGAGGGGCTTTTCTGGCGGGCGGATCGATCAGCAATCCTGAAGGCGGCAATTACCATCTGGAGATCATTACGAATGATCAGGTGTTGGCGGAAGATATCAGCAAATTGTTGAACAAGTTTGATCTTGGGGCAAAGATCAGCAACCGAAAAAATTTTCATGTCGTCTATCTGAAAGAAAGTGAGCATATCTTTGAATTTCTCGCTTTAATCGGCGCCCATCAAGCCTTGTTCGACTTTGAGAATGTTAGAATTATTAAGGATATGCGCAATCAGGTTAACCGTATCGTCAACTGTGAAACGGCCAATCTGAATAAAACAGTGGATGCCGCGGTCAGGCAGCTGGAAAATATTAAGCTTATCCAGCAGACGATCGGCTTGAAAGCTCTCCCGCAAAATCTGCGGGAAGTAGCCAATTTACGCCTGCAGTATCCGGATTCCAGTTTAAAAGAATTAGGAGAGATGCTTGTTCCCAAAGTAGGAAAATCAGGGATAAATCACAGGCTCCGTAAAATTGACGAGATTGCGGAAAAAATTACGAAAACAAAATAGGCGCAAAAATCAGGGCAAAGGGTGAATCAATGATTACAGTAACAATGGTAATGCAGTTTCTGGGAGGCATGGGCCTTTTTCTGTACGGAGTGAATGCGACATCCGAAGGACTGCAAAAAATAGCCGCCAATCGTTTGAAAAAAATTCTGGAATCCCTTACGAAGAAAACCCTAACGGCGGCCTTTTTTGGCATGGTGATGACAATCGCATTGCAGAGCAGTGCCGCAACAACAGTAATGGTGGTTGAATTTGTCAATTCCGGGTTAATGACATTGGCACAGGCTTTAGGAGTGGCCCTGGGGTCTTCAGTCGGAACATCGATTGTGATTCTGCTGATTTCTTTCCCCATCCTGAATATCGCTCTGGCCATGATCTTTATTGGCTTTATTTTGTATCTGGTGATCAGAACGACCCAGACAAAACGGATCGGGCAGGCTATGATCGGATTCGGCTGTATCTTTGTCGGGATGTCTTACCTGTCAAGTGCATTTGCCCCTTTCCGAAATATACCGGAAGTCAATGCGTTTCTTTCCGGTTTTGGCGATAATCCTGTTTTGGGGATACTGGTCAGCACTGTTTTTACGGCATTGCTCCAGAGCAGCTCCGCGTTCATGGCCATCTTGATTTCCCTTTCAACTCAAGGGCTTTTGACGGTTGAGGCGGTGGTGCCCCTTGTGATGGGGGCCCATATCGGAGGGACGGTAACAACTTTAGTTTCCGCTTTAAGCGCAGAAAAAACAGATGCCAAAAGGGTAGCGCTTGCCAACAGCATTTACCGGGTTGCCGCTGCTCTGATTGTTTTTCCTTTCTTCAGTCAATTTTCGGCATTGCTGGTTTGGTCTTCACCCTATCTGCCCATGCAGGTTGCCAATGCCCACCTTTTTTCGGCGATATTAATGGTTGTTTTATTTTTGCCTTTCAACAAATTAATCGCCAATGCCTTGATCAAAATTATTCCTCAGCCTAAAGGCAGGGATAAAGAACTGCGAAACATGTTTATCACCAAAACAGCGCTGGAACTTCCGGTTGTTGCCTTAAGCCAGGTTTATCAGGAAATCAGGTGGCTCTCCCATCAGATCATGGAGAATATGGTGGACCTGTTGCCAAGAGTAATGTATCGGGGGGAGCAGCGCTGGGCTGATGTTGTGGAACAGTCTGAACGGAATGTGGATTGGCATTACCGGCAGATCACCGACTATATTACAGCGATTTTCAGGCGCAACCTGATCAGGCAGCAGATTTTCGACAGTCAAAATTACTTGCTGATGGCCAAGGAATTTGAATATATCGCCGATAATCTGGTTGTGATGACCAGGTATATCATGCGGATGCATAATGAGAAAATAAAATTGACCGAGAGAGATTCGGCAATGTTTGATGAATTGTATATTCTGAATTCCAATCACTATCTGGCTATTCTGTCTGACTTGGACAATAAAACGAGATCCAACTCCTATGAGGTGATCAATAAACGCCAGGAAGTGATCGGAATATTTCATCATATGAGGGAAAATGCGATCAGCTTTCAGTACGGCAGTGCACCGTCTTCCGGTTCTGAGGGAGGAAAGAGCGCAAATTCAGAGTTTGAACCTGGAAGGGTTCAAATCGATTGTATCAGCATCATGATTGATTTAATCAATGGAATGTATAATATCAGTGAGGAAATCTTTAATATTGCCAGGATCATTGTCGGGCAGGAAACGGATGGTGAAGGACATAACCATGAATTATCCAGAGAAACAAAAAAAGGAATGAAATGAATATTTTATGCTGGTATGCTATGATAGACCATATGCAATTAAAATAGGGACCTTCCAAGCAACAGCTTCGAATAAGAAAACAATATAGCGGAAAACTAGCTTAATAAGAACAATCAAATAGCGTTAAGAAAGGTGAGGCAGGGAATGAATAAGAAGAGTATTGATCAAGTTGATGTCAAAGGGAAACGGGTGTTGGTCAGAGTGGATTTCAATGTGCCTCTGGATGATTCCGGCAAAATAACTGATGATACCAGGATAACTGCCGCTTTGCCCACCATAAAGTATTTGCGGGAAAAGGGGGCCAGGGTGATTCTGGCTTCACATTTGGGAAGACCCAAAGGAAAATTCAATCCCAAGTACTCCCTGGCCCCGGTTGCCGGCAGGTTAAGCGAGCTGCTGAAAACGGATGTACTGATGGCGAAAGACTGTATTGGTCCTGAGGTTGCGGAACAGGCAAAAGAGCTTTCCGGCGGGCAGGTCATGCTTTTGGAAAATGTCCGTTTTTATGAGGAAGAGGAAAAGAATGACCGGAGCTTTGCCGGGAAATTAGCCGGACTGGCAGAGATCTTTGTCAATGATGCATTTGGCACAGCACACAGGGCCCACGCTTCTACAGAAGGAATTGCCGGATTTATTCCGGCCTATGCCGGCTTTTTGATGAAAAAAGAAGTGGAGATCATGGGCAAGGCCTTGGAAAATCCCGAAAGACCTTTTGTCGCAATAATCGGAGGGGCCAAGGTCAGTGATAAAATAGCCGTTATTGATCATCTGATCAGTAAAGTGGATACATTGATTATCGGCGGAGGAATGGCGAATACCTTTATTAAGGCTCAGGGATATGAAACGGGCAAATCCCTTGTCGAGAAGGAGAAAACAGGTTTGGCCCAAGAATTGCTGGCTAAGGCCAAACAAAAAGGAATTAAATTTTTACTGCCGACTGATGTGGTGGCGGCAAAGGATTTCGCTCCTGATGCTCAGTCCAGAATAACCTCTGTTAAAGAAATCGCTTTGGATGAACAGGCTTTAGATATTGGTCCGGACAGTGCCGCAAAGTTTGCCGAGGAGATCAGACCGGCCAAAACTTTGATTTGGAACGGACCGATGGGTGTTTTTGAAATGCCAAAATTTGCCCAGGGTACTGAAAAAGTAGCGATAGCTGTAGCCGAATGCCAGGGCGTGACGATTGTAGGCGGCGGGGATTCGGTGGCCGCAGTTGAAAAAATGGGTGTTGCGGATAAGATCACTCATGTCTCGACAGGCGGCGGAGCTTCTCTGGAGTTTTTGGAAGGCAAGCTGCTTCCGGGAGTGGCGGCGCTTCAGGACAGTTAAAATCATTTATGGAGGGACTTGGCGTGAATAGTAGAAAGCAGTTGATTGCAGGAAATTGGAAAATGTTTATGAATACCCAGCAGGCCAGGGAATTTGCTTTGGATTTTCAGGGAAGGGTTGCCGATGTTACCGACAAGGAGATTGTGATCTGTGCCCCCTTTACCGCGCTGCATGTTTTAAAAGAAGAATGGGAAGAAGGCATCATACATATCGGAGCTCAGGATGTGTTTTATCAAAAGGAGGGAGCATATACAGGGGAGATTTCACCGGCAATGCTTGTTGACTTGGCCTGTACTTATGTCATCATAGGACATTCTGAACGCCGTGGCTATTTAAAAGAAAATGATGAACTGATCGCTCAAAAAATAAAAGCTGCTTTGGAAAACAATCTTAAGCCTATTCTGTGTGTAGGGGAAAACCTGTCTCAGCGTGAAGACGGCAAGGCCCTGTCCTTTGTCCGCTCCCAGGTCGAAAAAGACCTGAGTGAACTTTCCTCCTCCGATATCGGAAAGATCGTCATCGCATATGAACCGGTCTGGGCAATAGGAACAGGGAAAACAGCCTCTCCTCAGGACGCCCAGGAAATGTGCGCGGCAATCCGTTCCACACTGGCCGGTATAGCCGGAGCGGCGGCCAATAATATTCAGATTCTCTACGGAGGCAGTGTCAAAGCAGATAACATCAAAGAACTGACCAAGAAAAAAGATATTGATGGAGCGCTTGTAGGCGGGGCAAGTCTTGATCCGAAGCAATTCGCCGATTTGATCCATAACGCGTGAGAAGGGGTGAGATCCTATGCCGGATGCCGGGCAAAAAAAACCATTGATGCTGATGATCCTTGATGGTTGGGGATGTAGTCCGGAAAGAATAGGGAATGCTACTGTATGGGCTAAAACCCCCAATTTCAACAGATTGATCGATCGTTATCCCCATACTTTGCTTACCGCTTCCGGTAAAGAAGTCGGGCTGCCCAAAGGCCAGATGGGGAATTCTGAAGTGGGGCACCTGAATATCGGGGCAGGAAGAGTGGTGTATCAGGAATTAACCCGCATTTTTAAAGATATTGAGGACGAGGATTTTTTTAAAAATGAAGTTTTGCTGGAGGCGATGCACCGGCTCAGGGGAACCAATCATTCACTGCATCTCATGGGACTGCTTTCCGACGGCGGGGTTCACTCCCATATCGAGCATCTGAATGACATGCTGATGATGGCGGTTAAAGAAGAAGTGGAACGTGTTTTCATCCATGTATTTCTTGATGGGCGGGATGTTCTTCCTCAAAGTGCCCGGGATTATTTATGCAAGCTGATCACCAAAACGGAGGAGCTCGGCAAGGGAAAAATCGCTACGGTGATTGGCCGCTATTACGCAATGGACAGGGACAAACGCTGGGACAGGGTGAATCAAGCGTACAAGGCCATGGTTTACGGGGAAGGAGAAATGGCGCCCAATGCCCTGGCAGCTATTCAAAAATGCTATGAATGCAAAGTTCTGGACGAATTTGTCCAGCCGACCGTAATCATAGAGGGAAACGGACAACCGGTAGCCAAGATTCAGGATGGGGATAGTCTGATCTTTTTTAATTTTCGAGCCGACAGGGCCAGAGAGATTACCCGGGCTTTTATTCAAGAAGATTTTAAAGAGTTCGAAAGACCGGACAGACCGCAGGTTCATTTTGTCTGCATGACGGAATATGATGCTGAATTTGACTGTCCAGTGGCTTATCCCCCGCAAAATCTGGATAATACCTTAGGGGAAGTGCTGGCCGATAACAATCTGCGCCAGCTCCGGATAGCAGAAACTGAAAAGTATGCCCATGTTACCTTCTTTTTTAACGGAGGTGTTGAAGAACCAAACGATAAGGAAGACAGAGTCCTGATTCCATCACCAAAAGTAGCGACATATAATCTCAAACCGGAGATGAGCGCCTATGAAATCACGGATTCGGTATTACAGGAGATTGAAAAGAATATCTATGATGTGATTATTTTGAATTATGCCAATCCGGATATGGTTGGCCATACAGGGTATTTTGACGCGACGGTAAGGGCTGTAGAGGCAGTTGATATTTGCCTGGGTAAAGTGGAGGAAGCGATCAGGAGGCATGGCGGGACATTGCTGATTACGGCAGACCACGGGAATGCGGAAACCATGATTGACCAGCGGGCGCTTTCCGATATTAATAGTCCCACAACCAGTATGGTCAGTATTTCTTTTATCAGTGACAAGGGGCTTTACAGCCCCATGACATCACACACAACCAACAAAGTTCCCTGTATTATTGTCAATGAGGCGTATAAGGGCAGAATACTCCGGGAAGGGGCTGCTCTTCGCGATATTGCACCAACAATTTTAGAAATACTGGGAATACCGAAACCAAAAGAAATGACAGGCAAATCATTGCTGAGTCAAAATGAAGAATGAAAAGGGTAGGAGTGATCATTTATGGGTTTTATTGATCAGGTTTTTGCCAGGGAAATTCTTGATTCCAGAGGCAATCCAACGGTGGAGGTGGATGTCGTTCTTGATGACGGGACATTGGGCCGGGCTGCGGTCCCTTCGGGAGCGTCAACAGGCGCTTTTGAAGCAGTGGAGCTTCGTGACGGCGACAAGAGCCGTTATAACGGCAAGGGTGTGATTCAGGCCGTAAATCATGTCAAGAATATCATTGCGCCCAAAATAGAAGGCCTCAATGCTTTTGATCAGCCGGGGATAGACCGGGTTCTCTGTGAAATTGACGGTACTGAAAATAAAGGCAAGCTGGGCGCCAATGCCATTCTGGGGATATCACTGGCTACGGCGAGAGCGGCCGCCGAATCTCTCGGACTGCCCTTTTATCAATATATTGGCGGTGTCAACGCAAAAGAGCTGCCCGTTCCGATGATGAATATCCTGAATGGGGGTCAGCATGCCGATAATAACGTGGATATTCAGGAATTTATGGTGATGCCTGTTGGCGCCGGGAATTTTTCCGAGGCTCTGCGCATGGGGAGTGAGATCTACCATAGTCTGAAATCTGTGCTGAAAGGAAAAGGCCTGGCCACCGGAATTGGGGATGAAGGCGGATTCGCCCCCAACCTGGGATCAAATGCGGAAGCTTTGATGGTTATTGTCGACGCCATAGAAAAGGCAGGCTATAAACCTGGGGAACAGGTCGTTCTGGCCATTGATGCCGCGACAACAGAAATGTATAAAAACGGTGTTTATGTAATGGAAGGGGAAGGGCTGACCAAAACTTCCGAGCAGATGATTGACTATCTGGCCGGACTGGCGGAGCAGTTCCCGATTTTCTCCATTGAAGACGGACTGGCCGAGGACGATTGGGAAGGCTGGGCTAAGCTTACTCAGCGTCTGGGGGGGAAAGTGCAGCTTGTCGGTGATGACCTCTTTGTCACCAATCCTTCAAGATTAGCCAGAGGCATCCTGGATCAGTCTGCGAACTCCATTTTAATCAAGCTGAATCAAATCGGAACATTGACAGAAACGCTCGATGCCATCGAAATGGCTAAGAGGGCAGGATATACCACAGTAATATCACACCGTTCCGGAGAAACGGAAGATGTCACATTGGCCCATCTGGCGGTCGCCGTAAATGCCGGTCAAATTAAAACCGGCGCCCCGGCCAGAACCGACAGGCTGGCCAAATACAACGAACTCCTCCGGATTGAAGAAGAGCTGGGGCAAACCGCCATTTACAAAGGAAGAAAAATAATCAGATAAAGGGGCGGTCTGCCGGACAGCAGAATTTTACGAGCAGGGACAAAGCATTTGCCCTGTATGGATTTTCCATATGGGGCAAGTTATTTTTGCCAGGGTTTGGGATCAAAGCACAGGATAGATATTGCGTGATAATAAGGGCTGTGCTAAAATAGGACTGCTGACATCATATTTGCGTATTGTGGTTGTATTTCATGCAATAGCTCAGGCATATTTACATAAATAAGGCTTAGGAGGTGAAATCAATGACGATATTTATTATTGTAATTCTTTTAATCAGTTCTCTTGGACTAATCGCTACTGTGCTGTTGCAAAGCGGAAAAAGCGCAGGCCTTTCAGGGTCTATTACAGGCGCAGGCGAGCAATTTTTTGGCAAATCAGCAAAAGGAATGGAAGGTTTCCTGGCCAAACTAAGCATTGCTTTTGCGGTATTATTTCTTGTCAGTTCGCTGGGGTTGACCATTTACCTGAAATAGGATGTCACGCAAGTTTTTCAAGCCGGGCGATGTTGAGTACTTCGCTTTGGTTTTATTTTTGTAGGAGGTAAAAAGTGATGGATTTCTTAACGCCTTTATGGGGGGTAGGAGCCGGTGTTCTCGGTTTGCTGGTCGCAGTCTTTTTTGCCAGCAGTGTACTTAAAGAAAATCCGGGCAACAGCAGGATGCAGGAAATATCCAAGGCTATTCAGGAAGGGGCTATGGCTTATCTGAATAGACAGTATAGAACACTTATTCCGATCGCTGTTCTTATTTTTGTTGTACTCTTTATTTTTAAAGATTGGCAGGTAGCAGTATCCTTTATGGTCGGTGCGGTTTCTTCCGGTATAGCGGGATATGTCGGGATGGGGATCACCACCAGAGCAAACTGCCGGACGACAGAAGCTGCCCGGACCAGCCTGAACAAAGCTCTCGGGGTATCTTTCAGAGCGGGTGCGGTAATGGGTATGTCGGTGGCAGGGCTTGGTCTTTTAGGTGTAGCAGGCCTTTTTCTTTTGTTTGGCAATGCCGAAACCATTAATTCGTTTGCGTTCGGCGCCAGTGCGATTGCTCTTTTTGCCCGTGTCGGCGGTGGGATTTATACCAAAGCTGCCGATGTCGGAGCGGACCTTGTCGGTAAGGTAGAAGCGGGTATTCCTGAAGATGACCCCCGAAACCCGGCGGTTATTGCCGACAATGTTGGAGACAATGTCGGTGATACGGCCGGAATGGGTGCCGACTTATTTGAATCTTATGCCGCAACCACGATTGCCGGTATGTTAATCGGTTTTTCCGTATTTAAAGGACATGGAGCGGGTGAGCTCCTCTTTATCCTGATGGGTGCTATTGGAATTATTAGTTCTATTTTAGCCAGCTTTCTGGTGAGAACAGGGGAGAATGCCAATCCACAGACAGCCTTGAACAAAGGTCTCTGGGGGACCAATCTTCTGACTGCGCTCGGATCATATGCACTGGTTCATTTGCTTCTTCCGGCCAGTTATGATACCGGAAGTGTGGTGCTTACACCGAATAAAGTATTTATTGCGGTCATTTGCGGTTTGGTTGTCAATATCTTGATCGGACTTATTACAGAATACTATACATCCAATAACAAAAAACCTGCCCAGTCTATTGCCCAGGCATCACTCACAGGTCCGGCAACCAACCTGATTACAGGGATGGCTGTTGGTTTGAAGAGTACAGCGCTGCCGGTCATTACGATTTGTGCGGCGACAATGATCTCTTTCTCTGTAGCGGGGGTATATGGAATCGCGGTTGCCGCCATGGCTATGCTCTCTACGGCCGGGATGATTGTAGCAATTGACTCCTTTGGACCTGTTGCCGATAATGCCGGTGGTATCGCCGAAATGGCGGAACTGGAGCCCAGTGTCCGGAAAACGACAGATAAGCTTGATGCTGTGGGCAATACCACTGCCGCTGTTGCCAAGGGTTTTGCGATCGGTTCCGCCGCACTTACGGCTTTGGCCCTGTTTAATGCCTTTGCTGAATTGGCGGAATTGCACAGTATTGATATTCTTGTGCCGAAAACAATTGTCGGTCTGTTTATCGGCGGCGGTCTGCCTTTCCTTTTCTCAGCCTTTGCGATGGAAGCTGTCGGGAAGGCCGCTTTTGAGATGATTGGGGAAGTTCGCCGCCAGTTCAAAGAAATTCCCGGTCTGATGGAGGGGAAAGCCAAACCGGATTATGCGGCATGCGTGGATATTTCCACTAAGGCTGCCATCAGACAGATGATCATACCCGGTCTGCTGGCGGTAGGAACTCCGGTTCTGGTCGGTTTTGGACTCGGGAAAAGCGCTATGGGCGGAATGCTTGCCGGCTGTACAGTTGCAGGTTTCCTGCTGGCGATTTATATGGCTAATGCCGGCGGGGCCTGGGACAATGCTAAAAAATATATTGAGGCAGGAAACCTGGGCGGAAAAGGAACAGATGCCCATGCGGCAGCGGTTATCGGAGACACCGTCGGTGATCCGTTTAAGGATACGGCCGGACCATCTCTTAATGCCCTGATTAAGGTGATGGGTACAATTTCCTTGATTATCGCTCCGTTCCTTTCTTAATGTGCGGGTATTGAGAGCGAAAAGACAATATTCAGCATAAAAAGACGAGGCGCTTCAATTGAATTTGAAGCGCCTGTCTTTTATCTTATTCTTAGATAAAGCTCTTTAAGGATCACAAATGTAGATGATCAATTCATTAGAAAAAAGGATTTCCTCAACCATGGAGAAGACAGAGTTTAATTGATCATCAATCTGTTGAACAAAATCATGGTAAAAACTGCCCTCCAACAGCTCAATCAAGCGGATTACGGGGTTAAAAGTTTTGGGGAAATCAAGAATGACAACCTTTTCTGCCGCAACCCGCTGCATCTCTTGCAAAACAGTTAACCGGTATTCATTATTCATATCATGGAGACAGAATGCGGATGTAACCAGATCAAAAGACTCAGGTCCAAATTTGGCGATTTCATGTGCTGGCATATGAATAAAGTCAATCTTCTGTCCGTAAGTTATTTTTGCCTGATTCAGCATATCAATGGAAAAATCAATACCCGTGATATTGGGAGTATACTCCGACAATAACCCGGCCAAGGCACCGGTTCCGGTGCCGACATCAAGGACGGTTGTCTCTTTGCTGATAGCCATCCGTTCCAGGATTGCAGGCAGCGCAGCCCGGTAGTTTGAGCGCATTCTGATATTTAAAATTTTGTATACAGGCAGCCACCACTTATAAAATGTTTGAAGACGGTCAGAATTCTTTTGCTTCAAAAAAAACACCCCCCATGAACGATTGAAAAAAAGGTTTTTTAAAACCATATAAAATTAATTCAATGATATAGTAATGAACTGGAAAATGATAGAATGGATAAAACTCAGTTTAAAAATAAACGAAGACATTTTATTAAGCATATTTTTATTTATGGTGGGTGCCTTTCTTTACAAGGTAGAATAGAATTGTAACGATGGAAGTGATGAAATGCTAACGAAAGAAGAGTTGATCCAGCCGTTTATTTTGGGAGAAGGCAGGGCCGGGGTGGTTCTGATCCATGGATTTACGGCCTGCCCTATAGATATGCGTCCGCTTGGCGAATATTTGGCAGGCAAAGGCTATACTGTCCATGCGCCCCTGCTGGCCGGACATGGCGCCACACCCCAGGAGTTGAGCATGACAAAATGGGAGGACTGGAGGCTAAGCGCCCAGGAAGCAGTGGTTGCCCTGCGCCGAAGATGTTCTAAGGTTCTCGCGATCGGTCATTCCATGGGAGGGCTTATTGCACTCAGTTTGGCAGCATCAGGTGAAATTGAGGGAGTAGCCTCAATAAACGCCCCAATCATATATGGGGAAAGAGAATTGTATTCTGTGGAACGGCTTCTGCCAAAAATACAATACCTGGATAAACCGAATAAAGAAAATGAAATTCATATCAATAAAGAAGGAATTCCCCACTTTTCTTATACCCAAGTGCCGATAAAGTGTTTGGTCTCTCTCACTAAGGCGATTACGCCTGTGCAAAAAAGCTTGGCCCAGGTGAAATGCCCTTCATTAATCATACAGGGTTTGGAAGATAAAACCGTTAATCCCCGCAGCGGCCGCATCATTGAAAAAAGCATCACGAAGGCGAAGAAAGAAGTCATCTACTGGCAGCAGGAAGATCACTATATCGTCTTAAGCACGGCAAGAGAAGAGCTGGGGATGAAAATTGATTCTTTTTTTGAGAAATATGGATTGAAGCAATAGCAAAAGATATGGATTAAAGCATTCATGAAAACAGAAGGATCAAAATAATATCAGCCTAAAAATATCATAATAAAGTGGCGATCATTTAAAAAGCCTGGCATTTCAGGATGCTTGATATTCCACGAAATAGGATGATCCACGAATGAGGAAAATTCATGAATCAAAAGAAAAAGACAGGGGAAATCAGACGGACCGGAGGTGGGTTTATGGCAGGCGGAATTAAGGTCATAGCAGAAAATCGCAAAGCCAGACATGATTACTTCATTGAAGAAACCTATGAAGCAGGTGTGATATTAACAGGTACGGAGATCAAATCCATCCGGGGAGGACGCGTAAATCTCAAAGACAGCTATGCCGAAATTAAAAACAGAGAAGTATGGCTATTAAACACGCATATAAGCCCGTATGAAAAAGGAAACCGGTTCAATCATGACCCGCTCCGAAAACGCAAACTCCTGTTAAACAAGCGGGAGATCATCAAACTTTCGGCAAAGGTTCAGCAACAGGGAATGACACTTGTGCCAATCAAGATATATTTAAGCCATGGTTTGGCTAAAATAGAACTAGGGCTTTGTAAAGGCAAAAAGAATTATGATAAACGCGATGATATGGCTGACAAAGATGCCAAGCGTGAGATAGAGCGCACTTTACGCGAGAGAAACAAGGGGCAGTATTAAAACTGGAATCAATGTTGGGGATAGTCCGCATTTTTGACAGGGAGGCTATAGTGTATGGACAAACAGCTCCGAGTTAAGGCAGATAAGCTGCAAGAAATTTATAATGAAGCGAGCCGGGACTTTCGATGGAAAAATTCCAGCAATATGAACAATCTCATTGCTCTTTTTCATGTCATGAAAGGAAGAGAATACTCCGCTGAGCGGATAGGAATCATCAATGAGTATATTAAGGATAATACCAGTGTTTTTTCCTGCTATAGACAAAAATCTGTTCTTTTTTCAGTTTTACTGGATCTTAATTTTCCGGACCCCGAACAAAGATTCAATTTATTGCTTGAATACGAAGAAAAACTCAAAGAACAGGGCTTCCGCAGCTATACCTACCGGCCTGTGACAGCATACACCCTGCTCCTTTCCTGTTCACAGAACGAGGTTAATCAAAGGATCTCAAAGGCGTATAAGATATTCAGCGAAATGCGAAAAAACCATCCTTGGCTTACCTCGGGGGATGATTATCCTCTGGCGGTTTTATTGGCGGGTTCAAAAGAAGAAATTTCCGCTATTATGACAAACATAGAAAATATTTATCATAAACTACAAGAAGCCGGATTTAGCAAAAGCAACGGTCTGCAATTTCTTTCCCATATTTTGGATTTTAGTGTGGAGGATGATGTGGTTAAGGCCCGGAGATGTCATGAGCTATTCACATTTTTCAAAAAGAGTGGCCAGCATATTTATTCTGCCTATTATAGTTCTTTGGGGCTGATTACTCTGCTTGCGGAAAAGAGTACAGAAGCTGCCGACCGAACATTAGAACTGGCGGACTATCTTTCTGAAGACAGAAGATTTCGCTGGCTGGGCAGGGAAACTATCTTTTTGACTGCAGCAGCTTTGGTTTCCTCACAATACCTGGAAAACATGAAAAGGAATAATGAAGTTCTGCAAGCCGTATCGTTTGTAACCATTGAAGCATTGATTTCCGCCCAGACCGCCATTATGCTCGGAGCAACCTGCACAGCGACGACAGCAGCATCTTCAGGAAGCTAGGGCTGAGGATTGAAAAGGGATTTAAAGAAATATTGAAAAAGTAAATTCTTCTTATAAATCAGATTTTTATTATAAGCCATTAAAGTGAAAGATCAGGATAATCATTTTCATTAATTTATCTATTTATCTCATTAACTATTTGATTTATCCAAAAAGAATCCGTAATTTTACATTAAGCTTACCTATACAATAAGAATCAGTGATTATGAATAAAAAATTATACTATTATCAGGGCAAAAGATAAAAAAGAAAGAAATCAAGTTAAACTTATTTAAAATGATTTAAAATAACACTGGCAATATCCCGCACATATGATATACTTAATAAGCCAACCAATAAGGGGGCGTTATTAGAATCGCTCGGGGGAGCAATGGCAATAGCCGCGTGCCGAGATTCCCGTCAGATCCTCGTTAAAAAGGACGGAATCAGTTAATAACTGGCAAAAACGATTACGCTTTAGCAGCCTAAGTGCTGCTACATCCTGCCTTCTGTGCCTGCGGTGAAGGGTCAGGGTGTCATATGAGCAGGCTGCTCGAATCGGCCACCGTCTGAGGCTGACAGAGGAGATTAACCAGACTGGCATCCGAGGAATCGTGCTTTCAGGAGTCCGAGGAAGCGAGAACAAAAATGAGAGCTACGCACGTAGAAGTTGTTGTAGTTGCCTTTCGATACAGGGGTGCAATTCCCCTCGCCTCCACCATGTAAACCCACCAGTATAGGGAAGGGGTAGCTGAATAATCGGTTACTTTACCACTTTAAGAGGTTAAGCTTTTTGTGATAATCCGTTTTCTAGATTCTTTGAAGAGATAACATCGTTTAATACATATGCAGTTCAGGAAAGCACTTTAAAGTTTTGAGGTGCTTTCTTAATAGCCATTGAGTCTTGGTCAATTAAAAATTTGTCAAGAGGTGGACAATGTATGGCTTCAAGTTTAAATACTGAGCTGGTTCAGAGTATCCAAGAAATTGGTCAGAAGTATGCAGTAGAGAAAATTGTTCTTTTTGGCTCACGAGCAAAAGGGGATTATAAGCCTGCAAGTGATATTGACCTGGCAATTTTTCTCTTACCGGAGTTTAACAGCAAAGGCTATTTGACCAGTGACCTGGAAGACCTTAATACGCTCCTGAAAATAGATATCACGTTTATCAACGAACATACAGACCCTAAATTATTGGAAAATATTAAGAGAGAAGGGATATCTCTGTATGAGCGAGCCATACACTAAAACTGATAATTTCCTCCGTGCACTTGTCAGACTCAAAGAGGGGATTACCAAGTATGATGAAGCGAATGACCTGTTAAGAGATGGCATCATACAACGTTTTGAGTTCACCTTTGAGCTTGCGTGGAAAACCTTGAAGACAGTCTTTGAGCATGAGGGCCTGACGGGCCTGAATTCTCCTAAGACAGTATTGCGTGAAGCATTTTCAGCAGGGCTGATAAAAGACGATGAACTTTGGCTTACCATGCTCATGGACAGGAATTCAACAACTCATATTTATAGCGAACAATCGGCAATCGAAATTTGCCATAATATCCAAGAAAAGTATGTAATGGAATTTGAAAGATTGCTTCAGAATATTAGAGCAAGACTTGACGTTGCCGCCGTTAAACAAACCAGCGAATGAAAAGATAAAAGCCTTGAGGTACATAGATTAGTACAAACTCAAGGCTTTTTGCTTTTCTCCTATAGCTGCCATTTGGAATCAAATTCTTTTTTTTAAGAATCAGTGTACAAGTTTTTTTTAGCCTTTGGAGTTATTTCAACAGGACAATCATAGTGCGCATACTTCGAAAGAAACCATGAAATATTTGGCTAGCAGATCAGGAAGGTTTGAATTTGTATTCACCCCAAAACACGGATCATGGCTAAACCTAATAGAAAGCTTCTTCGGGAAGTTAGCAAGGGTATGCCTGAAGGGCATCAGGGTAAAATCTAAGGAAGAACTCATCGATAGAATCTACCGATATATGGATGAAGTTAATGAGGTTCCTGTCGTTTACCATTGGAAATATAAAATGGATGAAATTCAAATCTGATTTGCGCAACTAATTTAAGAATGTTGTACTAGGTTAAAGTGGCATCTTTTTTGACAGTTCAAGGCATACAGAAACGGTCTGTCTGCTTGAGAGGCATTAAAGCCTTGTAAATAAAAGAGGTTAGGCATATCTTATTAATCGTAAGTGGCAAGACCCTTGAGTAGATAAAAAAAGATGACATAAGGATAAAGTACAGAAAATTCAATGCTTTATGATGAATTATCGAGGGTTAATTGAATGGGTTAATAAAATCGAGGCGACAATAAAAGTTGTAGATATTTTATTCAGGGGGAGAGTATATGAGAAGGAGCATTAAAACTAATAATCAAGAGATTGTTGATTATTGGTTTTCTAGAGTAGATGAATGTGGTTTAAGCGTTGATGCGGCAGAAGCCCATGAGAGATGTTGGAGATGTGGATATGAAGCACCACTTGAAAGATGTCATATTATACCGGATTCTTTGGGGGGAGAAGACACGCCTTCGAATCTAGTGTTGCTCTGCCATAGATGCCATTTAGAAAATCCTAATGTTACTGATCCAGAAATAATGTGGGACTGGATTCGTGCGTACGGAACGTCTTTTTATGATGCGTTTTGGATGTTACAGGGAATTAAAGAATATCAGATTATATATGGTAGGTCTTTTGAAGAGGAATTGAAAGAACAAAAAATAGATGATGAAGAAAGATTTAAAAGGTTATTTCAAGAAGAGATAAAGAAAACAACCTTTCATTATGGTCATCCATACCTAAATTCTGCAACAATCGCAGGTGTTATGAGAATCATATTAAAAAAATATGCTGGCTAATATTGTGAAGGCCTAGACACATAATGTATATGACGGTGCTTTAGGGGGGTTTAGCCAACGTGTTGAAGGAAAACGCATGGACTAGGAGCATAGAATAAACAGACATCTTTTAATTCGCTCGAATTCGGGGGAATTATTTTTTATTTAATCGATTTTAACGAGATACCTCTGCTTTTATATTGTTAGACAGAACGTATGTTTGATCTAATGTAACTAGAGATTGCTGAACAGATCTCTGCTTTTTCAATAAGCTAACCTGATCAGTCTGAAATATCCTTCAATAAAATTGAGTATAAGAATCCGGAGCCTGCGCTCCAGGTTCATCACCAATAGTTGCATGGCGATAACAGTTTCACTGGTTCCCTTAAGACGTGCCATGATACGTCCGAGCCCATAAAACCGCTTTCCTTCTCCGAATTTTCCTTCAACAGCATTTCGAATTCCAGCATCCAGACGTTCTTGTTTCTTTTGTTCTCTTAATAGTCCTTGATCTTTGGATGGTCTTCCGAGTGGTGGGCCGCTCAGTCGAATGCCTACAGCGGTGAGCTCATTTGGGAGAGGAAAAATTTCAGGGGCTAGTCTGCCCACGACCGGCATTTTTTCCGATAGACTGCCGGTGGCGAAACACCTGGGTTGAGCGAAAATCGGGGCGAAAAATGAACATTTTTGCTCCGATTTTTTGGCGTGCGCCACGCATTGCGCGTAACTGGGCGGTGAAAGTCCGCTATGGGGCTGGCAGTCCGGCGAAAAACGGACGGGCTTCAATGGTCTTGTAATCGCCGCCGATACCGATAGTTCGCTGTTGGGGTATATTCAGCTTGAAAAGGCAAAGCTTGGGATAGGAAATATACGAACGATAAACATTCAGGACAGAAATCAACTGCATCAGTATCAATATGATCTTGTATTTCTACGTGATGTGTTTCACCATCTGCAAAACCCCGTGGCTTACTTTTCAGAGCTGCGTTCATGCTTAAAAACAAATGGCAGGATAGCAATTATTGATTGGAATGAAAGGGCAAGCATTTTTATGAGAATATCAGGTCATTATACGCCGGAGCAGACTATATTAGACACCATGACGGCCTCCGGCTTTATATGTCAAGCTAATTATCATCACTTAAAAGGACAATCGTTTAATATTTTCGGTTTTACTCATCCAAACGGAAATGATGCTGTTTTCAAAGCATTAAGGGCAAAAGAAACAAAAGAAACACCGAATAAAAGTCCGTGTAGAACTGACTGACGATTATGCTCTTTTTCTATAAAGATATAAAAATTGGGAAAAATTATACGAAAAACATAAAGTTAAGATAAAAAAATGACGATATTCTAGATAAAGGTACTAATTAAAAGGTGCTATTGCATGAAGGAGAAGTAAAAATATGAATTCAGTTCGATATATCGTCAAACCATGGCTGAAAAAGAGTATCGTGATAAGTCTTTTAATTATTCTGATTAATATCAGCATGGGAGGAAAAGTAGCGGAAGCAGCAACTTCAACACTGGCGCCCGGGAGCGTGGCAGGTACGACAAAGGTAACCCTGACACCGCTGGTGAAAGGGGATACTTTCCGGTATGTGATCAGTAATACCGCTCTGGGGAGCTTGCCGCTTGTAGGAGAGACAGTTCCCGGAGGAGCGGTTGCCTATACCTCAGGGGAGGACATAAGCGGGATTGATGAGACGACCAATAAATACCTTGACGTTTACGAAGTAGATGGAAGCGGAAAGGTTGTTGCGTTCAAAGAATTGACGATAGCGGCAAGCAATATAGCGGCGCCGGTTCTGTCGGCGACGCCGGTACAGGCACCGGGAAGCAAGGCAAAAAGCGTCAAACTGACGCTTACACCGAACAATGCCGGGGATACGTTTAAAATACAGGTAGTGAGCAAGCCGGGCAAACTGCCGGGAATCGGAGTAAAAGCCGGAGGAAAGGCCTATACCTCAGGCGGTGACATTACGGGAGTAGATACAACGAGCAAGAAATATATCGATATTTATGAAGTGGATGCAACAGGCAAAGTGACTGCGTTTACGGAAATTACAGTAACTGCCGAAAGTATTACGGCGCCTGACCTCAAAACTTCAACACTGGCGCCCGGGAGCGTGGCAGGTACGACAAAGGTAACCCTGACACCGCTGGTGAAAGGGGATACTTTCCGGTATGTGATCAGTAATGCTGCTCTGGGGAGCTTGCCGCTTGTAGGAGAGACAGTTCCCGGAGGAGCGGTTGCCTATACCTCAGGGGAGGACATAAGCGGGATTGATGAGACGACCAATAAATACCTTGACGTTTACGAAGTAGATGGAAGCGGAAAGGTTGTCGCGTTCAAAGAATTGACGATAGCAGCAAGCAATATAGCGGCGCCGGTTTTGTCGGCGACGCCGGTACAGGCACCGGGAAGCAAGGCAAAAAGCGTCAAACTGACGCTTACACCGAACAATGCCGGGGATACGTTTAAAATACAGGTAGTGAGCAAGCCGGGCAAACTGCCGGGAATCGGAGTAAAAGCCGGAGGAAAGGCCTATACCTCAGGCGGTGACATTACGGGAGTAGATGCAACGAGCAAGAAATATATCGATATTTATGAAGTGGACGCTACAGGCAAAGTGACTGCGTTTACGGAAATTACAGTAGATTCAAATGTTATTACAGCACCTTCTTTATAAGGATTGATAGAATTTCAATAAATTATCCGGTATATTGCTTTTAATGAGCGATAATCAAGCAAGGTTCTTATCTGAGTTCAAGATGAACGCGGATTTATCACAGAGAATCTCTCATAGGGAAAAGTTTTGTCTTGACTAACGTCCTGCGATATCGTATTCTAATGCTATTAAAGGGGAGTAGCTCTAAGCTATAAAGTCAACAACCGGCATTGAAACTGCCTGGCTTTATAATCCAAATAGGAAGCAAGACCTTTAACACGATTCAGGCTTGAACGAATTGTGTTAAGGGTCTTTTTATATAGCTCAAGGTTTTTGTCGTATGTTTGAAGGGGTTTTGGCGCATTACGACTAAAGTTTACATGAACAAAAAAGGAGTGCCTGCGAATGGATTTTTTCCCCCCGGAATTTTGGTCGGCGTTATTGGCTATTGTCATTACAGACTTGGTGCTGGCGGGTGACAACGCTATTGTTATTGGCTTGGCAGCACGAAACGTACCCTTGGAGAAACAAAAGAAGGTTATCTTTTGGGGAACCTTCGGCGCAATTGCTGTTCGTACTTTGATGACCCTTGTCGTTGTCTGGTTGTTGAAAATTCCCGGTTTGTTATTGATAGGGGGCATACTGCTAATTTGGATTGCTTTCAAGCTGCTGGTTGAAGAAAAACAGCACGGTGAAATGAAGTCCGGGGGAAGCTTTTGGAGTGCAATTAAAACCATTATTATTGCCGATGCCGTGATGGGACTGGATAATGTCCTGGCGGTCGCGGGGGCAGCCCATGGGAATTTCGTTCTGGTTGTTCTTGGGCTGCTGATCAGTGTCCCCATCGTCGTTTGGGGAAGTACAATTATTCTCAAATGGGTGGAGCGTTACCCCGTCATCATCTACATTGGGGCCGGCGTATTAGCCTGGACCGCTTCCAAAATGATTACCGGCGAAGCGTTCCTGAAAGGCTTTTTCGCGGATAATCTCGTCCTGAAATGGGGCTTGAGTATTGTTCTCATTGCAGGAGTTCTGTTCACCGGCAGAATCATGAAACAAAAAAAAGAGCAAGCAACTAGCTGATCCATCCTGATTTTGGCCGTTCAAAGGTTCAGTTTGGCAAGGGTTTTTAAACCGTGTAATATAAATGGGACAACCTGAAATTAAAATAAAAAAGGAGAGTATGAGCATGACGAAAATATTAATACCGGTTGATGGATCGGCGGGTTCTGACAAGGCGGTTCGTTTTGGGATATCTCTGGCTCATGGAAAAGAAGCGGAGGTCATTGTGTTAAATGTTCAACCCGGTTTTAATACCCCGAATGTAAAGCGGTTTTTTTCGCCGGAAGAAATTCATTCCTATCAGGAAAAATTAAGCAAAGAGGTATTGGATCACACGCTTGAAATCACCAATGAGCAGGCTACTCCAGTTCGCACAGTCGTCAGAATCGGCGACCCCGGGAAGGAGATCCTGGAGGAAGCTAAAAAGAGTTCCGTTGATTTCATTGTCATGGGCTATCGGGGATTGGGGCCTGTTAAACGGGCGATTTTGGGAAGTGTCGCTACCCATGTGCTGCACGAGACTCATTGCCCGGTGATGATTGTGCCGTAAGCTATACGCTGAAATATAATCGCGGAAAAATACTTTGTGAAGGAGTTCTAATGGAGTTAATTGCCTGGATCATCGACTTTATCCTGCATATCGACAAGCATTTGGCGGAATTTATTCAAATCTATGGAATGTGGACCTATATGATACTTTTTCTGATTATATTCTGTGAAACGGGTCTGGTTGTCACCCCCTTTTTACCCGGGGATTCGCTTCTATTTGTAATCGGTGCTTTAGGAGCCACGGGGGCTTTGGATATCCAGCTTGTAACGATTCTTTTGGTCGTGGCCGCGGTAGGAGGGGATACGCTCAACTATCATATAGGAAAATTCATTGGCTTAAAGGCATTTGGTATCAAAGACAGTCGATTTTTTAAAAAGGAATATCTTGAAAAAACCCACGCGTTTTATGAAAGACATGGAGGAAAAACAATTATCATCGCCAGGTTTATCCCGATCATACGTACCTTTGCCCCGTTTGTCGCAGGTATGGGGAGGATGAGCTATTGGAAGTTCTTCAGTTATAACATTGTAGGGGGCGTCGTCTGGGTTTTGATATTTGTAACAGGAGGATACTTCTTTGGCAATATACCTGCGGTTAAGAACAATTTCACCCTTGTGATCCTGGCAATTATCTTCATCTCCCTGCTGCCGGGAATTATTGCTTATCTGCGTCAAAACGTTATGCGATCAAATACTAAGGGATAATATTTCCCGGTATTTGAGAATATAGTTATGTTCATAACCTGTCCTTTCTTAGGGGCAGGTTTTCACACTTGGTTTGTTCCCTGAAAATAAGGTCCACTCATCATGAGAAAAATGATAAGATAAAAGGACAAAGAGTAAGCAACTTGTCATGAATAGAGGAATAAGAATTCAAATTCTCCGAATACATCTTACCAAGAAGTAGATTATGTTAAGAGAGGGAGTTAGCATGGCCTTGCTTCATGGATTAGAAATATTGCTAATAGGTTGGCCTGGAATTATTGGGGCAATTGTCTTTGTGAGCTATGGGATATATTCAAAGAGGATTGGCTTAATTGTTTTTGGGGCATTATTAGCGATTCCAATGTCATGGTATTTGGGTTCCACTCCAAAGTTTAGGTATTTTATGTATGGCCTTCCGCTATTATTTATCGGCTCGGCAATAGCTGTTAAATTAAAAAATCATATTCTTGCATGGATTTTAGTTATCCCATATGTCTTAATTATGGGCTGGCTTGCTTGTTCAGTAATAACTCAAGGTCAATAATATTTTTGGATAATTCAGATGCATGCTCAGTAAAACTAACGAATCGAGGAGATATCAATGGTAAAGAATATTACAAGAGAAGAAGCGTGGACATTGCTGACCGAATATAACAAAGAGGAATTTCATTTGAAACATGCTCAGATCGTAGAAGATGTCATGCGTTATTTTGCAAATAAGCTGGGTTACGATAAAGAGGCCGACTTCTGGGCAATTGTCGGGCTTTTGCACGATCTTGATTTCGAAATATACCCGGAGCAGCATTGCATTAAAGAGCAGGAAATCATGAGGGACCGCGGGCTTGATGAACGTTTGATCCGCGCCGTTGCCAGCCACGGGTATGCGCTGACGGTAGATATCGAACCACAGCATCAAATGGAAAAGGTGCTTTATGCTGTTGATGAGCTTACGGGACTCATCGGTGCGGTCGCCATCATGCGCCCATCTAAAAGTGTGATGGATTTAGAATTGAAATCAGTCAAGAAAAAATACAAGAATGCCAATTTTGCTGCCGGATGCTCCCGGGAAGTTATAGAGCGAGGGGCAGAAATGCTCGGATGGGAGCTTGACCAGCTGATTGAGGAAACGATTCTGGCATTGAGGTGGAGTGAATCACAAAATTAAGTTTTGTCCTGTAAGATACAGTAAGTAAAGAACGGTTCCAAAAAGATGCCGTATGGTCAGATATGCAGGGCATCTTTTTTAACCGATCGAAAAGAACTTCAATCGAGGTTCAAGGTTCCGGTGCCATCCATGGCGAACTTGCATAGGCATATTCTGTTATTGAAAAGACTGAGCAGAAGCATAATCCGGAGGAAATATGACGTCTTTATTATTGGCTGTTATTTATTTAGCATTTATCAGCTTGGGACTGCCGGACTCTATACTGGGTTCCGCGTGGCCGGCCATGTACGGAGAGTTAAACGTATCCGTATCCTACGCTGGGATCATCAGCATGATTATTGCTGGAGGGACGATCCTCTCCAGCCTTTTTAGCGATAAATTCATCCGTAAATATGGTACTGCCGCTGTGACTGTGGCAAGTGTTGCAATGACCGCTGCGGCCTTGTTCGGATTTTCATGCGCACAGTCTTTTTGGCAGCTGTGCCTGTGGGGAATTCCTTATGGCTTGGGAGCGGGGAGTGTCGATGCGGCATTAAACAATTTTGTGGCCCTGCACTATAAATCGCGCCATATGAACTGGTTGCATTGCTTTTGGGGAATCGGTGCGACAGCCGGTCCATATATCATGGGTTTATGCTTAACCAGTGGTTTAAAATGGAACTCAGGATATCAGGTCATAGGCATGATGCAAATCATTTTAGCGATTTGCCTGGCATTTTCTTTGCCTTTATGGAAAACAAAGAAAAAAGAAGGAGAAGCAAAAGCAGAAAGAACAAAAAGCCTTAGTTTGCGGGAAATCTTGAGACTTCCTGGTGCAAAGGCAATTTTCACAGCTTTTTTTCTGTACTGTGCTCTGGAATCGACTGCAGGTCTTTGGGCAAGCAGTTATATGGTCTTATATAAGGGGATCAATTCAGAAACAGCGGCAAAATGGGCATCTTTGTTTTACCTTGGGATAACTGCCGGAAGATTTTTGAGCGGTTTCATCACGGAGAAACTCGGGGATAAAAATATGATCCGTATCGGACAGATGATCGCCGGGATGGGTATTGTGTCTATGCTGCTTCCGCTTGGAAATATATCCATGCTTAGCGGGCTGGTCCTTGTGGGATTAGGATGCGCGCCCATTTATCCAAGTTTATTGCATGAGACTCCCGACAATTTTGGTGCAGAAAGATCACAGTCAATCATGGGGGTGCAAATGGCATGTGCATATGTAGGAACGACATTCATGGCTCCGTTTTTTGGGTTTTTGGCTGAAAAAATCGATATCAGCCTATACCCGTTTTACTTAATGATATTGACTGTGCTGATGACGGCAATGATGGAAATGATGAACGATGTTCGTGGCAAAAGGTTGAAAAAAGTAATATAGTATTTAAATTTTCTATCAAGATGAGAGCAAATAGACGGTAAATTCTTTCCAAAGGCTGGTGATAAATCCGCACAAAAGGATAATTTCTTTTTTCCCAAATTAAAGACTATAATTGAGACAGATAGGCAGGCACGAATACAGGATTGTGATTATTGCTTTTCATATTGGAGAAATAGACGATGAGGATAGATAGATTACTTGGGATAACAACATGTCTGCTTAACCATAAAATAGTCAATGCCAAAACACTGGCTGACCGTTTTGAGGTTTCTAAACGAACCATCCAGCGGGACATTGAGACGCTTTGTCTGGCGGGAATTCCCATCGTAACATACCATGGATCCGCTGGCGGGTACAGTATTGCGGAAACTTTTTCTCTGGATAAGCAAATATATAGCAAAGAAGACTACCAAAACATCATTATTGCTCTGAAAGGTTTTTGTTCCGCATACATAAAGGGAAAAGCCGACTCGACTCTTGAAAAGGTGCTCTCTACCGTTTCATCATTGAGACAGAGTGTGGCGCTGGATTTTGGCGTCTTGCGGGAAGGGGATAACCTGGAAAGGACATTTTCCCTGCTGGAAAAAGCCATATGGACAGAAACTATTGTTCAGATCGATTATTCCGACGCGGACAGCCGCGTATCTGCAAGGGATGTTGAACCGCTGTTGCTCACATATAAATGGTATTCGTGGTATCTTCTTGCCTATTGTCAAAAGAAAAAGGACTATCGTCTCTTCAAACTGGCGAGGATTACCCGGGCGGAACATAAAAACAGGCCCTTTTCGTGCAGGCACCTGGACACCGCCCGCATTCTGGAGGAATGCACAGGTGGAGATATCCGGCGGTATTTAAAGATAAAGTTATATTGTAAACCCGCTGTCAGACAGCAAGTGTTGGAGTATTTAAACGGCAGTATAGCCGAGGAGCTTGAGGATGGTGGTTTTATTTATGAGATGTACCTGCCGGAGAAAGAACGTCTATGGTTTTCTGTAATTATGGGGTTCGGCGATCAGGTGGTTGTGCTTGAGCCGGATCAATTAAAGAAAAAATTGCTTGATACCGCAAACAAAATCCTGAAAAATTATGATTCTTGAAAATAGACGACAGCCAGGTGTCGTCATTGACCTGTTATCCTTGATGATGTGAAAGCATTTGAAAGGAGCTTTATTATGGATACGATTAAAAGAAGCCTGATAAACGAGGAGTTTGCCTTTTCGGGGATCGTGGAAGCCGGTGATTTTGTCTTTCTGACCTTTTGCGTCGGTAATATTGGCGGATCGATAGAAGCACAAGTCAACGGCGCATTGGATGATATGAACAAACGCCTGGAGACCATTGGACTGACCCTGGACGCGGTAGTACAGGTAAACGTAATGATGCGTGATCCGTGGAATATCCCGGTCATGGAGAGAGTCTTTAAGGAAAGATTCAAAGAAAGGTATCCGGCCAGAAAGACGATAAGCACTGAGTTTGCCCATCGGGGCGGACCGGATGGACTTCATGTGCAGATTGATGCGATTGCTTATAAAAGAAAATAAGCTTATTTTTTCTTTCAGCCCCCAAAAGCCCCTCTTCTTAGTCTTCTCGTTCTTCTTCATCCAATCTTTTCTGAATCTGCAGTTGCTTTTTATTGTTAAAATGATTGAGAATCGACAACATAACGGATGAACCAATAGTTGCGCACGTAAAGACAATCAACAGTGTAATGATAAAAAATCCCAACTGCTCTTTAGCGCTCTCCGTATATTTGGTATAGTTCAGAACACCGTTCATTATCGTTATGATAAACCCGGTGACTAGGCTATTCAGTAAGGTCATTTTTTTGGTCGTATCCTTGTCGCCGAACAGATTGACTCCCAGCATTAACCTTCGAATGACAATATAAATGTATACACCAAAAAAGCATATGAATTCAACGGCATACTGTTCAAATGGAGCGTCGAACAGAAACTGCTGCACAAGGATAGATACAAGAAGCATAATCATCAAAAGGGTATATCCCTCACTCAATACTTTCCTGCTTTGTATTAGAATTCTTTCATCTGACCCGTGTTTTCTTTTCATTGCGATTCCTCCCAAAATAATCCATCTAAAGTTTTGCCGAGCGCTTTACAGATTGCTATGCAAAGATTAAGAGTAGGATTGTAATTCCCAGATTCAATCATCCCTATTGTTTGGCGTGTGACACCTACAGCTTTCGCTAAATCCTCTTGCTTCATATCACATTCCATTCGGGCGATTTTCATTCGCTTATTTTTCATTGGAAACCTCCTAATGCTTATAATATATATTATAAATTGCTTTATGTAAAGTATATATTGCATTGATGATCAATGAACTGATAGAAGGGGTGAGATGCCAGTTTGTAAATTGAGAAGCCATACTTAAAACCAACAACGAAATATTTGTAAATAAAACGCAGATTCGCCTTCATTAGCAACAAACGGATATAATGTGAAAAAAAGTAAGAATTTTGTTGACTTTTCTCCCCGTTTATTGTAACCTGATATAAATGTGTAGTTCTTTGGTCCTATATATTATTGTGACCATAAGCACAGAGATGTGAAAAAATATGATAAGAGTAAACCTGTCGAAAGACAGGGACACAAAGCCACGGGTCTAAAGTAATCTAACCATGATAGCCGGGTTGCCATAAAATCGTATAACAATGTGATTTTAAAGTCATGGCGCTCTTATGGGGGCTATGACTTTTATTTATTATTAATAAAATCGAATAAATAAAATAAATACGATTTATTTTATTTGTCTTTTTATTAATATTCTGCCTTAGATGTTTAAGATATCTTAGATGAGTTTTACGGAAGAACATTATACTTTAAGGTGGTTATATGATTAAGATTAAAGCATCACCTTTTACTTGCAAAATCGGAGATCAGGTAGCTGTTGATATATTCAATCAATATGGTTTGCTCATTGTAGCAAAAAATACCATAATCAATGAATATATCCTGAAAAACCTCATTAATATGGGGATCAAAGATTTTTGGATATTCAGGGCAGCGCAGAAAAGACAATCCGCCGGTATTGATCCGGAGCTTGATGAGTTTTATGAAAACTATGAGAATAACATAAAAACGCTTAAAAAGATAATCCAAAATTTGTCGAATGATGATCAAGCCGACATCAATAATCTTGACATGATCAGCGATTTCATTTTTAGTGAGATGGCGTGTAACCAATACCTTGTGAAATTTCTTTGTGATATAAAAAATCATGATAATTATACATTCGAGCACAGCTTAAATGTAGCATTTTATTCGGCACTGATTTGCAGATGGATGAATTTAACCGAAAAAAAGACAAAAAACATTATTAAGACAGGGTTGCTCCATGACATCGGCAAAACTAAAATTCCGCTCGATTTACTGAACAAAAAAGAAAAATTGTGTTCTGAAGAACTTAAGGTGATCCAAAAACATGCAATGTACGGCTATAACATGATCAAAGAAATCATTTCCATGGATTCTGATATAAAGGTAGGGGTTCTCTTGCATCATGAAAGAGAAGATGGGTCCGGTTATCCGAACAGATATACCGGAAGGCAGCTGAATATGAACACAAAAATTGTTTCAATTGCCGATACCTATGACGCGTTGACTTCCGACAGGGAATACAGGGGCAAATACACGCCCTTCACGGCACTTGATATCCTGATGACGGAAGGATTAACTACTTACGATATCAGCATCATGAACACTTTTGTCAATAACCTGATCTTTCATTATGTAGGTTCGCAGGTATTGCTAAACTCAGGTGAGACAGGGAAGGTCATTCATATCCCCAAATACAACATCACAAGGCCGATCATCTATGTGAATTCTGAATTAGTCGACCTGTCAAAAGAAAATCAATTAAACATTGTGGGCATTGTCAATGACACCTCCGTGGCAGACCAAGGGAATACCGGACCTTGAAATATTCAATGGGGATAAAAACGAGAAAAAATCCCTATCCGACAAACCGCATCAGCTGATCGTTGAATTTTTCTTTTTCGTCATAAAACAGGCCATGACCACTATTCTTGAACGGAACAAAGATGGAGCCTTTTATTCCCTGATGTTGAGCAACACCCAAACGGAATAAACAGACTCTGTCATGAATGCCGTGGAGAATAAGGGTCGGAATATTCACAAAGGCAAGATCGTCAAAGAGTACCTCTGAAAGCCACGCCTTAGCCACTTGGACCGTAGACCAGCTTGCGGCTTGCAGACCCATTTGAAGAAACCAGCTGGCAAAAGGTTCGGACACTTTGTTGTGGAAGAATATCTCTCCAAAGTCTCTCAGCATATCCGGACGGTCGCGATATGTACCCTGGATTATGTTGGTTACCGCCATTTCGTTTAGTCCATAGGGAAAGTTCGGGCGTTGAATGAGACTGGGAGCAGCGGCGGCACAGAGGACAAGCTTGGAAACTCCATATCCCTCGTGGCGTTTCATATAGCGGACGGCAACTGCCCCGGCGGTAGAGTGCCCAAGCAGGGTAAAGTTATTCAGCGTCATTGCTTCTACCACGCAGCGGATATCGTCGGCAGACCGGTTGTAGTCGTAGCCGTACAAGGGTTTATCGGATTGTCCGAAACCCCTGACATCCATTCCCAGACAGCGGTACCCCCGCTGTAAAAGCTGATCATACTGGTACTCAAACAAGTGATGATTTGCCGGCCAGCCGTGCATAAACAAGATGGGGCTATGTCCGGATGGATTGATGTCATTGACATAAATCCGAACTCCCTGCTCTACTTCAATCCAGTAGTCCAAAGTGACCCACTCCAATCATTGCATTGATAGCCATAGTATATTCAAGGAAAGAAGGGCGGGTGTAAAAGGCGGTGGGCAAGAGCTCAGAAACCCAATATTATGAAATCATACCCGAAATATTTGTCAACCATAGTAATTATTGCTAAGATAGAGGTATTAAATTACATTGGGAGGGATAAGTCATGAAAATCAGTGCCAGGAATCAGTGGAAAGGCAAAGTTGTTTCTATTAATGAAGGAGCTGTCAATGCTATTGTTGTATTAGATATTGGCGCAGGAAACAAAGTAGCCGCAACAATTTCCCTCGAGGCCGTTAAAGAGCTTGGACTGAAGGTGGGGGGAGAAGCCTATGCCGTCGTTAAAGCTACTTCCGTTATGGTTGGGGTCGATGAATAAATAGAGAAGGTGTTACCGTACGATTTGCCCTGCCCATTGTCGCGGGGCTTATTTTTTTGTGCTCGGACTTCCGGCATCCAACTGCCCTTGTTAAAATAAGGAAAATATAACCAAGCGGTTTTTTCCAAGCTGTCGTAAATATTCAAAGGATCATTCTTTATGCTATAATGAAAAACACTGAGTCGCAGGATAGCATAAACGAAGAACCCATGAGAGGAAAATGATGACTGAAGAAGGATCTGCACACGCGGTACAAGCGGACAAAGACGGGCTGAGGCTTCAGCATGCCTTACCCCGTATACTTTTGGAATGGTATGATCAAAACGCCCGGCTCCTTCCTTGGCGGAAAGATTGTATCCCCTATCATATATGGCTTTCCGAAATTATGCTTCAACAAACCAGGGTAGAGGTTGTGAAAACTTATTATACTCGTTTCCTTGAGGAAATCCCCACCGTGGAAGAGCTTGCCCAAACAGATGAACAAAAACTGCTGAAGCTTTGGGAGGGACTTGGCTATTACAGTCGTGCCCGTAACCTGCAAAAAACGGCCAGGCGCATTGTAGACGAGTATGTCGGTCATTTTCCCGAGACATATGAGCAGCTTTTAAAATTGCCTGGTGTTGGTCCCTATACGGCAGGAGCGATTGCCTCCATTTGCTTCGGACAGCCGGTTCCGGCTGTAGACGGTAATGTATTGCGGGTCATTTCAAGGATTATGGGGCTTGACGACCGGGTGAAGGCATCAGAGGGAAAAAAATTGATCACAGCTTCACTTGTCGAAATTTATCCCAAAGACCGGAGCGGCGATTTTACTCAAAGTCTGATGGAACTTGGAGCAACGGTTTGTCTTCCGAAAGGGACGCCCAAATGCCGGATTTGTCCGGTATCAACTTTCTGCAAAGCCTTCCAGAACAATACAGGCTTGCACTGGTCCGGGAAGCAAAATAAAAAAATAAAGAAGATCGAAGACATTACAGTGTTTTTATTTTCCTGCCAGGGGAACATCGCAATTCATCGCAGAAAAAAGGACGGGCTGTTAGCCGGATTGTGGGAGTTCCCTAATGTCCAGGGGAAATTAGATGAGCAGCAGGCGATAGAACTGGCCGCACAATGGAAAACCCAGCCTGTCTCAATGATAAAATCCCTACAGCGTGTCCATATTTTTACTCATATAAAATGGCATATGACCTGTTATTATATTGCCTGTACAGCACAGCCGGCATGTTTTACTTGGATGAATCAGGCTGTTGTCGCTGGGACATATGCTCTTCCGACTGCATTTAAGGTATTTTTGGATGATCAGAATTGAGGATATTTCCCCGACAATTGATAAAAAATGTCCCCATCAAATAAAAAAGGGAATATTGCCAACCGCGATAAACGGTTCTTGGCGATATTCCCTTTCTGAGCGATGATCTTAAAGTAAAGCGGACCAAAGATTTATTGGAAAGGATACCCAATAAATGCAACATTCTAGTAATTTTGTTGCATTTACACTTAAGTATAGTTTACCTTGCTGGTACAAAATTGTCAATCTATGGGTGATTATGTATTGATATGGTTGAACAATGAAGATTTTTGCGAAAAAGAACATTTATAGTTGAACAATGGAATAAAGCTCATCTTTTTGGTCCTGATTGATACCGATATAACGGAGAGTGATACTGGGTGAACTGTGGTTAAAGGTGTCCATAATCAGTCCGACATTATATTTGGATATTTTATAAGTCCAATAACCCCAGGTTTTCCGTAAACTGTGAGTACCGAAATTTTCAATCCCAATTACAGCAGCGGCTTCCTTTAATACCCTGTAGATTTGAATTCTCCCGATATAACCGCCCTTCTGACTTCGAAAAAGATAGTCATTCAGGTCGAGACGCTGATTTTTAATATAAAAATCAAGAGATTTGCGCAAGGTGTCATTTAGCTTAATTTTCTTTTCTTTTGCGGTTTTCTTTTCAGTCAGGATGAGGTGCTCTTTAAATTGCCATTTATGATTAAAGATATCATTCACTTTAAGAGGGATGATATCACTGATTCTCAGGCCGGTATTAATACCAAATTTAAAAACCAGAGCATATTTGGGATCACTGCCGTTTAAATACTGATAAAGCTGCTTAATTTTGTCTTTTTCTCTAATTGGTTCAACGGTCATAATAATTTCGTCCTCCAAATGTATCTTTTACTATTATAGTATATAAAAAAAGATAATTATAATACATAAAAAAATAATAAAATTTCTGAAATCAGCAACGAAAATCCTTTATATAAAGGGTTTTTTTGATATTGTAAATGCAACAAAATTACTAAAATGTTGTATCTAATAGGCCGATAGTCCTAATGAATGAAATAAATCAGTTCCCAAATGAGAAAATCAATGTTGACTGCTAAACCATCATAGCATTTAAACCTGCCATTAATCGAGCAAGTCATAGAGGGAGTCTTTAAAATGTCTGAACCTTTTGCGAAGAAAAATATTTATGACGAAAACGGGTTATTGCTATTGGCTAAGGGCAAAAAAATAACAGATGATGTTTTAGCTAGGATACAGGGCTCATCAATTTCCAGGATTGCCTGGGATCTCGCAGAAAAGATCAATATTTGTAATGAACGGAATTTGGAATATACAATAGAGATATTGAGCGCGATCATCGCTGATTCCCAAACGAAGCCCTGGTGGTTTTTTGTCCATGCTCTGGGGAGCTATGTCGACTGGCTGTATGTTCATTGTATAGATGTCTCTATGATATCCCTGATGATCGCTATGGAAATGCGGTATTCTGATGACGAGTTATGGAATATCGGAACGGGAGCCTTTCTGCATGACGCAGGAAAGCTGTTAATCCCAAAATCCATCATTGAGAAACCCGGTTCCTTAAATGACGTGGAAATGGAGCACATCCAGCAGCATTGTGAATTTGGGATGAGCTCTCTTGAACCATGCGGTATCCCTAAGGGATGCCTGGATATCGTTTTGCAGCATCATGAACGCCTGGATGGGAGCGGGTATCCCAAAGGACTGAAAGGAAAACAAATCCATCCTGACGTCAGAATCGTAATGATTGCCGATAGTATTGATGCAATGATCTCCTATCGTCCCTATAAACCGCTGCAAAAAATGGAAACAGCAGTAAAAGCGCTGAAAAGTGATGGACGTAAGTACTCTCAGGAAATTGTTTCCGTATTGGGAAAGATGCTGGGATAACTCTCTAAATTGCTTAAGCCGCAGAATGCAGTGTTCAGACCTGGTGTAACAGGTCTTTTTGTTCTTATAACTGGGGTGATCAAGGAATGAAAAACTGGAAGAGCAGACAAAGCTCTTCCAGTCAATCGTTATATTCAAAAAACCATACTTAAAAAATTACAGCTAAAGCAATGAGAATCAAAATGGCGATAGCAATAATAGCAGCTCCCGCACCGCCGCCATATCCACCTACAGGGTATGATACTGCCGGGTATGATGCCTGTCTGCAACAACAACCTCCACCGAACATAAATATTTCCTCCTTTCGCGCATTTCTTTAAAAACTAGAAAACAATGCCTAATGCAATTAACAAAAGAATGATCACAACAACGATTGCTATACCGCAGAAACATCTGTTTCCCTGAAAGCCGTCTACAGCACCGATTGACATTGAATAGCCCTCCTTCTCTGGAATATATATCCAGTAATAGACTATGCAACAGGTGCCTGATGTGAGCCTTCAATTCTCATAAAAAAGAAAAAAATGCTAAAACACCCTTTTTTAGTAAAACGAGACGGCCGAGAATCTAATGGATGATCTTTTATTCTTTTTCACAAGCTCGACTCGGTCTGAATACCATATATTGACATATAATCAGGGGCCGGGGGGTGAGTAAAAAACGTGTTAAGCTATTATATTGCCCTGGGGGATTCTTTAACAGCGGGGTATGGTGTCGGCAGCCGAAAATTCGCCCTGATTTACTATTCTTATCTTCATTCCATCAATCCTGATCTTCAATTCATCGCTTGCGGAATAAACGGGCTGACAACAGAAGGGTTGGCCAATTTATTGTTTTCAAATGTTCAGCTGCAAAGCTTAATCTCTAAAGCGGAGGTGATCACGCTTACGATCGGCTCCAATGATCTTTTACATTCAGCAGCGGCTGTTTTAAGGGGAGGGAGCTTGAATATCCCGCTTTTCCTGGCTGATTTTAAAAAAAATCTTGATCTAATCGGCTCTCAAATTCGTTCTCTTCATCCAGGGGCTCTTGTAAAAATCGCGACAATTTATAATCCTTTGCCAGCCGGACCGTATTGCCGATTCTCAACATTAGTCCAGCCCTTGATTAATCAGGTGAACAGAGTGATCGTTCATTGTGCTAAACGTTATGGTTTTCAAGTCGTCCCAATTGACAGGACATTTCAAGGCAGAGAGCAGTCAGTTATCGGACCGGACCACTTTCATCCCAATGTTCTCGGGCACCAGATGATCGCAATGGCTGCAAGTGGTATCTGAGTCCTGTCTCTTGAATACTTCAGCGAGCCTCCTGGTTGGCTCCCTTGCAAAAATGAGGATTGGCAAACATTGTTCGTAAACATTGTTTGCAAAAACTATTGAAAAATCTCGAAGTTTTCGATATAATATCTCTTGCGAAAAGAGGTTCGGGAACCTTTTCAGCAAAGAATTTTTTGACCGATCTCTGAAGTGATTCAGAGGGTGAAGGCCATACGGACAGCCGGGTCAAAAGCCGAAAATGGCAACTTTGTTGCTTTATTGATTGAGCCGGGGCTCACATCACACTTGTGAAGCGATCAATAAGAGTAGTAAAAGTAATTCCTTGCTATATAGACTCTGAAACCTCGAAAGCTGAATAAATAACTCTACATGAAACCGCCTGATTTTTCTCTGGTGTTTGGTAGAGCCAAATAATAGGTTTTTTATGATCGTTCCGCTTAGGTGTGGTGTACTGCTTTGTTTTTTGCAGTCGCAGCATCTGGGCGTTTTTTATTTGTAAACTGTTTCGGAGTCAACACAGAGATGGGGAGGAACGAAAATGGGAAAAATACTTGTTATTGGCTGTGGCGGTGTAGCCGGTGTGGCCATTCACAAAATTTGTCAAAATTCGGAGGCTTTCAGTGAGCTTTGTATAGCCAGCCGCACAAAGGCAAAATGCGATGCCCTGGCGGAAAAGCTGGGCGGCGGCAAAACCAAAATCACTACCGCTCAGGTGGATGCGGATAAGGTCGATGAGCTTATTGCCCTAATCAGCAAAGAAAAGCCCGATGTCGTACTGAATCTGGCCCTGCCTTATCAGGATCTGCACATCATGGACGCTTGTCTGGCCACCAAGACCAGCTATGTCGATACCGCCAACTATGAGCCGGAGGATACCGCTCATTTTGAGTATAAATGGCAATGGGATTACCGGGAGAAGTTCAAAGAAGCGGGGATTACCGCCCTGCTGGGTTCCGGCTTTGACCCGGGAGTAACGGGTGTCTTCAGCGCATATGCCATGAAGCACTATTTCGATGAGATTCATGAAATCGATATTCTTGACTGTAACGGGGGAGATCATGGCTATCCTTTTGCCACAAATTTCAATCCGGAAATCAACATTCGGGAAGTCACGGCAAAAGGCATGTATTGGGAAACCGGACGCTGGATAACCACTGAACCGATGGAAATCAAACGTGAATATGATTTCAAGGGAGTAGGCCTGAAGGAAATGTATCTCCTGCACCATGAGGAACTGGAAAGTCTGGCCCTCAATATCAAGGGCATCAAGCGCATCCGTTTTTTTATGACCTTCAGCCAAAACTATTTGACCCATCTGAATTGTTTAGAAAATGTAGGCATGACCAGCATTGAGCCGATCAATTATCAGGGGATGGAGATTATCCCCCTGCAGTTTTTGAAGGCCGTTCTGCCTGATCCTGCCTCTCTTGGACCTCGTACCAAGGGTAAAACCAACATAGGCTGTATTTTTAAGGGAATCAAAGACGGCAGGGAAAAAACCTACTATCTCTTTAATATCTGTGACCATGAGGAGTGCTACCGTGAGGTGGGGAGCCAGGCAATCAGCTATACTACCGGGGTTCCGGCCATGATCGGCGCAATGCTGGTGATGAACGGCACCTGGTCGAAACCCGGTGTTTACAATGTGGAAGAGTTTGACCCTGATCCATTTATGGAGGCCCTCAACAAATGGGGGCTGCCTTGGGAAGAAGATTTCCAGCCGGCGATGGTACCGTAATGAACCAAGAGTTTGCGCTGGTGCCGACTCCCAGCTATGTCATCGAAGAAAAGCTGCTTGTCAAAAATCTGGAGATCTTAAAAAGCGTACAGGAACGAAGCGGAGCAAGAATCTTGCTGGCGCAGAAAGCATTCTCCATGTTCCGTGTTTATCCCCTGCTGGCCCGGTATCTCTGTGGAACAACAGCCAGCGGATTATACGAGGCCCGGCTGGGCCGCGAAGAATTCGGCAAAGAAGTGCATATTTTTAGCCCGGCTTACCGGGACGATGAATTCGAGGAAATTCTGGCTGTTGCCGATCATATCGTATTCAACAGCTTTGCCCAGTGGGAAAAATTCGGCAGGAGGACGCTTGCCGCGGGAAAAAAATGCGGTTTGCGGATAAATCCCGAATGTTCTACACAAAATGGTCCTGATCTCTATAATCCCTGTGCGCCCCATTCGCGGCTTGGGGTAACAAAGGCCAATTTTCAACCGGATAAGCTTGCCGGTATTTCCGGACTGCATCTGCATACGTTGTGCCAGCAAAACGCGGATGCGCTGGCAGAAACCCTGAAAGCCTTTGAAGCTGGGTTCGGGGAATACTTATATGATTTGGAGTGGCTGAACCTGGGCGGCGGCCATCATATTACCCGCGAGGACTATGATCTTGACCTTCTGGTCCGGACCATCAGCCGGCTGCGTCAGACCTATGACCTGACCGTCTACCTGGAGCCCGGTGAGGCAGTAGCTCTGGACAGCGGCTTTTTGGTGTCCTCAGTATTGGATATCCTGGATAATGGGATGAATATCGCTATCCTGGATACTTCCGCAGCCTGTCATATGCCTGATGTGCTGGAAATGCCTTACCGTCCGGAAATCATTGGGGCGGGGCAGCCGGGGGAAAAGAAATATACTTACCGTCTGGGCGGGCCTACCTGTCTGGCCGGAGATATCATCGGGGATTATTCTTTTGACCGCCCGTTATTCCCCGGGGACCGTCTGGTCTTCTGTGATATGGCTATTTATTCTATGGTGAAAAACAATACCTTCAATGGAATGAGGCTGCCCGACATTATTTTACGGACGGCGGGCGGAACCGATGAAATCATCCGCAGCTTTGGGTACACGGACTTTAAGGACCGCTTGTCCTAGGTAGAGAACACAATCCGGGAATAGATTTAACGGAAAAAATGGCATAAACTTATAGCAGGATTGAACAGAGGCAAGGAAAGGCGATGGTTTCTCATGCCGGCGCTCAGGCAAAGCAAGGCTCCAATCTATGAAGCACTGTTACACTACAAATCCATGCGGGTAGTTCCATTTGACGTGCCCGGCCATAAGCAAGGCAGAGGAAACCCTGAACTCAAGGAATTTTTGGGTGAGAGCTGCCTTTCGGTAGACGTGAATTCAATGAAGCCTTTAGATAATTTGATTCATCCCGTATCTGTCATTAAAGAAGCCGAAGAATTGGCCGCAGATGCTTTTGCGGCCCAACATGCTTTTTTTATGGTCAATGGGACAACCTCGGCGGTCCAGGCCATGATCATGAGTGTTTGCAAGCGGGGGGATAAAATCATCATTCCCCGTAATGTTCATCGCAGTGCCATCAATGCCCTGATTGTCAGCGGAGCCGTCCCGGTCTATGTCAACCCGGGTATTAATAAGGAGCTGGGGATACCTCTGGGGATGTCTGTGGCGGAGGTCAGGCAGGCGATCGCTGATCATCCGGAAGCCAAAGCAGTATTTCTCAATAACCCTACTTATTATGGGATCTGCACCGATCTGCGGACAATTACCGAGTTGGCCCACCGTCATAATATGGATGTTCTGGTTGATGAAGCTCACGGGACCCATTTCTATTTTGGGGAAGGAATGCCCGTCAGCGCCATGGCGGCGGGAGCGGATATGGCGGCAGTCAGCATGCATAAAACAGGGGGATCTCTGACCCAGAGCTCCTTTCTGCTTATTGGTTCCCGGCCCAATCCCGGACATGTCCGGCAAATTATTAATCTTACCCAAACGACCAGCGGGTCATATCTTCTCTTGTCTTCACTGGATATTTCCAGGCGTAATCTTGCTCTGGACGGAAAAAATATCTTTGCTCAAGTTTCCGCTCTAGCGAACTATGCCCGGGAAGAAATCAATAAAATAGGAGGATATTATGCCTTTGCCGGTGAAATGGTCAATGGCGATTCGGTGTTTGCCTTCGATCACACCAAACTTTCTGTTCATACCAGGAATATCGGATTGGCAGGTATTGAGGTTTATGACATTCTCCGGGACGATTATGGAATTCAGATCGAATTTGGCGATATCGGCAATATTCTGGCGATTATTTCCGTGGGCGATCGGGCATTGGCATTAGAACGGCTGGTTGCCGCCCTGGCGGAAATTAAGAGACTTTATCTGCGTGATCAGGCGGGCATGCTTGATCATGAATATATTAATCCGGAAATCGTCATTACCCCTCAACAGGCTTTTTATGCTGAACAATACCCGCTAAAGATAGAAGACAGCGCCGGTTTTATCAGCGCCGAGTTTGTGATGGCTTATCCGCCGGGTATTCCGATTCTGGCACCGGGGGAACGGATCACCAGGGAGATCATTGAATATATTTCCTATGCCAAAACCAAAGGCAGTTCCCTGACAGGCACTGCCGATATGGCCATTGAGAAGATCAGAGTAGTGGAGGAATAAACAATGGAACTGTGGTATTCGGAACAGCATACAAAAAGCGTCCGGTTTTCGGTTAAGGTCAATCAGCATTTATATACGGCAAAGAGCGAGTTTCAGAGGATTGATGTTTTCAAATCTAAAGAGTTCGGGACATTTTTAACTCTGGACGGGCTGATTATGGTGACGGAAAAGGATGAGTTTATTTATCATGAAATGATCGTTCATGTGCCTATGGCAACAAATCCCAGGATCAAAAAAGCTTTGGTTATCGGCGCCGGTGACGGCGGAACAGTACGGGAGCTGACCCGTTACCCAGGTATTGAATCCATTGATATGGTGGAAATCGACAAAATGGTTGTCGATGTTTGCCGGCAGTATCTGCCCCAGACAGCCTGTAAGCTTGATGACCCGCGGGTACGCATCTATTATGAAGATGGGTTGAAATTTGTCCGTTCCAGGGAAAACCTGTATGATTTGATCATTGTCGACTCCACAGATCCTTTTGGACCGGGAGAGGGTCTGTTTACAAAAGAGTTTTACGGGAATTGCGATAAGGCGTTAACGGAAGAGGGCATCCTGGTCAATCAGCATGAAAGCCCCTATTACGACAAGTATGCCCGGTCCATGCAAAGAGCACATCAGTGCATTCGGGAGTTCTTTCCTGTTTGCCGGGTCTATCAGGTTCATATTCCCACCTATCCTTCCGGACATTGGCTCTTTGGTTTTGCCTCCAAAAAATATGACCCTGTGGGCAAGCTTGATGAGGAAGCCTGGAACAATCTGGGCTTGCAAACAAATTATTATAATACTGAGCTTCATAAAGGATGTTTTGCCCTGCCCAATTATGTCAAGGCTCTTTTGGCGGATACCGGGAAGTAAGCCGGGCGTTAAGGAAATAAGCTCTCATTCCGGAATGGATGAGGGTTTTTTTGTGATCATTTATTGTTGATTAATGTCAAAAAGTATATTTTCCACTTATCTGTTAAATACTAAAAAAATGAGAGGAGGTGTACAAGATTGGTGAAAAAAATGGATTCTCCCAATACAGGAATCAAATGTGAAGTGTCTACCTGCAGATATTATTCTTCAGGAGATCACTGTACCGCTGAAATCATTGAAGTTCAGAACAAAGATGCTTCAACATCCAGAGACACCAACTGCAACACATTTATACCTAGAGGAATGTAAGAAACATCTTCAATGGCGCTAAATCATTAAGCAGACGGAAACTTTCTTTCGTCTGCTTAATGATTTTCTCATCAAATTTTAATCTTCTTATAAGTACTGATTAATCGGGATTATTTAGAATAAACCCATATTAATGAATTGGAGTGGATAGGATGAATATCAGTATGGAACAAATTGATGAGATGAGGAAAAGAACCAATTGCAGTTATCAGGAAGCCAAAGAGCTTCTGGGGAAAAATAACGGTGATCTGCTTGAAGCCATTGTAGAGTTCGAAAAGAAATACGGGCACAGGGACAAGCATAAGCATCAGGAAAGGAAACAGGGGAAAGCGAGAGTAAAAGAACTTATCCGCAAAGGGTTTCTGACAAGATTCATGATTGAAAAAGAGAATACGACAATATTGAATATTCCTGTCAATATCCTGATCCTTGCTGTCTTCGTTACCATTCCCGCCTTTTGGGCCTGGCCGGTTGTTCTTGTCGCTGTTTACCTGATGGGGTATAAGATCAGGATCAGAAAAGAAGAGGGACAGGACGTGAATTTGAGCGCCATGGTGGATGAGCTGGGCAGCAAGGTTCGGACAGCAACTGAAAAAATCTATGAAAAACCGGAAAAAAAAGCCCCTGACCAGAATCAAGACGTGCAAGGAAATGAAAAAACCGGGCATAAAGAGGAAAACAGGCCTGAAAAGAAAAAAGAAGATGAGGATTATAATGAGATTACAGTTGAATAACCTGACTGGGAGGAGAATTGGTTAAACACGTTCCGAGAGGATGCTTGAAGAAATGAACCTGTGTTGTTGACAGGTTCATTTCAGTTTATAATGAAGTTGAAAATTTCTGCTGCTCAGATCGGAATCCCTACCGGAGGTTATGATGAAAACCAGAATCCTGGTCATTGAAGATGAAGTGAAAATAGCCCGTTTCCTGGAGCTGGAGCTGACTTATGAGGGTTATGCCGTGGAAGTTGCCCACGATGGCCGCAGCGGTTATGAAAAGGCTGCTGCGGGCAATGTTGATTTAATTATCCTGGATCTGATGCTCCCGGAATTGAGTGGGATTGAAGTATGCAGGCGGGTGAGAAAGGAATCTGATGTGCCGATCATCATGCTGACCGCCAAAGATGATGTTTCGGATAAGGTTATGGGTCTGGACAGCGGGGCCGATGATTATATGACCAAATCCTTTGCGATCGAGGAATTGCTGGCAAGAATAAGGGTGATTTTAAAAAGAAAAAGCAAAAAAGAGGGAAGCTCCGCTGTTATAGCGGCAGGCAGGCTTGTTTTATTGAGGGATGAACACCGAGTCACCTTTGAGGGCAAAGAGATATCCTTATCCAAGAAAGAATTTGAACTGTTAAAATATTTAATGGAAAATAAAGGAATAGTGCTATCCAGAGAAAAGATTCTTGATCATGTCTGGGGGTATGACTATTATGGGGATACCAATGTCACAGATGTGTACATCAAGTATTTGCGCAATAAAATAGATCAGAAGTTCGATGTGCGCTTTATTCATACGGTGAGAGGAGTTGGGTATATTTTTAAACAGGATGAAGAATGAAAGAAGAACAGTCATTCCCATAAAAATGATCTTTAAAATAATCCTTTTCCCCATCGTATTGGTAAAATTATGTAATCAGACACTTAAAGAAAAAACGGAATATTCCATCCGCCTTAAACTATCGTTAAGGTACCTGAAGATTTTGCTGACAACCAGTTTGGTTTCCGGGATAGGGGTTATTCTTGTTTTCACCGGAATAAAGATCCAGGCCGGAGTAGCTCAGGACTACTTAGGTCTGGCTCCCTTGCTCAATAAAGGCCGGATAGAGAACGCAGAGATCAAAGCCTATTCCCGGGAGCACCTGATTCCCATCCAGGTCTATGATTTCAATAACGGGCTGATCTTTGCTTCGGAGACCGATTTGCTCGAACAAACAGGTCCGAGTCAGATCGTCCCCGTTTGGACCAAAGACCAGTTTTTCCTGCCGGTAAAAAAAACTGTGCTGAGCTCAGGTACGCTGATTACGGTTGTCCTGTATTCGGATATCAAAGGGGAACTGCTGGAAGCCTATCAGCTTGGCAGAATAATCTTTTATGTGTTTTCTGTGGCGCTGCTTTTTTCTGTTTGGGCGGTGATTCTTTCCGGCAGGGGAATTTTCCAGTCCATAGGGGAAATGACCCAAACGGTAAGGGATATCTCGGAGAGGAACCTCAATTTGCGTCTGAATGTGAGCGGATCAAAAAATGAGCTCAGGGAACTTGCTCTTACGTTCAATGAGATGATGAACAGGATTGAAGACCAGTACAATAAGCAAAAACAGTTTGTTTCCGATGCTTCCCATGAATTGAGGACTCCTATAGCAGTCATTCAGGGCTACGCGGTCATGCTGGACCGCTGGGGGAAAGATAACCGGGAAGTCTTGCGGGAATCCATAGAAGCGATTAAAAATGAATCGGAAAACATGAATGGACTTATTGATAAGCTGTTGTTTCTGGCCAGGCACGACAATAACACCTTTGTGTTTCAAAAAGAGGAATTCAGCCTCACAGAAATGCTGCAGGAGATCGGCAAAGAGACGCAGATTATTGACACCATCCATAAAATTAATCTTGAAATTGAGAAAGAAATATCCGTATACGCCGACCGCAATATGCTCAAACAGGCGGTGCGGATCTTTATTGACAATGCGATCAAATATACTCCTCCGGGCGGGGCGGTTTCCATCAGTTTAGATATCAAAGAGAAAAGTACGGAGATCAGCATCAGAGACAGCGGCATAGGAATGACCAAGGCAGAGCTGGAAAAAATATTCGATAGATTTTACCGGTCCGACCAATCCAGAACAAAAGACAAAGGCGGTCACGGTTTGGGGCTGGCGATCGCCAAAACTATCATCCTTGGCCATAAAGGGAAGATCAGGGTGAGAAGTAAAGTGGGTGAGGGATCGGAATTTATCCTTATTTTAGACCGGATACAACATGCTTAATTAAAATAAATTTAAGTTAGGAAGCATAATAAAGAAGGTAAAATGAAAAAGAGATAGAAATGATAAGAGATGAAATCAGCATGATCAGATTTTTCGATTTCAGGGGAAAGAAGGGGATTATCATGGAAAAATATTTGATTCGAACAGAAATGGAACCGCAGGAAATTTACAGCCGCTTGGATCATGTCCAATCCGACCAATTACCGAAAGTAAGAAAAGCACTGAGAAAATTGCATGCTTTTGAGATGATGGCCGTTAATATTTACCGGATGCAAATTACCGCTGAGAACACTGATTTCAACCGCCTCATTATTCAGGCAATGACCAATGAGATGACTCATGTTCAGGATTTTCAGGCCAAAATATATGAATTTGGAAGCAGGCCAAGTCCGACAAGGTTTTTCAACGCCCTGCTGGGAATGTTTTTAGGGCTTTCCTCCCGGCTGCGGGGCAAAAAAGCGATCTTAGCCATGGGCATTTGGACGGAGACAAAGGCGGTTGAAGATTATCAGGCCATCATCAGCTCGGTCCGCTGGGATAAGGAGACACTGGACGTCATCAAACATAATCTGGATGATGAATATCACCATATCGAGACCTTGAAAAAAGTGTTGGAACAAATATAAGGAGCTTAAAAAATGGATTCAGGAAACAAGCGTGTGCTGATTGTCGCTGCCGTGGCAGTGGAGAAGGAAGCCGTACTGCGCGGACTGCGGCAGAACAGCGGTCCTTATGATGTTCTCGCGGCCGGGGTAGGGCCTGTGGCGGCTGCTGCCCAAACGGCAAAGCAGCTGGCATCCGGTCAGTATCAGCTGGTCATCAGCACTGGCATAGCCGGAGGCTTCGCCGGCAGAGCGGAAATGGGAAGCATCGTTGTTTCAGAAGCCATCATTGCGGCGGACCTGGGCGTTAATACTCAGGAAGGGTTTTGCAGTCTGGCTGAGCTTGGCTATGGACCTGTGCGAGTCCAAACCCCTGCCGGCCTGGCGAAAAAGGTAACGGATAAATTACGGCAGGCCGGGTTAGAGGTTTGTTCAGGACCGGTCCTTACAGTGACCACAGCAACCGGAACCGCGGAGGGGGAGGCGGAGCTCTCCCGCCGGGTACCCGGCGCTGCGGCTGAGGCAATGGAAGGCTATGGCGCCGCTTGGGCAGCAAGCCTCTTTGGCTTGCCTTCCTTGGAGATTCGTGCAATATCCAATCAAGTGGGTCCGCGGGATTCCGGCAGATGGCGGATCAAAGAGGCCTTAACTGTTTTAGAAAAAGCTTATCTGGTACTGGCGGAGGAATTGTGATGAAAATAGCGTTTTCACCTTGTCCCAATGACACATTTATCTTTCACGCCTGGGTGAATGATCTGATTGACGGAGCCCCCGGGCTTGATGTGACTTATGCGGATATCGATACAACCAATCGTTTGGCGGCAAGCATCGGGGGGCCGGATGTCGTAAAGATTTCCTATGCCGCCTTGCCCTGGGTGCTGTCGGAATATGCCTTGCTGCCTTGCGGAGGAGCACTGGGCCGGGGATGCGGTCCGCTTATTCTGACATCGGAGAGGATCATTGAGGAAAAGAAGCGGTCTTTAGCGGGGGAAAACTCAGCCGGACAAATATTGGCCGGGCGAAGGGTGGCAATACCGAGTGAGCGCTCCACCGCGTATTTATTGTTCAGACTGTGGGAAGCGCGCCATGTCCCGGGCGGGGTTAAGGAAACCGTTGTAATGCCTTTTCAGGAAATTATGCCCGCTGTAAGAAGCGGGACCGTTGATGCGGGGCTGGTCATTCATGAAGCCCGTTTTACTTACCCTTCGTACGGGCTGAAGCTGTTGATCGATCTAGGCAATTGGTGGGAGACGGATACAAACCTGCCGGTTCCGCTTGGGGCGATTATTGCCCGCCGGTCCCTGGATTTAAAGGCTGTTGCGGGCTGGATCAGATCGTCGCTCCAGTATGCCCGGGAATATCCGGCGGCGTCAGGGGACTATATTCTCAGCCATGCCCAGGAGCTGTCTCCCGAAGTTGTCCGGGCTCATATTGACCTGTATGTCAATGAGTTTTCGGCAGACTTGGGAGAACAAGGGCGGGAAGCCGTCGCCGTCCTGCTGGAGAGAGCGGTCAGGGAGAGGCTGGTGCCGGCCTTTGATCGACAAGGGTTATACGGATAAACCGGATATTTTTTCACTTTAGATATGGATAAAAGAAGAATAAAGTATTAAGATTAAAAAAAGGGAAACAGCAGGCTTTTCCGATCTAAAATGATGTATTTGAAAACGGAGGGGATTAAATGTTTAAAAAAATCCTGGTACCAACTGATATCTCGGATTTTTCTAAAAGGGCTTTAAGCACGGCGCTAGAGGTGGCTGATCGATTTAAGGCCGAAGTGGAACTTCTTCATGTGGTCCCACTCGCCACTGATTTTTTGCTCTCGGAAGCATCATACGGAGTAGCGGTTGACCAAAACGAACTGAACAAAAGCGGTGAGGCTGTTCTTGAAGCATCAATAGAGGGCTTTAAGATTAATGGTTTGTTCAAAAAGAAAGTGATTGCAGGACATCCGGTTACGGAAATTCTGAAGGAAGTCGAAGAGGAAAATATTGACCTTTTGGTTATGGGGCATCACGGCTACGGTGCGATAAGCGGTTCGTTAATGGGAAGTGTGAGCCAGCGGGTGCTGCATAAGGCTAAATGCCCGGTTATGATTGTGAAATAAGAATGAGCACGGAGGAGTTCTTTTATGGAAGAGCAAATCAGGATTCTCGGCTTTACCGGCAGCCTCCGGAAAAATTCTTATAACCTGGCCGCCCTGCGGGCAGCCAGGCAATTATTGAATGACGGGGCGGAGCTGGAGATAATTGATTTAACCCCGATTCCTTTTTTTAATGAAGATTTAGAAGCAGAGGGTGTCCCTCAGGTTGTCGCTGATTTTAAAAAGCGGATCGCTGAAGCCGACGCCTTGCTGATTGCGACACCGGAGTATAATTATTCTATACCTCCTGTTCTGAAAAACGCTTTGGATTGGGCTTCCCGGGAAAACAACCCTGTTTTGAGAGGGAAGCCGGTTGGGATAATGAGCGCTTCGCCAAGCATTTTTGGTGGTGCGCGTGCTCAGTACCATCTTCGCCAGGTGTGTGTGGTCCTGGACCTTCTTCCTTTAAATAAGCCCGAGGTTTTTATCATCAACGCCCATACCAAATTTGATGAAAAGGGGAACCTGACTGATGACCGCAGCCGGACAGCCATCGACAACCTTATGCGGGAATTGGTGAAATGGGCGAGAATGCTGAAAAAGAAAGAGGAGACAGGATGATCATCAGAGTCGTCTACTTTATCCTGTTTGGCTGGTGGGCCGCCGTCTTATGGAGCGGAGCGGCTTATCTTTTATGCCTGTCAATCATCGGGCTTCCTCTGGGGCTGATCATGTTTAACCGGCTCCCCCAGATCCTGACCCTAAAGCCGGTATCTGCCATCAATGCAGTAAGTAGAGATCTTCTGACGACTAAACAGGAATTCCCGTTCCCGATCCGGGCTTTATATTTTATTTTTCTGGGCTGGCATCTTACCGGATTTTGGGTAAGTATCGCATTAATATTGTGTATTACCGTCATCGGGATGCCGCTGGGAATTATGATGCTGAATCATGTTCCTTTTGTTCTGACATTAAAGCAAAGATATTAGACAGGATAGTGAACGGATAGGCAAATTTCTTCAGAAGGAATTTGCCTATCCGTTTGTCTCCTAAGGGGCATCGGGGGATTTTTATTTGTTCCTGAAAATTGCCTCAGGAAAATACAAGTGTTAGAATAAAATTAATATGCTCAGAAAAACGGAAAGATAGAAGATGATTTAAGAAATAAGTCGATTAAACGAAATCCTTCGGATAAATTGGAGGAGATAACTGTTTTATGAACAGCCCAAAAGAGATTACTGCCACAGAAAAATACCATCCCCTGACACATCCTCAAATGAGTATCTGGTATAGTGAAAAGCTGTTCCCGCAGACAAGCATGGGAAATATTGCGGCAACGCTGAGGATATTCAGTAATGTTGACTTTGGCCTGCTGGAACAGGCAATCAACCTCTACGTGAAGAAAAACGACGCTTTCCGGCTCAGGATAGCCGAGATTGCCGGAGAACCCCGGCAATACATTTCTGAATATCAATATCACCAATTTGAGCTTCTCGATTTCAAAGGGAACCTGGAAGAATTATTCAAATGGGATGAGAAGCAGACAAGCATGCCCATGGATATGATTGAATCCGATTTGTTCTCTTATGTTTTAGTGAAAATTAATGATCACGACGGCGGTTTTTTTGTCAAGACTCACCATCTGATCTCCGATGCCTGGACGATGGCTCTCATGGGAAATGACGTCATGGGGTACTATACCGCGTTGAAAAACAGTGAGCAGATATCCGGAGAAAGCAGGCCTTCGTTTTTGGACCACTTAGAAAGAGAAAAAAAGTACCAGAAGTCCTCCAGATTTCAAAAAGACAAAGCTTATTGGACGGAAAAATTTGCGGACTGGCAGGAGATGACAGCTTTAAAGAGCAGAAAAACAGGTAGAATGGTCAGCACCCGGGCCCGCAGGAAAACATTGCTGATCCCTCAGAAATTGACGGCCAAGATTCATGAATACTGCGCTCAGAGAGGAGTCTCCGAATTCAGCCTGTTTCTGGCTGCCATAGCCATGTATATGAACAGGGTCACCGATAAAGAGGATCTTGTTTTCGGGACCACCCTCCTCAACCGATCAAATGCCCGGGAAAAAGAGACGGCGGGGATGTTTGCCAACCTGGCCGTTCCGTTAAGATTTCAGATCAAAGAGGAGATGAATTTTGACGAATTTGTGGAACAAATCACAAAAGAGCTGACAGAGGTCTTCAGGCACCAAAAATATCCCTATGACCTGATATTGAAAGAAGTTCGGGAAAGACGGGGAACCTCGGACGACCTGTTTGATATTGTCCTGACTTACCAAAACTCCAAGTTTATGAAAGAGCAGAGCTTGGAAAAATACATTACCAGATGGCATTTTACCGGACATCAGATTGAATCCCTGATCATTAATCTTAATGACAGAGAAAATGACGGACGCTTAATCATTGATTATGATTATTTGGTGGACATGTTCTATGCGACGGAAATAGAGTTCATGCACAGCCATGTGATCAGTCTCCTCTGGCATGCTTTGGACAATCCGGTCAAGAAAATATCCAGGCTTGAAATGCTCTCCGAAAAAGAAAAACAAAAAATACTGTCTAAATTCAATGAAACCGAAGCGGACTTTCCCGCGGACAAAACGGTCCAGGAGCTGTTTGAGGAACAGGTCCTGCGCAGTCCGGACAACCTGGCGGTTGTGTTCAGGGAGGAAAGGTTAACCTACCGGGAATTGAATGAAAAGTCAAATCAATTGGCCAGAGTTCTGAGGGAAAAAGGAGTCAAAGCGGACAGTATTGTCGGCATCCTGTTTGAACGGTCCCTGGAAATGATCATCGCCATTTTTGCCGTTCTGAAAGCGGGCGGCGCCTATCTGCCGATTGATCCCCAATATCCCCAGGACAGAATAAAGTACCTGCTTGAGGACGGCGGCCTGAAAATCCTGCTTACCTGTTTGGACGGGGTCAGTGGCAGAGAGCTGGGTGTTGAAGTCATTGATCTCAGAGACCGGACACTGTTTGCCGGGGATGCCTCAAACCCGGGAAAAATCAACGCGCCGGCAGATCTGGCTTATGTGATCTACACATCCGGGTCGACCGGCCGGCCGAAAGGGGTTATGATTGAGCACCGCGGTTTGATTAACAGGATCAATTGGATGCAGAAGAAATACCCCTTGGATCAGGGCAGTACGATCCTGCAGAAAACCACTTACACGTTTGATGTCTCCGTATGGGAACTGATCTGGTGGTCTTTTGTCGGGGCCAAAGTATGCCTGCTGGAGCCCGGGGGGGAAAAAGACCCCCTCCAAATCATCAAGTCTGTTGAGAAATACCGGATTACGACCATGCATTTTGTTCCCTCCATGCTGAGCAGCTTTCTCCAATTTTTAGAAGGGTATCAAAATAACGAAGCCTTAGAAAGCCTGAAACAGGTTTTCGCCAGCGGGGAAGCACTGACCTTGCAGCAAGCGGAACGCTTCAACAGACTGCTTTATTCCACAAATGGGACCCGGCTTTCCAATCTCTATGGCCCGACTGAGGCCGCGATTGATGTGACAAGCTTTGAATGCTCGCCGAAGACAGAGCTCAGCTCAGTCCCGATTGGGAAACCGATCGATAATATCAGACTGTATATTCTGGACAGGCACTTGAACCTTTTGCCGATTGGGATTCCTGGGGAGCTTTTTATTGGGGGAGTCGGGGTATCCAGAGGATATGTCAATAAACCGGAACTGACAGAGGAGAGATTTATCCCCAATCCTTTTGTTCAGGGTGAAAAGCTGTACAGAACCGGCGATCTTGTCAGGTGGTATGCTCAGGGAGATATCGAGTATCTGGGCAGAATAGATCATCAGATCAAAATCAGGGGCTTTAGGATTGAACTCGGGGAAATAGAAAACAAACTGCAGGCCCATCCCCAAATAAAAGAAAATGTTGTGATCGGGCTCGAACAGCAAGATAAAAAATATCTATGCTCCTACTATGTCGCGGACGAAGATATTCCTTCCAGGGAACTCAAGCGCTTTCTCGCTTTATCATTGCCCGAATATATGGTGCCTGCCTTCTATGTGAGAATGGAGGCCCTGCCCTTATCAGCAAACGGGAAAATTGACCGGAAAAATTTACCGCAGCCGGTTGTTGCGGGAAATCAAGATGCGGGGGAATATGCCGGGCCGAGAAACAGCCTTGATCAGGAATTGGTTGGACTGTTTTGCGGTGCGTTAAGAATTGACCGGATCGGCATTGATGACAGCTTTTTTGATCTGGGCGGGGATTCCCTGGCCGTGATGACGGTCTTTGCCCAAGTCTATGATCGTAATTGGGGGATCTCGGCCGCTGATTTTTACACCTATCCAACCATCCGGGAGCTGTCGGACAGGATCGGCAGGAGGGAAAAGGCCGGCGGCACAGCTGGCCCGGATGATATCGAGGTCCTGGAGCCAAGACCGGAACCGGAAAATATCCGGGAGCTGGAGATTGAACATGTTTTGTTGACCGGGGCAACGGGATTTTTGGGTGCCCACCTTTTAAGCGAGCTGATAGAAGGAACGGAAAGCACGGTCTATTGTCTTGTCCGGGCAGAGGATGACCAGGGGGCCGAAAAGAGATTGAGAGAAAATTTGAACTTTTATTACAGGGATAAGTATCAGGGGCTGATCGGAAAAAGAATCATTCCGGTGAAAGGGGATATATCCCTCAAGAGACTGGGATTTGATCGGGAAGAGTATCAGAGGTTAGGAAAAAGACTTGACACCATCGTCCATTCGGCAGCGGTAGTAAAATATTTTGGTCATTATCGTGAGATCGAGGAAATCAATGTTGATGGCACTAAAGAAATTTGTCATTTCGCTTGTCAATTCGGCATAAAGCTGAATCATATTTCAACAGACGCTGTAACCGGAAATTATTTAGTTGAAAACCCGGTAAGCTGTACTTATACAGAAAATGATTTTTATGTAGGACAAAATTATCTCGGAAATATTTATGTCCGAAGTAAATTCGAAGCGGAAAATTTAGTATTCAAGGCAATGAAAAGAGGGCTGAAGGCAACAGTATTCAGGATGGGCAACCTGACAGGACGATATTGTGACGGGCATTTCCAACAGAACATTGGGGAAAACGCTTTTTACAGGGCAATCAGGTCTATGGTCAGGCTGGGAGCGGTTTCTCATGAATTGCTCAAAGAAGAGATCGAGTTTTCTCCGGTTGATTTATCGGCCAGGGCTGTGATAAAAATCGCTCAGACAGAAGAGTCCGACCACAGAGTTTTTCATATTTTTAATCACCACAAAATCGTGATGCAGGATCTGGTACAAGTGTTGTTAAAGAAGGGTATTCCTATGCAGAACATGAATAAGCAGCAGATGGAAAAGCTGCTTGAAGACCTTGAGGAAGAGAGCAGAAACGACATATTGTCCGGCTTAATGCTTTATTTGAATGGCACAGGGGAGATTGCCTGCACCGTATCAATTCATGTTGTCTCAGACATTTCCGCCGGCTATCTGGAAAAACTGGATTTTCAATGGCCGCATGTTGATCAGGAGTATTTATTCAAAATAGTAAACTATATCCAAAGGATGAATTATCTCAGTTAAGAAGCGGGATGATGAAGAGGTTTGATCAATGCTTTTGAGATTTGACTGGCTGACAGGATTATCTTTAATCACAACACTGTTAAGCCTTCTCGTGACAATCTATGTTGCTAAGATAAAGACAAAGCAGCAAATCCATTATGCCTTCCTCGGTACGACAGGTTTAGTGTTGTATTGGAGTGTCATCAGATTTATCCAACTGCTTGTGGAACAGGAAAATACCCTGTTAATTTTGGAAAACATTCATTACATTGGAGTTTGCCTCCTGCCTATAGCCTTGCTTTTTACGGGAATTATTTTTGCCAAAACCCGGATCGGCTTTTCCCGGAAATACCTGTTGCTGTTTATCGTTCCGGTCATTTCCATCATCCTTGCCTTAACGAATGATCAGCATCATTTGTTTATTGTGAAGTACAGTTTTATCAGTACGGAATTCATTTACGGTCCCTTTTACATTTTTCATGAAATCTATTCCTATGGATGCATCATTCTGGGGCTTCATTTTCTTTCGTATTTTTCAATCAAGAATTCCGGATTTTTTTCCAAACAATCTATCCTGTTATTTCTGGGCATTTCTTTTCCCTTAGTCGTAATCATATTAAGCACCCAAAAAATAGTGGCCATGCCTGTATTTTTAGAAAATATATCCTTTTCAATCAGCATGCTTTTTTTTGCCTTTGCTATATTTAAATTTCAGTTTTTAAATATTGTTCCGATCGCCCTCCAAAGGATAGTCGATCTTATTTCCGACAGTTATATCGTTTTTAATGAGAACAGGGAGATTATTGATTTTAATAAAGCCTTTGTGGACACATTTCATTGTCTGACGAGCATCAAGAGGAAAGGGAATATCCTTGATGTCATAGCGAACCCGGAAATCCGGATGAATAAAGAAAAAATCATGAGATTGGGGGATAAGGCCAGGAAGGAGAAAATCAGTATATCTTTTGAAGAGCATATCACCGGAAAAGATTTTGACAGGTACTTTAATATTGAAATCACCCCGGTGTTCTCCCAGGAAAAATTCTTAGGGACAATTCTCTTATTCAAAGATATCTCGGAGCACAAGAAAAACATTGAAACAATTCAACGCAATCAAGAGATATTAATGGAGCAGGAGAGGATGGCTTCTCTGGGACAAATGATCGGAGGCATTGCCCATAATCTCAATACGCCGATCATGTCTCTGGCGGGAGGGATAGAAGCCCTTAAAGACCTGGCAGGGGAATACCGTGATTCTATAGGTGATGACAGTGTCACGGCCGAGGATCATAATGAGATTGCCGGTGAAATGCTCGAATGGCTCGAGAAAATGAAACCTTACTGTTCGTATATGACTGACCTGATCAGCGCAGTAAAGGGTCAGGCAGTCCAGATGAATTACTCAAAATATGATAAATTCACAGTTGAGGAGCTTGTGAAAAGAATCGATGTCTTAATGAAGCACGAGTTGAAAAGATATCATTGCTTTTTAAAAACAAAGGTCGAAATCGAGTTGAATACGGAAATCAAGGGGGAGCTGAACAGTCTGGTACAGGTGATTGATAACCTCATTATGAATGCCATCCAGGCCTATGACGGAAAAGCGGGAGAAATTGACTTGGAGATAAGCGAAAAGGAAAGTGAGATTCAATTTGTTCTCAGAGACAGGGGGAAAGGAATCCCGGAAGAAGTACAAAACCGGCTTTTTAAAGAAATGCTGACCACGAAGGGCAAACACGGAACAGGTCTCGGTCTGTATATGTCGTATTCTACAATAAAAGGGAGATTTTTTGGAAATATGAGGTTTGAATCAAAGGAAGGGATTGGCACAACATTTTATATCACAATACCCAGCTTGAAAACACAACGGCGACAGGAGGGTTTAGGATGAGAAGGTCAAAGGCCAATCCGATTTTAGACTATAAGATCCTTGTTGTAGACGATGAACAGGGTATTGTTGATTCTTTATCCGTGGTATTAAAAAGGAGCGGTTATCAGATTACCGGTCTGACTGATCCTTTGGAAGCGATAGAAAAGGTCCGGCAGGAGAATTTCGATTTATTAATTTTAGACTTCTTAATGTTCCCCATTCACGGAGACAAAGTGGTGGAAAAGATCAGGCAATTTAATACAGATATCTATATCCTGATGTTAACCGGACATAAAGACCTGGCCCCTCCTCTGGAAACAATCAAGGCCTTGGATATTCAGGGCTACTGTGAAAAGGGAGACAGGCTTGACCAGCTGCTGCTGTTGGTCGAATCGGGAATCAAGTCCATTTCCCAGATGAGAACAATAAGAATCTTCCAGGAAGGGCTCAATAAAATTTTGCAGGCTGTTCCGAAAATCTATCAGCTGCAGCCGATCGATAATATCCTGGAGGATATTTTATCGGAGATATTACCGCTGATTAATAGTAAAAACGCCTTTATTCTTGTTGATGATGTAACAAGAATCAGTTCAGGGAATAACAGTATCTACAAAGGGATAGGCAAATATAAAACTGAGATCGAGGATTTTATGGTCATGCTTGATCCAAGTCTGATGGAGCATATCGGCAGTGCCCGTGTAGACAAAAAGGTTGTTATATTAGAACGGGAAGTGATCATCCCATTAATTAATGAGCTGCAGCAGGATATTGGCGTGATTTACGTGGAAGGGGAGGGCATCCAGGAAGGCAGCAAACTTTTGGAGATCTATGCCAGCCAGGCCGCCTCTTCTATCAGCAATGCATTTCTGCATTCTCTGGTCAATATCAAAAATGATGAGCTGAATATGACCTATGATCAGCTGAAAGAAAGATACATGGACACCATAGAAGCCCTGAGGCTCGTCGTGGATGCCAAAGACATCTATACCCGGGGCCATTCTGAAAGAGTAGCCTACTTTGCCGTGAAGATCGGGCAATCCTTTGGCCTGTCCCAGGAAGAACTTGAACTCTTGCGTATTAGCGGCATATTTCATGATGTTGGGAAGATTGGGACATCCGACGATATTTTGTTTAAATCGGAAAAGCTGGATGAAAAAGAATATGAAGAAATCAAAAAGCACCCCTTGAAAGGGGCGCATATCCTGTCGGCAATATCAATGTTTAAAGAGGTTGTGCCGATTGTAAAATGCCATCATGAACGTGTGGACGGCAAGGGATATCCGGAAGGGCTGAAAAAAGAAGAAATTCCGTTTTTAGCGAGAATCATTTCTGTTGCCGATGCCTTCGACGCCATGATGTCTGACCGGCACTATCGTTCCAAGCTCAAGTTTGAGGAGGCCAGAGCCCAATTGCTGCAGGGGGCGGGCACCCAATGTACTCAGACAAGATAATTGACAAAACGGGATAAGACGGGATGTGTCGGGAGACACCGAGAAAAGACAGTATTTATGCGGGTTTGTGAGGGATATGGAAGGAAATCCGTGACAGAAATATTGAGAACGGCATCGAGTGAATTGATGTCGTCTTTTTTATGCCTTGAGGGGGCGTGGTGGTCGTGGAGTTGTCGGGCATCGCGTCAATTATCAACTAATCAACGAGGCCGGAAAACCGCATAAAATAAGCATTTTTACAAAGTGTGAGCCACTCAGATAGTCCCGGAAGCCCCAGCAGCAAGGGGGATAAAGGACATCATCGCGGCTCATATTTGCATTATAACATCAAAGGACAATGAAGTCGAGACGGTCGGCGTGCTAACGGAGCGTTAGTGAGTGTTAAATGCAGCGGCGGGGCGTGCGAAGAAGTGCGAAAATACGGCATTTCTCAGGTGTCAGCGCGTTACTTTCCCCGTGCGCGCCCGTGCGGATAACCCTCAAAAAGAGGCAAAAAGGCGGCTCATTCAAAGTGACAAAGCTATGTAATCGCAAAAAAGCTGTCACATTGCCGTAATATCAAGGGTTTTCGGCACTTACATCGGCGCGTCAAAGGCGATTTTCAATGTGACAAAAACAGATAGATAAATCTATCAAAGAAGCACAAAAATTAAACAGCTTCACTTGCGGCTGCCTCTTCCCCTGTTCCTCCACTCATCGAGCCGGATAACGTTCCCTTTTTAACTGCTTTACTGTAAAGCATCTCAATAGTGCTATTAACATACTCCTTGTCGCGGTCGTCCAGCGCGCGAAACATAGCAATAAGGTCGGCCTCCTTTTTGGTTAGTTCCATTAAGCCCGCCCTCTCATTTGTTGTATTAACCCTCCCTTGTTTGTTCTCACCTGTTAGAATCCATTCCATCGAAACACCCAAAGAAGAAGCAATTTTATAAAGCGAGAGCGTGTCAGGCGTGCGCTTTCCTGTGACGTACTGACTGATAGCGTTGTTAGACATTCCAGTTGCTCGGCAAAGGTCGGCCTGTATTTGATTGAGCTCTGCGAGACGGGCCGCTATCCTTTCCCCTACCTTTTCAATTTCTATCATCGTTTATCCTCCCTTCTTACAACAAGTGAGAGATTTATGCTTGACTTCCTCTCAGTTGTTGTATAAAATAAGACTGATAGAGAAATATATCAAGGAAATCATACCACACCTGAGAGGAAGATTAAAGAAAATTGAACAGGAAGGAGGTAAAATTTTGAAACACGGAAAGCGTCCGACACGGGCTCAGAAGATACGCCTTAAAGAGGCCGGACTGAATTATGAGAACTGGCTCGTCGTGAAGGCGACGACCGAAGGGCTCGAAGTGGTGCACAAATACTCGGGTAAGACAAGAACAATCCCCGCAACGCTCGGAAAACAGAGCGGCGGCGAAAGGAGGAAACGGAATGAAAACAATCCTTCAGTACCTCAAAGAACAGAAAGATATGGCATGGCATAACCGCCTTTGTTATTCCAAGACCTATGGCATGGATACCCCGAAGGAAGGCTATGAGAAGGAGTTCGCCGAGGCGGTCAGAGACTGCGAGATTGTCGAGGAGCTCATCGCATTGGTGCAAGTAAAAGAGACGCCTTCGGAACAGACGTCTCCTTGCGATTGCCCTTTCGAAAAAGACGGCGCGAAGTTGTTGAAGTTTCTCAAAGAGATTGAGAATTATGTTTTGGGTGACTCTCCCGCTCATGTTTCTCAATCGCCAGAGATGCGATAAGCGAAATTGCGCCGACCATTTGAGGAATTAACTCATTTTCTTCCTTGAAGTATTCAGGGTACATCTTTTTGAAGTCGGCAACCAATTCACGAGCAAAAGCTTTAGCATCCATTATTACCACCCCCTCTCTATGATATGGCCGCAATCTCATTATAGAGCCAAAAGGTGGAAGTAACTACTCGAAACACTTCACAAACTTTGAAACGGAAGTAATTCTAAGAGCGCAGGAAGGAGGATGCTTGATGCAGCGCAACAAGAGACAACTGACCGCCTTCGGCGTGTTGGTTAAGAAAACGCTCATAGAAAAAGGCATGACACAGGTGCAGCTCGCACAAGAGGTCGGAACAAGCAACAAGTACCTCAATCTCATCCTATACGGAGACAGGTCGGGGGATAAGTACCTCCAAGGTATCGCGAGGGTGCTTGATTTAGACCCGGAATCGTTTAAAAAAATAGCATGAAGGAGGAATAACTTTGAAGAATGTCAATGAATTTCTTTTTGAGCTGGAAAGTCTCAAGGCCGGGATGGGGATGAGCGGTAAGACGCTCACCGATGAGACCAAGCTCATCATTCTGGAAAGGAAGCAGAACGAGCTCAAGCGGCAAGCCGAGCAGGTTCAAAAGGAAATCCAGAAGGATATTGAGGACTTGTTCGATTGCATCAGCTTAAAACAGGCAAACATCGAAACCTTGAGCGACATAAACACCTATCTTCATGAGGAGCTCAGGAAGGTTGAGGAGCACATCGGCAAAATCAAGTCGGCAAAGGTGACAAAAAGTGCGTGACCGGGGGGATGGCATCATGAGGAATCAGGTCAAAAGGAAAGAGAGCCATACCGACACCACTCGAACAGGCTCTCTTACCAGAAGACTCACGAAAAATCTTCTCCTGCCATTATACCACGGCAGCGGACACGGTTCAATGTGAAAGGAGGGAGAGGGGTTTGCCGGAAACATTCGTCACACTGGAAACAGCGGCAGAGCTTGAAGGAATCAAGTACAACACATTAGTCCAAAGAATCAAGCGCAATCCAAAAGCGTTCAAGACATTAACGGAGCCGGGAGAGAACGGCGGCAAAGACCGGGTAACGGTCGCCCTGTCCTCCCTCTCCACCAAAGCAAGGAAGGCCCACAAGGCAGCAAAAAAAGTAGACGGGAGGGATGTTGTTATCGAACAGAAGGCACAAGAGGCCCCGTGGTATCTCGATATCGACCTCAATTGGTACATAGAGAGTCACAAGCGGGAATATTATGAGGCGGTCGAGCTCTCAAAGCAGATTCAGGAGTTCGTCGCTTATGGAGAAGGTGAGCGCACGGCTTTCGCCGAGGAGTTCGCCGCAAGGCTTGGAGTCAGTCAGCGGACGCTCTACCGCTACGCCGAGGGATACCTCGAAGCGAGCGCGTGGGCTCTGAAGCTTGAAAAGGAAGAGGGCCGGAATTTCGACTTCTTCAAGGTGCTCACCCTATGCCGGAAACCGAAGCAGTCGTACACCTTTCCAAGCTTGACGGACAAGCAGAAGGCTATTATTGAGAACATTTGGTTTAATAAGGACTTCGCACAGAATCAGGGCACGATTGAGATGCTTTACACGAAATTCGAGGAGGTCGCCAAGGAGAGCGGATGGGAAGGCTATCCCTCCATCAAGACAGTGGCCCGGTATATCAAGTACATCATGGACGAGCTCCGGGGACGCAACGCCCACTATCTCGCCGCCAACGGAATGAGAGAGTTCAAAAATGCCCGGATGCTCAAGGGTAAGCGTGACGCTTCGGCCCTCGCGGTCATGGAGTTCGTACAGGGCGACGGCCACACCTTCGACTGCTGGGTGCAGTACACAAGCCCGAACGGGAAAATCAAGGCAATCCGACCGAAGCTTGTTGCATGGGTTGACACACGGAGCCGCTGCATCATGGGCGATGTGATGTGTGTCGACGCCAACTCGCAGATACTCAAGGAAAGCCTCGTCAAGATGCTCTACTCCAATCCGGGCGGCGTGCCGAAACACCTGCACATTGACAACGGCAAGGACTACACAGCGGAGACCAACACAGGGCAAAACCGCAAGGAGCGCAAGATGCAGGAACTTGACTTCGACAGCGAAACAAAAGGCTTCTACCGCTCCATAGGGATTGAAGACTGGTCAAGGTCTCTCCCTTATGAGCCGTGGGGCAAGGCGCAAATGGAGCGTTTCTTCGGGACGGTGTGCAGTATGTTCACAAAATGGATGGCCTCCTATGTCGGCACACTCACCGGGTCGAAAACTTCGGGTAAGCGGAAGAAGGACATCCCCGGAATGCTTGAGCGCGGTGAGCTCCTCACAATGGAAGAGTTTTACGCACTCTGGACAAAGTGGAAGAACGAGAAGTACCACGTCCGGGAACACCGGGGCCTTAAAGATGCTCGCGAGAAATGGGTCACTCCGATTGAGCTCTTTGAGAACGCCGAGCGGTACGTCAAAGCAGCTCCTCTGAGGGAATATGCAGCGATGCTCCTAATGAAGGCCGACACCGCCCTCGTCCGCAATCAAGGGATTATCAAGTTCGGCACGCTCTACACGGATTATGAGCTCTGCCACTACATCGGGCAGACCGTCAACATCAAATGGGACATCGATGACGTCACCAAGCTCTATGTCTTTGACAAGAACGGCAAGAAGATTTGCGAGGCTGTCTCGGCTGAACTACTACAGTTCGCGCCCCGCATGTCACAGGCCACGCTCGAAGAGCACCTCAAGAAGCAAAAGCGGCAGATTCGCGAGACGAAAGAAGACCTTGAGTGGTATCAAACACCATACGAGCTCCGGGTGCAGGACGGACAAGGCACTCCCGCCGTGGTCGGCGGTTTAGACCTCGCGGTCAGGGCTAAGAGGAACGACAACCTTATCCAGCTCCCGGACGATAAGGAGTTCCGTGAGGAGCTCAAGGCCGGAAGTGTTTCTAAGAAGCAAAAGCAGCACAAGGACTCCGATGACGAGTTCTTCAATCAAAAGGCTCAATCAGTCCTTGAGAGACTGAGAGCACTCGGATAATGAAAGGGGATAACAAAATGGAAGCAACGGCAGCAAAAGCCTACACAGGCGAAATTAAAACTCTTGCAGACAAGGTCAACGAGTACATTAAACGCGAAGGCAAGACCATCACAGACCTCGCGAGCACCATCAACTATTCACGGACGACGGTCTCCCGGTATCTTTCCGGGAAATACGACAGCGACGCGACGGAGCTTGAAGCGAAGCTCACCGCCTTCCTCGCGGAGGTAACGGGTGAGGAGCTCGTTGCCGCAACTGCCGAAAGAGCGAAGGTCGTCAATTTCACAAAGCGGAAGAGCTTCTTTGAGAGCCGGGACGCGCAGAACATCATCGGCGTATGCAATTCCTGTCAGGAGTACATCGGGCTCGGCATCGTGGTCGGAAAGTCTGGCTTCGGCAAGACCCACGCCCTCAAGTATTACTCCAAGATGCCCCGGGTCGCCTATATCGAATGCGACGACACCATGAGCTCAAGAGACCTCGTGGAGTCCATCGAAAGGGCTCTCGGCATCCCTACCACCTACGGGACGATATGGAAGCGCGTTAACGGAATCAGGGAGTTCTTCAACGTCAATCGCGGTTATCTGCTTATTATCGACGAGGCGGACAAGCTCATCTCCAAGTACACACAAAAGAAGATGGAAATTCTCCGGGCCATATTCGACCAGTCCGATGTCGGCATGGTCATCGCGGGCGAGCCGAAGCTCGAAGCGCAGATAAAGTCCTACCTCACCCGCTTCGCGAATCGCGTCGACTTTTACGCAAGCCTCAAGGGGCTCTCCGGCAAGGAGGTCGATAACTTCCTCGAAGGTTACGAAGTCGAGGAGGACGCCCTTGCGGAGCTGAAGTCCCGGGCGTGCAACCATCAAACAGGCTGCTTCCGACTCCTCGACCGCACGCTCAACAACGTTTTCCGCATCATGAAGGAGCGCGGGGAGTCCAGAATCACGCTGACCATCATCAATCAAGCATCTAACATGATGATGCTTTAAGGACGGAAGGAGGATAAACAATGAGAAGCACAGCGGCATTAAAAATCGACGAGGCCGTAACGGTCGGCCTCACCTGCCTCGAACAAGGGCTCGACAGCAAGGCGACGGTCAAGCAGAACATTCTCACAGCGGTCTCGATGAACTGCCTCCCCATCAGGGAGGCTCAGTCCGTTGAGGAGCTCCCGGTCGAAGTCTTTGAACTGTTTCACAGGCAGCTCGGCCTCGGGTTCGAGGTTCGGGCCGGGAAGGTCGTCGGGGTGAGCTTCACTACCCCGGAAGGCAAACTCGCAACCGTCACACTATCAGACATCGAAAGAGGTGAAAAGTAATGGCAAGGACAAGAATCAAGGAGGCCCCGGTCTATAAGACATGGGAAGAGGTCGACGCCGCCCTCAAGGAAATCGCCGAGGCTGAGCTTGACCTCGTGGACATAGAGGGCGAAATGAACAAGCAGATTCAAGGCATTAAGCTCACGGCGGCGCAGGAGGCGAAACCTATTCAAGACCGCATCGCCGCTATCGGCAAGGACATCAAGGCGTTTGTTGAGGAGCACCGGGGAGAGCTCGACGGCAAGACAAAGACGCTGAACTTCGGAAAGACGGGCTTCCGCATGAGCACGAAGGTTATACTCCCGAAGGCGAAGGAAAAGCTCGCGGCAATCATCAAGAGCCTCAAGTCCCGCAAGATGAACGACTGCATCGTTGTTACCGAGACCATCAACAAGGACATACTCAAGAAGTACACCGAGGACGAAATCCTCCGGGTCGGAGCGTCGCTGAAAAAAGAAGACACCTTTTGGTATGAGACCGACCGGGAGAAGCTGCAAGCTTTACAGCGTTAGGAGGCGGTGTTATGGCAGGGAAAGCATATGGGGGGCGCAATCGCCCCCGCTATTCTATCCGCACCATTTGGGGGCTCGCGAAGTCCCCGGAGCTCTCCCTTGACGATGAAGACCTGTACGGCATCATCGGGCGGGAGACGGGCAAGGACAGCATGAGGAAGCTGACGCAGGGCGAAGTCGACAAGGTGTGCCGGGTACTCTCCAACATGAAGGACGATGTCAACCGGGCTGAGCGCGGCAAGCGGACGGACGAGGGCGGCAATCCTCAGACCGAGAAGCTCCGCCGCAAGATTTACGCCCTCACCGGGGAGCTCGGATGGAACAACAACAATGACCGAATCAACGGCTTTGTCAAAAAGATGTTCAAGGTCGACCGCATCGAATGGCTGACAGTTCCGCAGAGCCACAAGCTCATTGAGGCCCTCAAGAAGATGGTCGACAGGAAGGAGGAAGGCGATGCCGGGGAAAACAAAGAAACCTAAGAAAATGACCGCACGCGAGAAGGCGGCCCGGGCTGAGGCTAAAAAGAGACTTCAGGAAAAGGGCGTCATCCCTCCCGACAAGCCAAAGCTCAACCGCAAGAAGTTTGCAAAGGAAATCCTCACAGAGTGGGAGGCCGCCGAAGAAAAAGCAGACCTCGCATTCTACCTTTACCAGGCCGTCTTCAACATGGTCGGCAAGGACATGCGAGAGGTCACGCCGGAGCAGGTCGGAGTCCTCAAGGCCCTCAAGATTGCGCTTGAGACAAGGAAGTTCACGGAGGCCCTCAAAGCGGAGGGTCGCGCACAATACACCATCGGAGAGTATGTCGATAAGGTATTTGCTCCAATTATGAGATTATAAGGAGGAATCGGTATGAAAAAAGTAACCATCGACCCCGGCCACGCTCCGGGGAATGTGAATAAAGGCCCTACCGGGTATTATGAATATGCCGGGATGTGGAAGCTCTCAAACTTCCTCAGAAACGCCCTCATCAGGTGCGGGATTGATGCCAGTCTGACAAGGTCGGAAAACGAAGACCCGAGTCTTGATGAGCGCGGCAAGCGTGCCAAAGGGAGCGACGTCTTCATCAGCGAACACTCCAACGCCGCCAATGGTCAAGCCCGTGGAGTAGAGTGCTTCTATTCAGTCCGCATCGCCCAAGACAAGGCTTGGGCCGGAAAACTTTCGGCAGCGGTCTCAAAGGTCATGGGGAATAATGACCGGGGAGCCAAGACAAGAGAATCGGAGACAACCAAAGGATATGATTATTACGGAGTTATCCGTTCCGCCGTGGCTGCTGGCGTGCCGCACGTATTCCTGATTGAAAACGGGTTCCACGACAACGCAGTGGACGAGGCGTTCCTGAAGGTGGACGCTAACCTTGAAAGCATGGCTGAGGCTCAAGTAAAGGTCATTTGCGAGCTCCTCGGCGTGACGTACATTGAAAAGGGCGCAGTTCCCGCAGAGCAGCTCTACAGGGTGCGGAAAACTTGGGAGGATGCAAAGTCTCAGGTTGGAGCGTACAGAATCCTTGAGAATGCAAAGGTGGAATGCGACAAGAATCCGGGGTACAGCGTGTTTGATGAGAAGGGCCAAAAGGTTTATCCTCTTTCCTCCTCTGTACCGCAGCCGCCGAAGGAAGAGCCAAAGGAACAGGGGACGCTCATCATGGGCAAGACGGAGGCGACGGCGGCGCAGATGGCAGCCTACGCGCTGAAGGTAAATCCAAAACCTCTCCTTCCCTCCTGCACTATTGAGGAGCTGGCGAAGATATTCGTCGAGGAGGCAGAAGTTGAAGGTGTGAGGGCGGATGTTGCTTGGGCTCAGTCCCTCAAGGAGACAGGGTGCTTCAAATATGGCGGCATCGTCCTTCCTGAGCAAAACAATTACGCAGGTATCGGAGCCTTAAACGGAAACAGCCAAGGACAGGCCGCAAGCTTTGAGAGCCCGAGACTCGGAGCCAGGGCACAAATACAACACCTGAAGGCGTATGCCAGCACAGAAGCGTTAAAACAGGCGTGCGTCGACCCTCGCTTCGGTTTAGTCAAGAGAGGCTCCGCAATATATATTGAGTGGCTGGGAGCCGGAGACAATCCCAACGGGGCCGGATGGGCGTATCCGGGCAACGGCTACGGAGCCGACATCATCAAGATACTCAATGCCATATTGAAGGAGCCCGTTGTCCTCCCTCCTCCCCAAGAAACGCCGCAGGAGGAGTCAAGCGTTCCCCGGTGGCAGCGCGACGGCTTTGACAAGCTGGTCGCGGCGGGCGTCATCAGTAGCCCGGAATACTGGTCGGCCAAGCTCGGGGACACAATCACAATCGGGGAGGTCTTCGGGATACTCGGCAAAATGTGTAAATAAGATTCAGGAGGTCGCGGTATGGACGCATTAGCAAAAGAGCTCACGCTCGAACAGATTCCCGAGGGCCTTTACAGGGAAATAGCGGAAGCAATCGGCGTCGAGAATCTCGTCAAGCTCACACAGCTCGTCGGCGGTTCAACGATATACCTGCCGAAGACTGAAAGTGTCGTCCGCCCGGTCAGAGACGCGAGGATTAGAGAGGAGTTCAACGGGTACAATCACATGGAGCTCGCCAAGAAGTACGATGTAACCGAGCGATGGGTACGACAGTTATGCGGCGACGGCCACGCCGAAGGTCAGCTTTCCCTCTTTGATTTGCCCGGCCCGGGGGATGAAAAGGCCGTGTAATAAGAATCAATTCTCAGAAGTGCTACACATATAAACTTCACAAGGCATAAGGTAACATTAACCATAGGAGCTTCGCTCCTATGGTTATTTTATTCCCAAAATTGCAAAGGAGGAGTCAAGATGGAAACCATTCAGACAATGGCAAGCGATGTCGTCGTCACCCTCGTCCTCGCCCTCATCGGTCTTCTTGCGGCGTATGCTACATACGGCATCCGAAAGCTGACCGAAAAGGTGAAGGCGCAAACCGCGCAGCTCAAAGACGAGGAAGCGCGCCGCCTGCTCAACAACGCCCTTCAGGATGTCGAAGAGCTGACGACCGTCACCGTGGCCGCCATTGAGCAGACCACGGCAAAGAGTCTCAGGGAAGCCGTCAAAGACGGCAAGGTCGACCGTTCCGAGCTTGTCGCCCTGTCAAAACAGGCGGCGGAAGAAATCTCGGCGGCATTAAAGCCGGAGGCTCAAAAAATCATCGAGGAAAACCTCGGCAGCTTCAAGGACTATCTCTCCAAGCTCATTGAGGAGAAGGTGCTCGAACTGAAGGCGATGACGCAATAAAGGAGTGAGGGCATGGAAGCAAGTCAAATTTTCATGTTCGCGCTTCAGACCATCACGACGCTTGTCATCGCGCTCATTGGTTGGGCGGTCAAGACCGCAATCGGTGACATGAAGGACGCAATCAAGAAAAACTCGGATGACATTGAGAAGGTCAAGACCGAGCTTTCCGAGCTGAAGAGTGACCTCCCTCTTGTCTATGTCTTAAGGGAGGACTTCATCCGAACGCTCAACAACGTCGACAAGCAGATGGGCGACATGAACGCAAAGCTTGATAAGATACTGCACTACAAAGTAACAAAGGAGGGGTGACAACATGGATGAGATGAATGAGCTTGAGGTTAGCCGCAATAAGGCGATTCGCGGCTATATCATCAGGAGCCTCGTCAAGGGTCATCAAAACACGCTGCTCCTCCGGCAGATAACGAACGCACTCGTCGCGGACGGAATGATTGTCTCCCCGGACATCAGCAAGCATCTCGATTATCTGAAGGAGGGCGAATACATCGCTTTTGTCGACAGGTCGGTTAATGCGTACAACGCATACCGCAAGGATGCGGTCATCAAACTCACGAAAAAAGGAGTTGACCTCGTCGAAGGGACAATCGACGACCCGGGAGTTGATGTGTAATGGCCGAGAGAAGACGGACAAGGGTCAGCTCAAAAATCACACAGCTCCCGGACGACATCAAGGAGCAGCTCGACGCGCAGCTCCTCGACACGTCCAACACCTACGAAGAGATTGCAGCATGGCTCAAGTCGGAGGGTTACAACGTCAGCAAAAGCGCGGTCGGGCGGTATGCTATCCGTGCGAATCAGGCGGCGCAGCGTGTCGCCGAGACCCTTGAACGGACAAAAGCAATCGCCGCAGCCGTCGAGAAAAATCCCGACCTCGACTTCACAAAGGCGTCGAGGATGGTCTTGATGGACGGCTTGATGCAGAGGGTGTCAACGGCGGAGGATGACTTCGCGGAGATGCCGCTTGACAAGGCCGGGCGGCTCATCGCCTCCCTTTCCCGTGTGGGAGTTTATGAGCAGAAGGTCAAACGGGATTATAAAACTAAGATGGAGCTTGCTTTCGAGGCCCTTGAGGACGACCTGACAAAGGCAATCAAGTCAGACCCGCAGCTCACCCGAGAGCTGCACGCAGTCCTCCAAAAGGCCCGTGAGAAGATACTGACAGATGATTAACCTCAAGGAATACATCGAAAAACTTGAAGAGCCGGAAGACCGCGAGGAGGTCGCCAATAGGCAATATCAGCGGGAGCTTTTCGAGACATACGCGACACGGGAAGGCAAACACCAAAAGGAACGGGCGCAGCTCTTCAAGGAGTACCAAGACGGAGCCGAGCTCACAGGTGAGAAGGGACTGAGGAAACGCCTCGGGGCCTTCGACCTTGAATATTTTGGCCGGGCATACCTCCCCCACTATTTTGTCAGGGAGTCCCCGAAGTTTCACGGGGAGCTTGACGACATTTGGGAGGATGGCGTGATGAAGGGCAAGAACGCAATCCGGGACGCGAAAGAAATCTCCCGGGCGGAAGGATGCCGGAGAGCGATTGAGGCTCCCCGTGGTCACGCCAAGTCGACGACGTTCACCTTCAAGGACACCGTCCACGCTTCGGCCTACGGTTACAAGCATTACATCATCATCCTCTCGGACAGCTCCGAACAGGCCGAGGGGTTCCTCACCGACATCAAGACGGAGTATGAGGAAAACGCAGCTCTCCGGGAAGACTTCGGGGATATGCAGGGCAAGGTTTGGAAGGCCGGAGTCATCCTGCTTTCAAACGGCGTGAAGATTGAGGCTATCGGCAGCGGCAAGAAAATCCGTGGACGGCGTCACAAGCAATGGCGTCCTGACCTTATCCTTTGCGACGACCTCGAAAACGACGAGAACGTCAACACCCCGGAGCAACGGAAAAAGCTCCGCAATTGGTTTTATAAGGCCGTGTCGAAGGCGGGCGACACCTACACCGACATTGTATATATCGGGACGCTCCTCCACTTCGACGCGCTGCTCGCCAATGTTGCGAAGAATCCGCAGTACAAGACGGTCAAGTATAGGGGCGTCATCAGTTTTGCAAAGAATGAAAAGCTCTGGTCGGCATGGGAGGCAATTTATACCGACCTAAACAATGACGACAGGCAGGAAGACGCGAAGGCGTTCTTTGAGGCGAATCGCGAGGAGATGCTCGAAGGGACGGAGGTTTTGTGGGAAGCCAAGCTCTCTTATTACGACCTCATGGTTATCCGGGTATCTGAAGGCGAGAGCAGCTTCAACAGTGAAATCCAGAACGACCCTATCGACCCCGAAAGCTGTGCATTCAACGAGGAATGGTTCAGTTATTACAAAGACGACGAGGTCGACTTCTCGGATGGCCGCTTCCTCTTTGTGGGGGCGAATGACCCATCCCTCGGCAAGAACAAGAAGAGCGACACGTCGGCAATCATCGGCCTCGCGAAGGACACCCGCACGGGCTATATGTATGTGGTCGTCGCCTCTATTGAGAAGCGCAAGCCGGATGTCATCATCGAAGACGCAATCGAGACCTCAAAGCGGCTCCGGCGTGACTACAAAAAGCCCTTTGCCAAGTTCCGGGTCGAGACGGTGCAGTTTCAGCACTTTTTCAAGGACGTCATGGCGCAGCGCAGCGCGGAGGCCGGAGAGTACCTCCCGATTGAGGAGGTCAACAGCATCCAAAACAAGGACTTGAGAATTCAGTCCTTGCAGCCGTTCGTCAAGAACGGGTACATCAAATTCAACGAGAAGCACAAGACCCTCCTTCAGCAGATGAAGGAATACCCGATGGGCAAGAACGACGACGGGCCGGACGCTCTTGAGATGGCCGTGAGGGCCGCCCTTGAGCTGAAGGTCGGGACAAAGGTCGATTACAAGTCCGTCATCAGCCGGGCTCTCAAATTCAGAAACGGCTCGTATTAAGGAGGTGAGACGGATTGAGCAAAAAGAAACAAAGGCAGCAGCAGACGAAAGCTCCGGCCCTGAGAAGGCCCGACCTCACGGAAATCGCGGTCGCACAGGTACAGGACAAATATTCGGACTACCCGAGCAACGGCCTCACGCCCGTCAAGCTGGCAACCATCTTCAAGGAAGCGGACGCCGGGGATGTCCTCCGGCAGATGGAGCTCTTCGAGGAGATGGAGGAAAAAGACCCGCATCTCTTCTCGCAGCTTCAGACCCGCAAGAACGCCGTCACGGGCCTCGACTTTGAAGTTATCCCCTTTGATGCGGATGACGAGCGGGACAAGGAAATCGCCGAGTTCGTGGCGCAGGAAATCGAGAGCCTCGAAAACTTCGAGGACATGGCGATGGACTTGCTTGACGCAATCGGCAAAGGCATCGCGGTCTCTGAAATCATATGGGACTATGACGATGGCCGAGTCGTTGTCAAGGAAATCAAGAACAGACATCAGAAGCGTTTCTTTTGGGATGCGGAGGACAACTTCAAAGTCGTCACCAAGGAATACCCGAGCGGCATCATTGTCCCTGAGAACAAGTTTATAATCCACCGCTACAAGGCCCGCAGCGGACACCCGTCAAGGGCGGGCGTTCTGAGGGTCGTCGCGTGGATGTACCTCTTCAAAAACTACGACCTGAAGGATTGGGTCAGCTTTTGCGAGGTCTTCGGGATGCCCCTTCGCCTCGGCAAGTACGCCCAGGGCGCAAGCGAGGAAGACAAGGCCGCTCTCATGCGAGCCCTCGTTCAGATCGGCTCCGATGCGGCGGGCATCATCCCGGACGGGACGGAAATCGAGTTCAAGGAGTCCAGCAAGACATCAAGCCTCGACATATACGAACGGCTCGCCCGGTACTGTGACGAGCAGATGTCAAAAGCTATCCTTGGACAGACGCTCACCAGCGACTCCGGGGGCGGCAGCTACGCACAAAGCAAGACGCACAACGAAGTCCGTCACGACCTCACGGTCGCAGACTGCAAGGCTCTTGCCGCGACGCTCCGCCGTGACCTTATCCGACCCCTCGTCCTCTTCAATTTTGGCGAGGACAGGCGCATTCCGTACATCCGTTACGATTGCGAGGAGGCCGGAGACCTCAAGGAAACGGTCGACATCTATGAGAAACTGATTTGCAGTATTGGGCTCAAAGTCCCGACCTCTCACCTATATAAGAAGTTCTCCATCCCGAAGCCGGAAAACGGTGAGGAAGTGGCAGCTCCGAGCAAAGGCTCCGCCCTACCCATCCCGATGAAGGAGCAAACGGCGGAGGTCGTCACCAATGAAGCAACGGCAGCCGGAGCCGAAAAGGTCGAACTCAAGGGACAGGCAGCCGGAGAGCCGGGAACGCAGCAGCGCATCGACGGCCTCACGGCAGCGGCAATCAAACAGAGCTCGGGCCTGTTCAAGAAGCTTTTCGCTCCCGTTCTCAAGATGCTTGACAACACCGAAGACCTCGACGCTGTCAAGAAACTCTTTGAAAACGAGGAGCTCGTCGAGCGGCTTGCCGGGGAAATGGATGTCAAAGACATTGAGGAGCTCCTTCAAAAGGCGATGCTATATGCAGACCTTGAGGGGCGGGTGATACGGGATGAATGAAGTTGAGAGCGTTATCTCCCGGAACAAGGAGATAACCTTCGAGGAGGCGGTCGAATACTTCAGGGGTAAAATCCCTGTCACAGCGAAGCAGTTCTCGGAAATCGCGGCGGAGTATCAGTCCCTCGCCTTCACCGTCTCGGGCTATACAAAGGTTCAAGTTCTCAAGAAGTTTCACGACGAGCTCCTCCGGGCGATTGAGGAAGGAGAAACGATGCGGAGCTTCCGGGACAGAATGAACGGGTTCCTTGAGGCTCAAGGGTACGAAGGAATTACGAACTTCCAAGCGGACAATATCTTCAGGACGAACATTCAAACGGCGTATCAAGTCGGGCACTACAGGCAAATGACCGACCCGGATGTCCTGAAGCTCCGGCCTTATTGGATATATGACGCAGTGAACGACACGAGCACCCGTCCCTCACACCTTGCGATGGACGGAAGGGTCTTCCCGGCAGATTCCCCGGTATGGGACACATGGTATCCGCCGAACGGCTTCCGATGCCGCTGCACCGTGCGCTCGCTCTCCAAAAGACAGGTCGAGCAGCGGGGGCTCAAGGTGGAGACAGAGAATCCGAAGGCGGCAGAGCTCCGGGACGGACGCTTCGTGAACATCCTGCCCGACCCGAGCTTCTCGACGAATCCCGCGAAGGTGCAGTTTACACCCGACCTCAAGGGATACCCGGAAACCTTGAAGAAGGCATTTGAGAGGAGCGTGAAAGCCAAAGACAAACAATAAGCGTTAAAAGGCCCAATTTAGTAGTTTATCCATCGAGTAAGGCAAAATATACCTAAAAGAATTCTAACGGGCGTTATAACGCGTGCTAACGGGGTTAGAAGCGATTCTAAAAAGCAAGGTGATAGCGAGGTGAGCAAATGGCAAAATTATTCGCCTGTAGAGGCGGTCAGTCAGAAGTAAACGGAGCACCCGAGAAGGTGAAGCTCCTCCCCCTCGGACACGTCAAGAGTCAAAAGGGCGACTTCGACGTCGATGAGGAAAGCTTCCGTTTGATGAAGCAGACTTTTCTCGAACGGGGTAACGACATCGTGATTGACTATGAGCATCAGACGCTCAAAGATGTACAGGCTCCGGCGGGCGGATGGATTAAAGACCTATCCATTGAGGACGGAGCGATTGTGGCTAAAGTGGAATGGACTCCGCAGGGAAAGAAGTATCTCGAAAACCGGGAATACCGCTATCTCTCGCCCGTTGTCCTCGTCCGCAAGTCGGACGGCAAGGCAATAGTCCTACACTCGGCAGCATTGACGAACACACCCGCCATTGACGGGATGTTTCCGATAATCAATTCCATCAAACTTGATGATTATGAAGGAGGTAACGACATGGACATCATTAAAAAGCTCGCGGCTCTGCTCGGACTCGGTGAGGACGCAACCGAAGAGCAGGTCACGGAAGCCCTCAAGGCAGCCGTCGCGGATGCCAAGAAGTTCAAGGAGGGCACAGAGAACAAGAATCCTGAAGGCGGTTCGGAGGATGAAGGCAAGGTCGTCTCAAACAAGGTGATTTGCGAGATGCTCGGGCTGAAGGCCGGAGCCAAGACCGAAGACGTGGCCGCCGCAATCGTGGCGCTCACAAACAAGAAGCCGGAGGGCTCTGTTTCTGAGAAGGAGTTCAAAGAGCTCAAGGACAAAATCGCCCGCAGGGATGCAGACGACGCCGTCCTCATGGCCCTGAAGGCCGGGAAACTGACTCCGGCTCAAAAGGATTGGGCGACGCAGTACGCACTCAAAGACCCGGAGGGATTCAAGTCCTTCGTTGAGAAGGCCCCCCAGGGCGTCCCGATGGGCGAGCTTGACATCGAGACCAAGGCGAACAAAGAGGAAACCTTCGACGAGGCGACGCTGCTCATTTGCAAGCAGCTTGGCGTCAGCGAGGACGACCTCAAGAAGTACGGAAAGGATGTGAGATAACATGGCACTCACAGCAGGAAGGAACACGCCGGAGCTTGCAGAAGGCGGGAGAATTGTCGTCCTCCCGGTGGCGGCAGGTGCGGTCATTTATGACGGCGGGCTTGTCGTGCTCGATGCGAGCGGCAACGCAAAGGCCGCTGTCAAGGCCGAGGGCCTTACGGCAGCGGGCCGCGCCGAGGAATACGTCGACAACACGGGAGGCGCAGCCGGAGACAAGACCGTCAAGGTCAGAAGAGGCGTCTTCGTTTGGGACAATACCACGGTAGCAGCCAACAAAATAAAAGCCGAACACGTCCTCAAGGACTGCTATATCGTCGACGACTGCACCGTGACCGCATTGGCGACAGGCAGCTCCCGGGCAGGAAAAGTCATCGCAGTAACAGACGACGGCGTCGCCGTCGAAACCCTATAACAGGGAGAAAAGGAGGATTAAAGCACTATGATAGTTAATCAGCAAGCACTCCGGGGCATTTTTACCGGGTTCAAGACCATCTTTGCCAAAGCCTTTGACGAAACAAAGCCCCTCTATGACAGGGTGGCGACGGTCGTCCCTTCCGTTACAGGGGAAGAGAATTACAAATGGCTCGGCACTATCCCCATGATGCGGGAATGGATTGGAGACCGTCAGATTAAAAGTTTGACGGCATCCGATTACACCATCAAGAACAAGGACTTCGAGGTAACGGTCGGCGTTCCCCGCAACGACATCGAGGACGACCGTGTCGGGCTCTACACTCCGGCGATTCAGTCCCTCGGTCAGAGCGCGGCCCTGCATCCCGACGAGCTTGTCTTCGTACTGCTCCCGGGCGGATTCACAAACAAATGCTATGATGGGCTGCCGTTTTTCTCGGACGCCCACAAGGTCGGCAAAAAGACCTTCAGCAACAAGGGAACGGCCAAACTTTCGCCGGAATCCTATGCAGCGGCGAGGGCGGCAATCATGTCGGTAACGGACGAACACGGCAAGCCTCTCAAGATTGTCCCCGACCTTCTCGTCGTTGGCCCGGCCTTAGAGACCGAAGCGAGGAAGATTCTTCTCGCCGACCAGATTGACGGCACAACCAACATCCTGAAGGGAACGGCGGAGCCGCTGGTTGTTCCCGACCTGGCCGGAAATGATTCGATGTGGTTCCTGCTTTGCACCAAGAAGCCCATCAAGCCTCTCATTTACCAAGAGAGACAGAAGCCGAAGTTTGTGAGCCTGACCAACGAGACCGACGAGAACGTCTTCATGAGAAAAGAATTCCTCTACGGAGCCGACTCTCGCGGAAATTCCGGGTATGCCTTCTGGCAAATGGCCTACGGCAGCGACGGTACAGCACAGTAAAGGAGTGAGTCGGCGTGGCATATTGTGAGACCGCAGAAGTCCGCTCCATGATTAAGGATGATGCCCTCAACACCATCATCGGCAGCGACTACATAGAAGACGAGGCCGAGCGTGAGGCGAAAATCATCCCCATCATTGAAGGGGCAATCGCGGACGCAGGGGCGGAGATTGACGGATACCTCGCTAAGAGATACCCTCTCCCTCTCTCCCCTGTCCCACAGGTTATCAATAAGTTCGCAAAGGACATCGCCGTCTATAACCTGTATTCCCGCATCGGTATCGACGAGAGTGACAGAGAAAAGAACTACTTAAACCGCTACAAGGCGGCGATTCGGTTCTTTGAACTGCTGGCGGAGGGTAAGGTCGAAATCGGAGCCGTCGACACCACCACCGCAGCGCGAACAGGCTTCTCGGTCGCATCAAGTCCGCGCCTCTTCTCCCGCGACAAGCTGAAGGGGATGTAAATGTACAGCATCAGACTTGACGGCGACACAAGAAGCTTGATGAAAAGGCTCCGGCAGCTCGCGGACATCGACAAGAAAGGCATTAACGCCTCCATTGCCGAGGCTATCCGCGAGTCGACCGTCGAACGGTTCCGAACGGAAAAAGGCCCGGACGGGAAGAAATGGAAGCAATCCATCAGGGCGGCGCAGGAAGGCGGCGTCACGCTCGTCAAAAGCGCAGGGCTTAAGAATTCCATCAAGACTACGTCCGACGCCTCCGGGTTCGCGGTCGGCACGAACAAAATATATGCATCGACGCATCAGCTTGGGGCCAAGAACAGGAGAATCACCATCCGGGCCAAGACCTCGAAGGGCCTTGTCTTTCAAGTGGATGGCCGCTGGATACGGAAGAAGCAAGTCACCGTCAGAATCAACATCCCGGCCCGTCCCTTCCTCGGCCTCAGCGATGACGACATGCAGGAAATCAAGGGCACTCTTGAGGATTACTTCAGGGAGGATTAGAAATGTTTACGGAATGCAGGGAACACCTCATCGAAAAGCTGAAGGGAGCAGGAATCCGCTCGAAGCCCTACACAAGCATGAAAAAGCTCCGGGCATCACAGGAGGCCCATATCGGGGCCGTGCTCTTCGAGGAGGAAACCTTCGACCGAAGCGGCGCAAAAAAACTATACAGTGACCAAACAGGCGCGCAGCACAAGAGGCGAAAGGTTTTCTCCCGGGAGACGACCTTCAGCGTGATAATCGGAGACCCCGACCCCAAGAAGACGGAGGAGTTCTTTGAAGCGTTTCTCAGAGCCCTTGACAAAGGCATCTATATCGACGGGAACTATACCCCGATTGAGGTCGTGGAGGCGGAATGGGTTGACGAGGATGACAGCATCCTGAAGGCAAAAGTCGCCGTCAATGTCAAAGTCAAATTCATGGGCGGCGTTTATAAGGACACAGACTTCGCGAAGCTCACGGACGTCGAAGTCGAATCAGTTATCAAGGGAAAGGAGACTCAAGATGGCGAGTAAAAACCAACAGCCGGAAACGGCTGACACAGCAGCTCCGAAGCTATTTAGCATTGAGGAGCTCAAAGACAAGAAAAAAACGCCCGCCCCCATCTTCAGCGGTATGTGTGCCGCCCTCGGATGGAAGCCGGGCAAGATGGTCACGGAGGAAGACTTCGACGCAGCGGTCGGAAAATTCTCCGGCAGTCCCATCGGAAAGAAGGTGAAGTAAATGCTTAGAGATGTCACAACAAACATTACTGACGGATTGCTCGGACTGGCAACCGAAAAGGGCGAGGGTGTCCATGTGAAAATCGGTGTCTCCCCCGTTACGTCGGACACGCCTATCATCATTACGGGCAACATGACGGCGGCGAAAATCAAGGAACGCCTCGGCCTGAGCCCGCTTGCTGACAAGGTCATGGATTCGGTGGAGAACGGTTCCAACCGGATTTACTGCATCCCGGTCTCGGCATCCACGGCAGGAAGCCGGGGAATGGTCGAAAAGACAGGCACGGGCTCGGGTTCCCTAACCGCTGACGGGAGTCCTTACAATGCCTTTGACGTAATTGTCAGAATCACCGGGCAAGGCCGCAGAAATACCGCCCTGTTCGTGTATTCGATTGATGGCGGGTACAGCTATTCCGACGAGTCCACCGTGCCGCTGACGGGAGCCTTCGAAATCCCCCTGACGGGCCTGACTGTGACGTTTACGGAAGGTGCGCAGCCGAATGAGGAGACATCCTTCCTTGTGGGCGACGTCTTCCGTTTCAAGACAACGGCCCCCACCATGACCAACGCCGACGCGCTGGCGGCCATTGACAAGCTCAAGAACTTCAACGAGCCCTATGAATTGGTTCATATCGTCGGGGAATCGCAGAAAGCATTATGGTCGGCGGTATCGGAGCAGCAGCGGGAGCTCGCGGCAACCTATCACAAGCCCCTCCTCTTTGTGCTTGAGGCATACGTCCCGGACAACGAGGAGGATGTCGCCGACTACGCCTTGAGGCTTGAGGCCGACAAGAAGGACATCAAGAACACCGACATTCAGGTCGTGGCAGCGCGCTCCCTCTATGTCGGCATGGACGGCATCACAAGGGAAATCAACAACGCCGGAATCGTGTGCGGCCTGTACTCCAAGACCAAAGTTCATCAGAGTATCGGCAAGACCCGGGACACGGCGGGCATGGGAATCTCTAAAAGCAAGATGCTAGAGCTCCGGCCCGCGGGGATTGAGGAATATATCGAGCTGCTTGATGCCGCAAAATACCTCACCTTCCGGGAATACGACGGGCTTGAGGACTACTTTGTCACCAATGCTCGCGTGATGTCCCCGGACGGCTCGGATTACCGTTATGCCGAGGATGTCCGGGTCAAGAACAAAATCATCAAGGAAGTCCGCAAAGAGGGCCTTCAGCTCTTGCAGGACGACATCGACCTTGAAGATATGCAAAACGAGCTCGAAACAAGGGCGAAGTTCATGCAGACTCCTCTCGACGAGATGGTCAAGCTGAAGGAAATCTCCTCGGCCACAATCACAGTCCCGGAAGGACAGGACATCATCACGACCGAGAAAATGCCCGTCACCATCCGCTATGTGTCCAGAGGATACATCAGGGAAATCGAAGTCGACCTCGGCAGAACGAAGCCGAGCGCAAGCTAAGAAAGGAGGCTTGATTAGGATGTCATTGAAAGTAAACGGCAAAACATACGATTGGGCCGACGTCGATATTAAGCTCCCGGGTCTCACGATTGAGTTTCAGGAAATTTCCTACGACGACGAGCTGGAAAAGGAGCTCGCCTACGGCAAGGGTCAGAAACCGAGAGGCTACGGAGAAGGCAACTACAAGGCCGAAGGCAAGGTCAGCCTCCTCCGCGACGATTATGACGCGCTGCTTGACTACTGCAAAAGCAAAGGGACACCGCTCTTCAAGCTGGTCATCCCGAAGATTGTCGTCTCCTACGCCAACGAGGGAGACCGCACAAGGAGCGATGTGCTCAATACCGTCACGTTCACCAAACGCAGCAACAAGGCGGCGCAGGGAGACAAAAGCATCAAGGTTGACCTTGACATGCTTATCGTGGACGGAATCGAGAGCGACGGCGTTAAAGCCCTGTAATATCTCAAAATAAATGTCAAAGGAGGATTATGCAATGGAAGACAAGAGCATCAAAACCAACGAGGCCGAGGTTAAAAAAGGCGGGTCTGGAGCACTTAACACCGAGGAGCTCAAGACAAAACACGGCAAGGTTTATCAGCTTGATTTAACCCTCACCCCGGACGATGACACGGAGATTGAGGTCTCCTATATCTTCAAGAAGCCGACCACGGCGAGCTATGACCGTTATGTTAAGACGGCGGCCAACGGAATGACGAAGGCGCTCAAGGCCTTCATGTTTGACAACATCATCCCTGAGCACCGCGACAGATTGGAGGCCGACCTTGAGGAATACCCGGCCCTTACCTTGAGCGCGGGCGAAAAGCTGCTCTCCATGCTCGGGCTGTCTAAGACCGCAAATTTAATGAAGCTGTAGAAGAGCAGCTCGGGAGGGTGAGGACGGACTTTGTTGAGGCGGCGACGCTTGAGATTTACAGGTTCGTCCCCCCTGCTCTTCTGCCGGATAATATCGGGGAGCTGCATTTTGATGAATTCCTTGCGCTCCTCGCCCGGGCAAGGTACATCGAAGAGGTTGAGGAGGACATTGTTGCGAGAGCTATCTCGAAGGTGTTCTCGGAATAAAAAACCGACCTCTTTATCAAAGGGTCGGTGTTTGTCTGGTAATCCATGCTTTATATAGTTTGGTCGCGTTCCTCCCGGCCTGGAAGATGCTCTCTTTGTCCTTGTCCTTCTGCCTTCCCATCGTGTTTTGATGGCCTACCCATAAGGCATAGGGAATCGTATAGACCATAAGCGGAACATATACAAGGACGGAGATGGCAGCTCCGGCGCACAGGGCGAATATGAGAACTTTGAGCATTACGATTATCAAGGTCATGGTAATCCCTCCTTTGCCTAATTATACCATACGAAAGGGGTGAGGAATAGTGTGAGCTTAGAATCCGTTTTCAAGCTGTCCCTCATTATGAACATGGTCGACCACCTGACAGGCCCGATGGGCCGTGTGCAGTCTTCGGTCGGCGGCTCTGTCTCGAAGCTTCAGAGCATGGAGCAGACCTTCGGCGACATGACCAAGACCGGGGCGGCGATGGCGGGTATCGGCGCACAGATAACCGCCTCAGCTCTCGCCCCGGTGGAGGCAACCTTCGCGACAAAAAGGGCTCTCGGTGAGCTTGCCTCGGTGGGCGTCAAAGACCTCGGCGTCCTTGAGGATGCGGCGCGCAGCTTCTCCGAACAGTGGGCCGGGACATCGAAAGCCGACTTCATCACGGCGGCCTATGACATCAAGAGCGGCATCTCCTCCCTTACGGATGCGGGCGTCGCCGGGTATACGGAGCTTGCAGGTATCACCGCGAAGGGAACAAAGTCCAGCATCGCGGAGATGACAAACCTCTTCGCCACGGGTTACGGCATATACAAGAACTTCTATTCCGACCTTTCGGATATGGAGTTCGGGGAAGTGTTCTCGGCGGGGATTGCGGCTTCGGTCAAGAACTTCAAGACCACGGGCTCAGGGATGGCACAAGCGATTCAGACCCTCGGGGCCTCGGCAACGACGGCCAACGTGCCCCTTGAGGAGCAGCTCTCTATATTGGGTATGCTTCAGGCCACAATGAGCGGAGCCGAGGCGGGAACGAAATACAAAGCTTTCCTCCGCTCGGCTGTCAAAGGCGGCGAGGAGCTCGGCCTCAAGTTCACGGACGCGAACAACCAGCTCCTCTCTATGCCGGAAATCCTCGGTAAACTCCGGGGCAAGTTCGGAGAGACGATGGACGCAGCCGAAAAAATGCAACTGCAAAAAGCTTTCGGTGATACGGAGGCGGTCGCCCTCATTGACCTCATGTACTCCAAGACGGGAGACTTGCAGAACAACATCCTCGGCCTTTACTCGTCGATGGGCGAAGGAGTCGGGGCCGCCCGGGAAATGGCGTCGGCTATCAACGACACGGAGCCCGAGAAGTACCAGCGGTTACAGCAACGCATCCAGAACGTCAAGGAGTCCATCGGCAACAGCCTCCTCCCCACCGTCAACGAACTGCTCGGCAGGGGCGAGGAAGTCCTGACAAAGGTTGGCTCATGGATTGAGAAGAATCAGGAGCTCGTCAAAGTCATCATGATTATTGTGCTCGCACTGGGAGGCTTCCTGATGGTGGCCGGGACGACAATCGCGGTCGTCGGCGGCGTGGGGCTTGTGTTCACCAAGACGGCGGGACTTGCGACAGGTTTTTACCGGGCGATACGGGGAATCCCCGACCTGCTTACAACTATCCAAATAAAGGCCCTGTATGCCGGGGACGGTCTAAAGAGAGGCTTCAGCGCGGTTAAGACCTTTGCCTCGTCGGCGGTTACTGGCATCAGAAACGTCGCCGTCAATATCGCAAGCATGGCGAGGACGGCAGCCATTAACGGGGTCACGGCATTAAAGAACATGGCCCTCGGCCTTGTGGGGATGGCAAAGCAAGCAATCACGACGGCGGTGACAGCGATGCCCGAGCTTATCGCCTCGGTGTGGAGCTTCACGGCGGCCCTGCTCGCGAATCCTATCACGTGGATTATTATAGGCATCGTCGCTTTAGTGGCCGCGATTATTCTACTCTGGCGGAATTGGGACTCGGTGGTCTCGTGGATACAAGGCGTTTGGAACGGCTTCGTCAACGGCATAAAGGCCGGGTTTGACTGGATTCGGAATCTCTTCTCGGGGATGCCGACCTGGCTGCAAATAGCAATCGCCGCATTCCTGCCGTTCATAGGGATTCCGATGCTCATTATCACGCATTGGGACTCAATAGTCGCCTTCTTCTCGAATATGTGGACCCGCATCAAGGAAGGCTTTGTCAACGGCATCAATGCAATCAAGGAATTCTTTATGGGTGTTCCGGCGTTCTTCAGGGAAAGCGGCGCGAGAATCATCGACACCCTCGTTGAAGGCATCAAGAGCGCGGCCATGAAGCCCGTCGAGGCGGTAAAAGGCATCTTCCAGAAGGTTAGAAAGCTTCTTCCGTTCTCGGATGCGAAGGAAGGGCCTCTCGCGGAGCTGACGCTTTCGGGGCACAGGACAATGTCCACGCTGGCGCAGGGCATCGAACAGGGTGCAGACCTCCCGGCTCAAGCCGTGGAGAAGGGGCTCGGCAAAATTGACACGACAGGAGGCCGGGAGCCTGTCAAGAAGGTCAACCTCAAGGAAATCTCCCGGGAGAAAGAAACATCGGAGACGACCACGGAAAGAGACAGGCGCATCATCATCGAGAAACTGCTCCTAAACGTGGACTTCTCCAAAATCAAAGAGCTCCCGCTGCTCCTCAAGCTCCTCAAGGAGATTGAGGACTACGTCAACAGCAACGGGCTCGTCGCTGAAGGGGAGGGATAATCTTGATATTTGTCGACGACAGTTCGATTAAAGTGAGCGGGGTTATCCTCCCCGGCCTCATCAAGAGTATAGAGGTCAGGGATGACGCTCTCATCGAAGAGCAGACAGTCGAAGGGAGCTCCGCGAAGGCGAAACAGGCAGAGGGGTACGAGGACGCAAAGGTGACGATTGAGCTCATCCTAGAAGACGGCCCCAACGCCACGAGGAAAGAGAAGCTCGACAAGATACAAAACCTTTTCAAAAAGGCAGGACAGGAGAAGCCTGTCGTTCATGAAATCATCAACGAGCACACGGCAGCGCGCCGGGTCAAGAAGGTCATCTTCAAGAGCCTCAGCTCGAAGGAGGAAAGCAAAAAGGAGCAGCTCACGGTGAGCCTTGAGTTCTGGTCGTACAATCCAATGACCATCACGGCGACAAAATCCAAGAGCGGCAGCTCGCAGACGAGCACCTCATCGGCGGTAAGCAAGCTCGACCCGGCATATCAAAGCTATTTGAGCGGCAGCCGGGGGACGGCTCCCAAGACCAACAACTCCCCCGCTGTGGATGACGTAAGCACGACGGCCTATGCGAACAGGCTCTCAATGATGCCGTACTAAGGAAGTGATTCTAAGAGTGGAAACGGCTGAATTATTCTATCCCGAAATCAGCGTAGAGCTCGGGAAATACACCTTCAGGGAAGGCGTAGAAATCGAGGTTTATTCAAGCAAAGACAGTTACTTTGATTGGGCGAAGGTGAGGTTTACCCGGCAGTTCAAAGAGAAGCTCACTCTCGACGTCAAAGAAAAGGCCCTCATCCAGCTCGGTTACAACGGGGTTTTCGACGATGTCTTCGAAGGATATATCACCAAGCCGTATGACAGCGGCGGTTACATGAACGAAATCCTCCTCAAGGACGACATGATTCTCCTTGAGGAAACGGCCATTAACAACACGTTTTTAGATGCGACGCCGCAGGAGATTATCTCCTTTTGCCTCGCAAAGGCCGGGGTTCAGAAGATGAAGCTTTCGGCGGCGGCACATCCGGCAAAGGCGCGAATCCCCATCTTTCAAAAGAACGTGGTCTCGGTCATTAACGAGATACACGCCGCATGGGGAATCGCTGAGAAGTTTTTCTTTTCGGGCGGAGTCTTCTATTGGGGAGAGAAGCCCGAACAAACAAAGGTTTTCTCGTTTGAGTACGGGACGAACATCATCACCCTCAACAGGCCGGGGGGCGTGTGGGAACTCGAAACGGTCTCCGCACCGTTCATCAAGCACTCGCACAAAATAAGCGTTTCACACCCGCAGGTGTCCGGCGAGTTCGAGGTCAAGAAGGTCGTCTTTACTACCAACGAGGCGGGGTTCATCCGCACCTACATCTATTTTTAACCGAAGGAGGGAGAGCAATGCTTGAGGAAATGGTCAAAAGTGTAATAGCAAAGCAGCTCGCCGCCGACTTCCCTCACTTGCAGCTCCCCGGCCTTATGCGTGCAAGGGTCACAAGAGCAGCGTCCACGGGCGAGTGGTACGAATACAGCCTCAAGATTCTTGACAAAACGGGCGAGATTGACGAACGCTTCCCGGAGATTCCCGGAGTGCTTTCCAAGGTAAACGTCGAGCTCGGGAAAACCGTCGCGGTCGGCCTTCTGTACGGTGAGCTCAATCCGTGCATTATCGGGGAGGTGGTTTGATGGCAGGGTTAAACGACACAGACATTAAGCTTGACCCCTCGTGGCAGCTCACCCAGGCGGCCACTGGCGACGCGCCTCTTGTGTCCGGGTTCGACTGCATCATGCAGGACATCCGGCTTGAGGCTATGACACAGGCGGGCGAGCTCTTCTATGATACTGAGTGGGGATGGTCGCTTCTCGACTTCGTGCAGAGCGAGGACGACGAGCTCACCATCATAGAGGTCGGGGAGCGCATAAGAGAAAAGCTTGAAAGAAGAGAAATCGTCGACTCTGAGACCATCTCAACCGAGGTAAAGCTTGAGGATGACGCGCTCAAGGTGTTCACTACCTTTTGCTTTATCGGGGATTCTCAGACCTACAGCGTGAGCGTCACGGTCGACAGGGTAAATGTGGAGGTGATTGAAATTGATTGATGAAAAGGTTCTTGACGAGATTCTTCCCGTCCCGGACATCGAGAAGCTCAAGGAGGAGACGGTCGCGCAGCTTAAAAGCGAGGGCTTCTCAATAACGAACTTCAGCTCGGGCGGCATCTTTTACACCCTCTTGATGATAGTCCTCCGCATCCGCATCGAGCTCATCAACCTCCTCCGCCGTGTGCTCAATAACATGTTTGTCGCTCATGCTGAGGGGATATGGCTCAAGCTCAAAGCGGCGGACTTCGGCAAGAAACAAAAGGAAGCCCTCAAAACGCAAGGCTATGTCACTGTGACAAGGGGAGAAGGCGCGGAGGCCGTTCGCATTGCCAAAGGGCACGTCTTCAAGACCATCAAGGACGTCAACGGCGAGGAGCTCCGATTCTTTGTCCTGAAGGATACCGTCCTTCAGAAGGGCGCGGAGACGGTCGGCGTCCTCGTGGAGGCCGAACGGGAGGGCTCAAGGTACAATGTACCACCCGGGCAGATAACGCGCTCCCTGACGCATTTAGAGGGCGGCTGCACGGTCTCCAATGGTTCTGACTGGATAGTCCGGGAAGGCAGCGACATTGAGGACGTTGAGAGCCTCCGGGAGCGCACCCTCCGCTCGTGGTCTGAGCTTGCCACAAGGCCCATCGCCGAGAAGTATCAAAACGCTTGTGAACAGGTTCCGGGCGTGCTCTTTGTCAAGGTGAACGATATGCACCCGAGAGGTCAAGGAACGGTCGACATCATCGTCACAGGGACGGCGGGAGAAGCGACGGAGGGCCTCCTTGCACAGGTGCGGGCCGAGGTCGACAAGATTATCGGCAACTATGACGACGTGCTCGTGAAGAGCTCTACGACCATAGAGCAGCCTGTCTCCGTAACCGTGACCATCCCGGACACCGTTTCGGATGACGGCATCGCCGACAGCGTGAAGGCTGCTATCTCGGAGCTGCTTCAGATACGGAAAAACCGGGAGCTCAACGAGCTCACTCACGCCGACATCGTCCACGCTGTCAAAAGCAAGGTCGCATCCGTCCGCAATGTCAAGGTTACGGTTCCAAGTGAGGACGTCTTCCTTGACAGCGACAAGGTCATCATCCTCGGTGAGGTATCGGTGACAGTGGAAAGGACGTGAGGCGATGGCGAGATTTGAGAGGTTCGGCGAGTACATGTTCAGCCTCCTCTTTACTCCGCTGAGGAAAGGGAAAAAGGCAGCGAATCAGTTCTATATCTTTTTCAAGGTCGTCGGGAAGCTGTTTGACGACACCAAGAGGGACATCTTCCGGGTGCGGGCCGAGTCAATGGTCATCAGCGCAAGCGAGGTCATGCTCCCGGAACACGGTAAAGACCGGGAAATGCCCCGGCTCAAGGGCGAGGATGCCGAAGCCTACAGGACACGGCTTTCCATGAAGGCCATTATCGCGGAGCAGGCCGGGACAAGGCCGGGCGTCCTCCTTGCCCTCAAGGCTCTCGGATATGAACAATCCTACATAGAGCCGTTTTATAAGACAGACCCGGAGAGATGGGCTGAGTTTATCATCTTCCTCCGGGGCAAGAATCCGAGTGGCGTCAATGACATCCGCATCATAGACGCCGAGGTGATGAAGGTCAAGGAAGCGAGTGCAAAGCCTAACTACGGTGTGGACAGCGGAAACGTCATCGGAATCCGTTCCAAGGAGCAGACGGGATTTTCCCGTTATCCCCTTTGCGGGACTATCGTGTGCGGCGTCTTCCCGATCGCGGTGTGTGTCGGCCATATGGTCGCCTCGGCGGGCGTGGCTCAGTCCCAAAGCGGCGGAGCTATCAAGGATTATCCTCTGACAGGCCGGACAATGACATCGCGGAGGATATACCACGAGGAGAATTGTTCGCTTTATTATGGCTTTGATTCCGTCTCGGAGGTCAAGTCTTCGGCCCGCGATGGTGAAGTGACTTATCCTCTCGCATCAGAGAAAACCATGACGAAAGGAGATGAATGACCATGAAGACATTGACGGGCATCGGCCTAAACAAACAGGCCCAAAGGTTCGCGAGCTCTATCCATCATGCGGCGTACAGCCTCAACGGAGCTCCGCAGACAAGGCCGATTTTCAAGTCTATCGTTGAAGGAGACGTCGTGAAGATTTACGTCTACTTTGACGATGCGGTTGTCGGCAGCGTCTCAAACGTGCAGCTCGTCGACAATGACGGCGATGTGGTCGCGCTGACCGACAGGGTCTTTACGAAACCACAAAGCAAGGGGCTCTATGTAGCCTTTAAGTACCGCTTTACAGAAATGGAGGTTGAAAGTGTTGAATCCTTATAGCAAAGTCGGATGGAAAGACCATGTCGTCGACGAGGAAACGGGCGAAGTCATCCAGAACGGGACGCCGCTGAGCGAGAACAATCTCGGTCATATGGACGACGGCATCCAGGCAGTCACCGCGCAGACCATAACTCAGGATGCCTCTATTGCACAGCTTCAGGCTGAGCTCAAGGTCGTCAAGGATGCAACCTTGAATAATATGACCAACAACGTGTTTATTGAGAACTTCAGCTCGCTCAGCAACATCAAGCTCAGCAACGGCATCTATGACCCGGTGGCGCGGAAAATCTATGTATAAAGTGGCGTGCCCGAGGAGGGAGCTGAGCTGCATGATAGGGAACTTGTTCAGTGAATTGGTTCCTTTATGCGACGGTGATTGCTCCGGCCTCAAGGATGATGACTTCATCATCTCCGGCATCATCACAGGGACAGACAAGAAAGCGACAATCAAGCTCACCGACTACGGATGCGAGTATTACGGAGACGTCCAAGAACTTGAGAGATTGCGGGAAAAGAGGTGTTTGATTCGTGGAGCCTTCCATGCTTCAGAAGAAAGCTGAAATCTTCCTTGACAGGATTTATCCCCTTTTGAGGAACTTCCCGCAGTCCGAGAAGTTTTGCCTCTGCCAAGAGATAAAACAGGCATGTTACAGGGTCATCCGAAACACTATGATGTACAGCGCACTCAAGACGGATGACCGCATCCATTACCTCCGGGAGGTGGACGCAGACCTGAAGCTCCTGCTCATTCATTTTGGGATGGCGAGGAATCAGAAGTACATCACCCAAAAGAAAGCCTATGAGCTGCAAGAGAAAATCTCCGAGCTCGGGCGCATATGCGGGGGTCTGATAAAGGCCCACTACGGGAAAAAGTAACTACTCACAGGGTTGTCCCTGTTTGACCGCTAACCGTGCGATTCGCGGCTACAATTCGGCCCGCTATTGGAACAACAATGGGCAGTCGAATCGCAACGACAACGTCGGCTGGCGGCCCGCCCTGTAAGTCTTTCGTCCGATGCGGTCACGGCTTCATCGGCGAGTCCTTGTTATACTTCAAGGGAGGGGCAATCCTTCACTGTGGAAACGGTGTAAACACATGAACAATGTCATAACTGCCAAGCCGCTTCATGAAAGGGATGCCATTATGACGAACACTACTAAAAGCCCGCTGTTTGACGCAGTTGTTGACTACGACAACATAGCGAAAGGATACCGTGAGACACAACGAGGAGCGCGGAAATTCCAAAAGGAAGCCGTCATCTTCGATATGTGCAGGGAGAGGAATCTCGTCCACTTGTGGCGAGACCTCAAGGATGAAGAATATGAGGTCGGGAAGTACATTCGATTCAAGGTTTTCGAGCCGAAAGAGAGAAATATCTCCGCTCCTCATATTCGGGACAAGACCGTGCAATTCGCGGTTCACAGCGTTCTCAAGGAAGTCTATAAGCCGGTATTTATCAAAGGCTCGTTTGCTTGCCAAGAGGACAAAGGGAATCACAGGGCGGTCGAACACCTTCAGCATAACATGAGGTTGTGCAAATGGAAGCACGGCGGAGGATGGATTCTCAAAATAGATGTCAAAAAGTTCTTTTACTCTATCGACAGGGACATCCTGAAGAGAATCCTTCAAAAGAAAATCAAGGACGAAAAACTTCTCCGGCTCCTTAACAAAATCATTGACTCAAGCCCGGAAGGAGAAAAAGGAATACCGCTCGGGAACGTGACCTCGCAGGACATGGCGAACATCTACCTCGACAAGCTCGACCAGTATTGCGTGAGGTTCCTCAAGGTGAAGTATTACACCCGGTACATGGACGATGTTTGCATCGTGACGCCAACGAAGGAACAGGCCCAGGAGTACCTCAAAAAAATCAAGACGTTCCTTGAGGAGCGACTCGGGCTTGAGACTAACCAAAAGACCAAGATTTTCCCGTTGGAGCAGGGCGTCAATGCCTATGGCTTCAAAATCTGGACGACTCACCGCCTATTGAGGGATAAATCAAAACAGGCGATGAAGCGACGCATTAAGCGTATGGACGAAAAGCAAAAGGCCGGGGAAATGACCAAGAAGGAAGTCGTTCAGGCCGTGAGCTCATGGCTCGGATATGCACGCTGGTCATGCAGCTTCAACCTCTGCAAGAAGATTTTCGCACCATACCCCTATATCAAAGTGGAAGGAGAGATTTATTTTGGCAGAATATCTCGGAACAATCAATCTCGGCGGCCTGTACAAGAGCGGAGTAATCCAACCTCGCCCCACTAAACCGTGGCGCATCAGCTCCGCGCCGACAGGTCAGAGTACAGTCGGAGACATTGCCGACTTTAACACCTTGACCACGATGTCAAGCTGGACTATCGGCAACACTCCGGGAACTGAAGCGAATCAGCTCAAATGGCACAAAATCAAGGACGGAGACAAGACCCTTCTTATTTGTGACAGGGTCATCCTGGCTAATGTGTCGTGGGACGACCTCAACGGCGACAATCGTATTTTTGGCAAAACCATCACTATTGACGGGGCCGAGTACAAGCTGAGAGCTCTGACGGGCGGCAGCAACTACAGGAGCGGAACGGACGCCTACTCCGGCGGTTCTCCGGCTACAAACGAGTGGGACAGATTCGTCACCCGCGAGGAGGTCATCACAGGGCTCCCTGCTCCCACTTCGGCAGACCTTGACTCTACCCTTGCAACGGCTGACTACACGAGCACTCATGGCGATTTTTGGCATTGGGCGGGTATGTATTCATGGTGTCAAGAGACCTACACAGGCAACACCGCTACCCGTGCGCTTCGCGGCTACATTTCGGCCCGCTATTGGAACAACAATGGGCAGTCGAATCGCACCGACATCGTCGGCTGGCGGCCCGTCCTTGAAGTACTGAATACTGCCCCATTGATTTCTGACATAGACCGAAATCTCGGGGACAAAAACGCGGACTTTGTAATCACCTACACGGTCAATGACACCGATGCGTCCGACGTGCTCACAGTAACGGAATACCGCGACGGCGTGCAGACAAACACCTTCACGAATGCAGTCCGGGGGCAAACATACAGCATCAACGTCCCGGTCACAAGCCTCAGCCTCGGCACTCATACCGTCTCCGTAACGGTCAATGACGGCAAGGGCGGCACGGCTACAAGAGTATGGACGTTCCAAAGAGTGAACGCAGCTCCGACCGTCTCGGGAAGTGACCAAAACCTCGGGGATAAAAACCTCGGCTTTCAGATTGAGTACACGGTTAATGACACGGACGGAGACACACTGACAGTTGTCGAGAAACTCAATACTGAAACGCTCAGAACGATAAACAACGCCCCGAAAGGACAGACGCTCACGCTTGAAATCACGAACGAAAAGCTCTTCAGCTTAGCTCTCAACTCGGTCAACACGGCTCGGATTGAGGTCAGCGACGGCAAGGGTGGCACGGCGTACAGGACATACACTTTCAAGCGCGTAAACGCCGCGCCGAGCATCTCGGGAGTGGATGAAGACCTCGGTCAACAGACGGGAGCCTTCTCAAAGACCTACATTGTGAACGACGTCGAAGGCGATGCGGTGATTATCACCGAAAAAATTGACGATACTGTCATCCGAGCATACACCGCAGAGCTCGGCACAGAGGCCACAATCACCCTCACGGAGGAAAAGTGGCTCATGCTGACAAACGGGTCACACTCCCTCAAGATTGAGGCTGTAGACACCAATTTTGCGACGTCGATTAGAGTCTTCAACTTCAGCAAGAACGAGACGGAAATCCTGTTCGAGTTCCCGACTCCGTTCGAGACCGATGCGATGGCAACCAAAGTCCTTGTCACTCCAACATGGCACATCGAGGGCGCGGAGGCCTACGTGTACGCTTGTAATAACGCTTTTGACGACAATCCGACATGGGAAGACATCACAGCGCAGGTCTTCATCAACCGAGTCTATAACTTCATCAATGCGGAGAAAACGGCGACAAGATGGGGCGTAAACATCCGCTTCCATATTGTCAAAAACCCCGGATATGAAGGCGAAGTCTCAATAAATGGATTTGGAGGTGCGTTTGAGTAATGCCTGAATTGTTAAATCCAAAGCCTCTCTCTGAAATCAAGAGGGAAAAGGTAGAAAAGGCCCAAGAACTAAATATCGACCTCTATGAGGCCGTGGCCGGACTGTTTGAGGAATTGCTTGAAGCAAATGCAAGGATTGCCGCGCTTGAAGAGCGTGTCAATACACTAACACAAGGAGGCGGGCAGTAATGGCAGCAGTCAAGAATTACATGATTCCCGTATACGCTGCACTCATTAAGAGGGAGAAAAGGGACATCGAGTCCCTCCCTGAAGAGTACATCGTCCCGGTGGCTGAGTATCTGGCGGCTGAAGTGGAAGGCGCATAGACCGCTTAAACCGGGCAAGACAAAAGGAGGGGCGGCCTCGCGGCTGCTCCCTCCCGGATGTCTTAAATGGCCTCGCTCTTTTGCATGAATCACCCCCTCCGGGGCGGTCGATGCAAGCGAACGATACCTCGGAAATACTTCTGAGAAACGGTGTAATTTTTGCCAAAAATCTTGTCCCTTTTTGCCAAAAATTTTGTCCGGCTACACAGGCAAAAAATACAGATGCTTATGGAAAAAAGAAAACACCGGCCATTGCTTCTTATTGATATCGCGGTTCCCAGGGATATTGACCCGGAAGTGCGGGCAGTCCATCAGGTCAGTCTCTATGATATCGATGACCTGCGCCAGGTTGCGGAGAGCAATCATAAAATCAAGGAAATCGCCGCCGGCGAAGCTGAAAAAATGATTGGGGAAGAAATGGCCAGGTATAAAGAATGGCACAATGCCCTGTTTGTGGCGCCAACCCTTACCGCCCTGCAGCAGCGGGGGGAAGAAATCAAGAAGATTAACCTGGCCAAAGCGCTGGCCAAACTGGATGGACTGACTCCCAAACAGGGGAAGGTAATCCACCGGTTAGCTGATTCCATCGTCAAGCAGTTATTGCATTTTCCTTTGAGCAAGCTTCATGAGGCAGCCAATACTCCGCAGGGATATTTATATACCGAGACCCTGCAGAAGTTATTTGATCTTGATCCTGAGGAAGAATTGTCACCGGATAATCAGACAAATATTCGAGCGGCGGAGAAGGTACAATGAAAACCATTCGCATTGGCACAAGAGAAAGTAAGCTTGCCATCTGGCAGGCCGAGTGGGTCAAGGATTCCTTGACATCGATTTATCCCGGGATAGACTGCGTCTTAGTCCCGAAGAAAACGAAAGGGGATAAAATTCCTGATATTCCGCTGCCCAAGATTGGGGACAAGGGATTTTTTACCGAGGAGCTGGAACAGGCTTTATTGACCGGAGAAATAGACCTGGCGGTGCACAGCCTGAAAGATCTTCCTGTTGAATTGCCCCAGGGCCTGAGTATTGCCGCTTACGGGGAACGCCATGATCCCAGAGACGTATTCTTTGGTAAAGAAGGGCTTCCTCTGGCTGAATTGCCCGCCGGGTCGATGATCGGAACCAGCAGTTTAAGACGGCAGTGTCAATTAAAATATCAGAGGGCGGACCTCAATTTCTGCGATCTGCGGGGGAATCTGGATACACGCTGGGACAAGCTGCAAAATTCCCGGGATATGGCCGGGATTGTACTGGCGGCAGCCGGTGCGCTGCGTTTGGGCTGGCAGGACCGGATCACGGAATTTCTGGCTGAAGATGTTGTCCTGCCTGCTGTCGGCCAGGGGATCATTGCCATTGAGACAGCATCGCACAGAACAGAGATCAGGCAAATACTCCAGCCTCTTAACCACAGGCCTTCGGAATTGGCCGGACGGGCAGAACGTTCTTTTTTGAGAAGCCTGGGAGGGGGATGTCAGACTCCGATTGCCGCTTTGGCTAAAGTTCAGGAGGATAGGATACAAGTCACCGGTATGGTTGCCGGTATGGACGGCAAAAATATTTTAAAGGTGACGGCAGAGGGCTTTGATCCTGAACAGACAGGAGCAGACGCCGCCGCCCAAATCAAATGTTTAGGCGCGAATAATCTATTAAAGGAGATCCAGGGATAACGATGAAAAAAGGATATGTTTATCTTGTCGGCGCCGGACCGGGCAATCCGAAATTGATCACCATAAAGGGCTTGGAATGTATAGCCAAAGCGGATGTTCTGATTTATGACCGCCTGATCTCCGCTCATCTGCTCAATCAAGCCAAGCCTGAGTGTGAGAAAATATATGTAGGTAAATCACCAAAAGCTCAGGTAAGGACTCAGGAAGAAATCAATGCCTTGCTGGTCGAAAAAGGGCTCGCAGGCAAGACGGTAACCAGGCTTAAAGGAGGAGACCCTTTTGTGTTCGGACGCGGGGGAGAAGAAGCGGAAGCTTTAGCTGAAGCAGGGATTCCCTTTGAAATTGTTCCCGGTGTCACTTCAGCGGTTGCCGTACCGGCCTATGCCGGGATTCCCGTTACCCATCGCGGCCTCACTTCCTCCTTTACCGTAATTACAGGCCATGAGAGAGCGGATAAGGAAAATTCAAATATTCCCTGGAAGAATCTGGCCGAGGCTCAAAATACTCTGATTTTCCTGATGGGCATGGAAAACCTGGAACTGATTTGCGGGAAGCTTTTGGAGCATGGGCGCTCAGCAAAAACACCCGTAGGAATCATTGAGTGGGGAACATATTCCAAACAGCGCGTCATATCCGGCGAGCTTGGCGGCATTGCTTCCATAGCCCGGGCGAAAAGGCTGGAGAACCCGGCAGTTATTGTGGTTGGAGAAGTTGTCTCTTTAAGAGAAAAACTGAACTGGCTTGAACGCAGACCCTTGTTCGGACAAACAATCATTGTGACCAGAGCAAGCCATCAGGCCGCCGGCTTGTCCCAAGCCATTGAAGAGCTGGGGGGGGAAGCTCTGGAATTTCCGGTAATCAAGATTACCGAGCCTGCGGATTCTCAGCTTTTACTCAGGGCAATGGAAAATCTGGACAGCTTGTCCTGGCTCATCTTTACCAGTGTAAACGGGGTAGAAGCCTTTTTTGCTGAACTGGGGCGCCGGGGGAAAGATATCCGGGAGCTTGCCGGAGTGAAAATCGCGGCTATTGGCCCGGTGACTCAAGCAGCCCTGACCAAAAGGGGATTATCTGTTTCTTTTGTCCCCGAAGAATTCAGAAATGAAAAAATAGCCGAAGGCCTGGCCGGTAAGCTCATCCCGGGGGAGCGTGTTCTCCTGGCAAGAGCGCAGGAGGCGTCGGGCCTGCTGCCGCAAGCCTTGGCAGCTTCAGGCGCGGATGTCTGGGATGTGCCTGTCTATAGAACGGTTCCGGGAGAGGCGGATAAAGACCGGCTGCGGGATCTGCTGGAAAATAAGGAGATAGACGGGGTGACATTTACCAGCCCTTCAACCGTATCTCATTTTCTCCGCTTATTGGACGGCAAGAAAGATTTGCTGTCCAAGGTAAAGCTATGTTCAATTGGCCCTGTGACCAGCGCCGCCTTGCAAGAAATGGGGCTGCCTGTTTTTTCTGAGGCCAAGGAGTATACAGTTGAAGGCCTGGTGAAAGCCATGATTCAGGGACCGGCTTAATCCGTTCCGTTTATCTAGCGGGCACAGCATTGAGCAGAGTGAACAAACTGGGGGGAGCGCTCCTTGAAATATACCGGCGATAAAGAACAATATGCCGCGAGCTCATAGCCGGTCTTCAGGTTTCGGCCTATTTGCCCGGGTGAATGAGCATCGGAGCCAATGGTCACATACTTTCCCCCAAGCTCTTTGAACCTTTGATAAAACTTTTGATATTCTGAAAAGTATTGAGGATGGCTGTACCGGAGATTGATCTCCAAAGCTGTTTCCCGTTCAGCCAAAAGCTTAAAAATTTCATCCAGCAAATCGGAAAACTGGCGGTATTCCATCGCCGGGTCAGGATAGGGGGCATAGCGGCTGATAAAATCAAAGTGGGCGAAGCTATTAATCGAGGGTACAGCCTGCAAACAGAACAGGGCGTGTTTCAAGTATTTTTCATAGGCTTCTTGTTTCGTGTGGGTGGAAAAAAAATGCTGATCCAGGGCTTGATCATTAATCGTGTGGATTGAGCCGAGGACATAATCGAAAGAATGCTTTTGCAGAAAAGCAAGCAAATTTTCCGGTTGAAGAGTATTTAAGCCGATCTCTACACCTGTCAGGAGCCTTTCATGGCGAAGAGGGAGCAGAGTGTCAAAGTAGTCCTTCTCATTAAAACGGAAACAGTCCTTCCCGGAACCAAACTCATAATGGTCTGTAATGATGATGCCTAATTTCTCATCCTTGCTTTTTTGGATAAGCTCTCCTATTTTTAAATTTGAATCCGGTGAAAATCTGGTGTGCACATGAGTATCAAACATGATCGTTACCTCTCAGTAGTTTGCTTTCCCGTCTAAGATAAAAGCAAGTTTATAAATGTATTATACTCCCATTTTGCAAATATTTCTAATTGTCTTGTGCCATGTTCTAAAACAAAGATAAACCTTTTATTATAAGGTTTCTTTTGTTTAAGGTAAAATACAGGTTAAGAGTAGTTTCGGCTGAAACTTGAGAATATACTTTTATTTATGATAAGATGAAATCATTGAGAACCCTTAGGCAAAATACAGTAAAGAGGGATATTTCGTTTTATGGAAAAAAAACGCAAAGCAGTCGTCCTCCTGAGCGGAGGGCTGGACAGTACAATATGCGCGGTTCTGGCATGCCGTGAATTTGGCGCGGAGAATGTCATTGCCCTGACTCTTTTCTATGGACAGAAGCATGCCAGGGAGATTAAGTCAGCCGAAGCAGTCTGTGAACACTTGGGAATACCGGAGCATTACACCGAAAGTTTGCCCGACATTTTCCGGGGAGCCGGTTCTACTCTGGTTGATCCCGATAAACCAAATCCGGAAATGACTTATGAAGAATTGAGCCAGGCCTATGGAATTTCTCCGACCTATGTGCCCTTCCGCAATGCCAACTTTCTGTCTGTGGCGACCACTGTGGCTCTGGTAAAAGAGGCCGATACCATATTCTACGGGGCTCATGCCGAGGATGCCCGGAACTGGGCGTATCCGGACTGTACTCCGGAATTCAACGGCTCGATGGCCAGCGCCATTTATATCGGCTCTTATCTGAAGGTTCGTCTGGTGACCCCTCTGCAATGGCTGACCAAAAAGGATATTGTAGCGCTGGGGATCACGGTCAATGCTCCTTTTGAACTAACCTGGAGCTGTTATAATGGACAGGAAAAAGCCTGTGGTGTCTGCTCAACCTGTGTCGGCAGGCTGCAGGCTTTTCAGGAAAACAATATACGAGACCCCATTGAATATGAACAGAGGTAAATTTTATGGCGAAAGCAACAATAGTAAAAGAATTTACATTTGATGCCGCTCACAGGCTGGAGGGCTATCAGGGCCTATGCCAAAATCTCCACGGGCATACCTATAAGCTCCAGGTCGGTATTTATGGACCGGTGAAAAATGAGGCCGGAGCGGCCGATGACGGCATGGTGTGGGATTTTGTCAAATTGAAGCAGGCAATAAAAGAAAAAATAATCGATAAGCTGGACCATCAGTATATCAATGAGCTTGTATCGTTCAGGCCTACTTCGGAAAATATCGCTCTCTGGATGATGAAGACCTTACTGGCGGCCAATATTCCCGTTAAATTTATCCGGCTCTATGAAACACCCACATCTTATGTGGAAATTCATGAAGGTGATATTGGTGAGTAAGGAGTACCCTGTTCACGAGATTTTTGACAGTATTCAGGGAGAAGGTTACTGGACGGGAGCGGCCGCTAGCTTTGTCCGTTTACAGCAATGCAATCTGAGATGCGCGTGGTGTGACAGCAAAGGGACTTGGGAGGGGAAGCCGGAGAAAATGACCGCGGATGAGATTTTGGCCGCGGTTCACTCTGAACGGGTTATCCTCACAGGCGGGGAACCGTTATTGCACGACCTGACAGCATTGCTTGAGAGCTTGAAGGCTGCCGGAAAGAAGGTCCATATTGAAACAAACGGGACCCAGCCATGGAAAGAGTCCTATCCTCAAGAGGCATGGATTACCGTATCTCCCAAAAAAGAAAGCGGATATCTTGTCCAGCCTTCAATCAAAAGTAAAGCAAATGAATATAAGTTTGTGGTAGATGAAGATTTTTCAGCGGATATTCTCGCTCAGCTTGAGTTCAACTCATGTCCGAATATTTTTCTTTCTCCTGAAAATGTCCGGTCCGAAATGATCAAAAAAGCCCTGAGCATAGTAGCTCAATACCCTTTTTGCCGGCTCACCCTGCAATTGCACAAACTGATCGGGGTTCGCTGAAAAGTCCCCGCCGTGCGCCCTCGGAAGGTTCCGCAGTTTTGATCGTCCCATCAGTCATTGATCATTGTGGCGATATTTTTCAGGTGCTCGCTGATTCTGAATAACAAGTTGTAAAGGTCCAACATGATGTTTTTCTCAGAGGTAAAGTCTTCTTCATGATCACATACCGTACCAATCTGAAGGGTTTTATACAACTCGGTAATTTCATCGTGAACCGATGTGATCCGGGACAGCAGGGTATGGTCTCTGGTATCCAGCAGGAGCAGCAAATCAAGGAAATTCTTTGACACAGTGGAATAAAGATGGTGAAATCTTTCCAAGTCTTCGGGAGGAATCACCGTTCCGTCAGAATACAGTTTCTGAATAAATCTGGCCATCACGATAATCCGGTCGGCCAGATATTCCCATTCTTTGGCGATAAGCTGGTAATTATGGGTGCGGACGATTTGGTCCTGAGTCATGCTTTGATTAAAGAGGGATGCCAGGTATTTGGCGATGAGCATATAATATTGATCAATTTCTTTCTCTGTTTCCTCAATCTCAGTTATCCAGCGGGGATCTCCGGTGGAGATCGTACGGGGAAGCAGCTCATACATGTGCTCAAGGATTTTTTGCCCTTGCCACCTGATTTCCTGACCGGCCTGATTCAGGGCAATCGTCGGAATTTCCAGGGAAGCCTTGGTCATGTATTTCAGTCTGATTTCTTTCGCTTCCCTTTTCGCGCTGCGGACAAATCTGATCAGCACTCTGGCCAGAATATGATTAAACGGCAGGAATAAGATCACGATGAAAAGGGTCGAGAAGAGGTAGGCATTGGCCACTTCTCCAGCTAAATCAGGAGTGGTCCATTGAATAAAGCGCGCGAATTCAGCAGAAAAGGGCATGAGCAGGACTGCCGCGATGATCCGGTAAAGACTGTTGGCTAAAGCAACCCGCAAAGCGTCGACCTTCTCTGTTCCCAAAGAGGAAAGGAGAGTGGTCATCGTGCCTCCGATATGCGCGCCCATAACCAGCGCAATGATCGCTTGAATGGAAAGAAGCCCGTTATTGGCCAAAGAAATCATTACGGCCAGAAAGGCGGAGCTGCTTTGCATTAAAGCGGTCAGAACAAGCCCGGCCAAGATGCCCAGGATAGGAATTGAGCCGAAATGATGAAGAAAGCTATAGACTCCGGGCATATTTTTTAAGGGGGAGAAAGCGCCGGACATAAAGCTCATGCCAATAAAAACACAACCGAACCCGATTAAAGACTGACCGGCTCTTCTGGCTTTAACACTCTTCATGATCAAAAACGAAATAAACCCAATAAAAATCAGGATTAAAGCAAAATCAATGAACGGAAATGAAATCAATTTAATCAGAACATATGTCCCTAAAGAAGAACCCAAAGAAATCCCCAGAGCCTGGGTAAGCGACAATAAGCCCGAGTTGACAAACTCGACGACCATTACGGTGGAAGCGGCACTGCTTTGCAGGACTATGGTCATGGCCGTACCAAATATGGCCGCTGAAAAGGAATTGCGGGTTAAGGACTCAAGGATATTTCTTAATTTATTGGCGGCCAATTTTTGAAGTCCGTCCGCCAGAGTATTGACTCCGTAGAAAAATAGACCAAGTCCTCCCAAAAGCTGAGCAACCATATTTAGGGTAATTGTCATCCGAATCCCTCCCTTGCCATCAGCAGTATAAACTAAATAGAATTTATTGGAAAGGTTCTCTTGACGTTGAGGCTCAATCAAAGGTAGAATCAAATGGACTGATTTAAAGCTTATTCAGAATCAACCATTTGAGAACCATGAATCAATAAAAAGATAAGGGAGAACATTATGGTCTTATTTGAGGAGATTGTGAGACAGATTGTAGCGATCATCAATTCATTGGGATATATGGGTGTTGCTTTAGGGATGATGCTGGAAAGCGCCTGCATACCCCTTCCGAGTGAGATTGTCCTTCCCCTGGGAGGGAACATGGTTCTGGGAGGACGGGGGATTTCTCTGCTGGGGGTAAATATTGCTGCCGCAGTTGGAAGTATGGTGGGATCGATCATCGCGTATCTGATCGGCTATTATGGAGGAAGACCGTTCATCCTGAACTATGGAAAGTACTTCTTTGTTTCCCTGAAGCATTTCCACTTGGCTGAAAAAACCTTTTTAAAATATGGTGCGTCCGCAGTATTTTTCGGCAGACTCCTGCCGGTGATCAGAACATTTATTTCCCTGCCTGCCGGTATCGCAAAACTGGATTTTAAAAAGTTTTTGATTTTTTCCTTCATCGGTATGATTCCCTGGAATGCTCTCCTGATTTATCTGGGATTTAAGTTTGGGCAGAATTACGCCACCATCATTCGGCCCATATTCCATAAGTTTGAGTATATCGTGATAGGTGGGATTGCTCTTATCATCATGATAGTTATTGTTAAGCAGTATACCATAAAAAAAGATCATTCTGTCAAAAAATAATAGGAATACCCGTTATAGGGAACAAAAGGACAACCAGCTGAGCGATCAAGCTCAACTGGTTATATTTATCGCTAAAAATACTTCAGAGACCCTTTGCCCAAACTAGGCTTTGTGATTGCTTCTGATTTCATGCAAGCTCCGCATTCTCCGGTGGGCCCAGCGCATCTCGGTCGCAACCACGGATATCTCCATCAAAGCTCTTAAATAGAAGACCCCCTTGACCGTAGTTTGCCACTCGTCAAGCGCCTGATCAAACATCATCCAATATTCGTCGCAATCCTCATAGGAACCAAAATAAAGCCCTTCCCGCATGCCGTTGACCATATCCCGCACAAGCTGGGCCAATCTGGTTTCCCCGACGGAAAGCGCGTGGAGCACCTGAGTGAATTCCGGGCTTACTTCCCGGATCTGGAGTGGGGAATCGGGAGCCAGTCTTCTTTTGACCCGCTGACAGGTCATTTCGTTAATGCTCATCCCCCGTTCAATAAAGCCCCTGTTTACTTCCAGCATCCGCTCGAAGAATAAGGGATTATCTTTTTCCGTAAATTCTTCTCTGGCATGCTCATAGGTTTGCATCACTCTTTCCAATTTTGCTTTTAGTTCCACAGGCTCGCGTAAAGTATAGGATTCAAGGGAATGGGAATTGACAAAAGAATTCAGACTGCCTAAAAAATAAATAGAAGTCTCCTGGAAAATGGTGTAAAGTTCCTCGTTAAGCTGTTTCTTGAATTTGGGGGGAGCAAGAATCCTGTTCACAAGCAGAGCAACACCCAAGCCGATAAAAATAGCGGAAGCGTGCAGTTGAACATCGGCCAGAAAATGGTCGGGCGAGGATTCCAGAATCAAGATAACGGCCAGAGCGCCTAAGTCCAGATTTTGGGCCAGCTTGAGACTGGTTGTTATGGTCAGCATGACAATAACGGCCAGACCGATGATAAAAGGACCTGTGCCTAAAGTCAGGCCGAAGCCTACGGCAATGATGATTCCGATCACATGGACGGCGACCTGCTCCCAGGCGTTTCGGATAGATTTGTTTACCGTCGGCTGCATATTCACAGCGGCAGTGGCCGTAGCAAAAAGAACAGCTTCAACATGCAAATACTTACAGATGAATATGGTCAAGGTAATTGCCAAGCCTGTTTTAATAATGCGTGCGCCAATGAACATGATTATCCCTCACTCATTGTTTCTATAATTGAAACCAGATTTAAACCGGGTAGGTTTAACGGTTGCCTGATACTTATTTTAACTAGTTATGAAAAGGTTTAGCAATATGGTTTTGGTTAAAAATAATGTATTTTTTTTAAATTTTATTTAACAAGTTCATTTTAAGACAAAAGGCCTGATCAGTCTATAGGCCAGGGAACCTCGTTAGTTTTTATCCCCCCCGTCAGGATTGTGGGAATGTGCTTGATTTGATATTTTAACAATGGCTGCAGCAAACAAATTATCCAATTTGCCGTCGGGCTGATTCTGTTATTTCCCCACGCAATTTTGCATGAAGCCGCAATCACCTTTTTGGGCTTTGGCCTGCCTGTCCAGATGCCGGCGATCGGGGTGATTTTGTCGGAATCGATGAAATATCTGTCGATGGGCATGTGGTGGCTGGCTTTCTTCCCGGGGCTGGCTTTACTCTTACTGGTCTTGTTATTTGATGTCCTGGGGGAAAACCTCAGGCTGCTGATTGATCCTCACCGGGCCCATGAATAAAGGGATAAGCAAAGGGGGACAGGATAATGGTTAAGGACGGGACACCGCCGATTCTGGAAATAGAAAATCTGGCCGTCAGTTTCAGACAATATGAAAAAGGTCTCCGGCAAAGAGAACTGGAGGTGATCTCCAGCTTGAGTATTCAAATTCAGGCAGGAGAAATCCTGGCGATTGTCGGTTCCAGCGGTTCCGGCAAAAGCCTGCTGGCTCACGCCATTTTGGGTATTTTGCCCTCGAACGCCAGGGTAAGCGGTTCCCTGAAATACCGGGGCCGGGAATTAACAAGTTCCCGCCAGGAAAAGCTGCGCGGCAGAGAACTGGTTCTTGTTCCTCAATCCGTTACTTATTTGGACCCTTTGATGAAGATCGGGGCCCAAGTCCGGGGGACAAACGGGAGCGCGGAAGCCCAGCGCAGAGTATTTGAGAAATATCAGCTGGGTTCGGAAACGGAAGAGATGTATCCTTTTCAATTGTCAGGGGGGATGGCCAGGCGGGTCCTGGTGGCAACGGCAGTGATCGGTGCAGCAGGTCTGATTATCGCCGATGAACCGACCCCCGGACTGCATCCGGCCGTAGCGGAAGAAACCATGCGCCATTTACGGGCTTTGGCGGATGAAGGGCGGTCTGTCATGCTGATAACGCATGAGCTTGATCTGGCCTGCCGGGTTGCGGACCGGATAGCGGTATTTTATGGAGGGACGACGGTGGAGGTCGCACCCGTCGCTGATTTTATCCAAGGGAGGGAGGCCCTCAGGCACCCTTACAGCAAAGCGTTATGGAATGCTTTGCCCCAAAATGGCTTTCAAGCGATACCGGGGTCTCAGCCCTATGCGGGACGGAAAGTATCGGGATGTGTTTTCGCTGCCCGCTGTCAGATCAAGACTGAGGAGTGCAATCGTCCGGTTGCTTTTCAGGAGCTGCGCGGTGGGACGGTGAGGTGCTGTCATGCGACTTGAAGCCAGAAACATCAGCTTTCGCTACGGCAAAGGCCCGTGGATTTTAAAGAATTTTCATTTCCAGATGGAGCAGGAGGAGAGAGTTGGTCTGATTGCTCCGAGCGGTTATGGGAAAAGTACTTTAGTTAAATTGCTGGCGGGATATGCAAGTCCGGCGGCAGGAGAGATTTTGCTTGAGGGCAGGCCCTTGCCAAAGAAGGGATATTGTCCGGTGCAACTGATCTACCAGCATCCGGAAAAAGCGGTCAATCCCAGATGGAAGTTAAAGGATACCTTATTTGAAGGCTGTTCTGTGGATCAGGAATTGCTGAAATCCATGGGAATCGAGGAAGAATGGCTGCAGCGCTGGCCCAATGAATTATCCGGAGGGGAGCTTCAGCGTTTCTGTATAGCCAGGGCCCTTGGGGCGAAGACCAAATTTTTGATCGCCGATGAAATAAGCACCATGCTGGATGTGATCACCCAGGCCCAGATCTGGACCTATCTTTTGCGAGCGGTTCAGGAAAGAAAGCTTGGCTTGCTGGTGGTCACCCATAACCAGGCGCTTGCCGAGCGGATATGTACAAGAATCATTGATCTGGAAGCAAAATGACAGGAGGGCTTATGGAGCTTAAACCGATCGGGATCATTCACAGTCCATATCAGGAAACTAAAGATGCGCCGCGTCAGGGGCGCTTGTCTGAAGCCGTATCAGAAATAGAAATCTTTTCTGAGTACATAGATGGACTGCAAGGAATTGAAAAAGCAACCCATCTCATTGTTCTTTACTGGGGACATCTTTCCAAAAGGGATCTTTTACAGACGACAACACCCTTTGGACCGGAAGTGAAGGGGGTTTTTGCCTGCCGTTCACCGGCCAGGCCCAATCCGATAGCCTTTTGTGCAGCTGATTTGGTGCAAAGAAAAGGCAGCACTTTATTGGTACGCGGGGTTGATGCCATTGACGGCAGCTTCTTGCTGGATATCAAACCGTATTCCAGTGAGATAGACAGTATTGAGGGGGCGAAAATCGGCTGGATACCGGAAAAGCAGAGGAAAGGCCAAGCATGAGGTATGGATAGCTATCAAAAATATACGGGCAGGAAAAAAGCGATCATTCTGTTGCTGGCAGGGTCAATGGTCATATTGGCCTTGCTGGCAATCAATGCCGGATCGGCAGAGTTGAACCCGTATCAGGTAATCATGACGATTTTAGGAAAAGGAAGCAGTGTATCTGATGTTGTGATCTGGAACATTCGTCTGCCCAGGGTATTGGCCGGGATGATCGCGGGTGCAGGCTTAGCTGCGGCAGGCTGTGTGATGCAGAATAACCTGCGCAACCCCCTGGCTTCTCCCTCCACTTTGGGCATATCCAATGCGGCGGCTTTCGGAGCCAATATGGCGATTATTAGTTTTGGCGCAGGAAGCATTCAGAGCACGAATGCCGATGCCGTAATGATTAATAATCCCTATATCGTGACAATTTCGGCTTTTCTATGCGCAATGGCGGCTACCTTGATTATCCTGCTTTTATCCAAACTGAGGGGATTTACACCTGAGGCTATGGTTTTGGCCGGGGTGGCCTTGGGCTCCCTTTTTACGGCAGGTACGATTCTCATTCAGTATTTTGCCCAGGATGTCCAGGTCGCGGCGGTAGTTTTCTGGACCTTTGGCGACCTGGGGAGGGCTTCCTGGCGGGAAGTCTCCATCATGGCGTTTCTGGTAGGGATAGGGGTTACTTACTTTATGTTCCGGAGATGGGATTACAATGCCATAAACAGCGGAGAAGAAACAGCCAAGGGATTAGGGGTCAATGTGGAAAGAGTACGCATGGAGGGAATGTTTGTTTCCTGTCTGATCGCTGCTGTAGCAGTATCCTTTCTAGGCATTATCGGATTTATCGGTCTGGTCGCCCCGCAAATCATGCGGAGAATCGTTGGCGCTGATCACCGTTTTTTGATCCCGGCAGCAACTTTTTTGGGCGCGATACTCCTTTTGGCATCGGATACTCTGGCCAGGACAATGATCTCCCCCATAGTTTTGCCTGTAGGCGCAATTACTTCTTTTATGGGCGCACCGTTGTTCCTCTATCTTTTGGCAAGGGGGTACCGGACAACATGATTTTGCATGTACGGGGATTGGAATTTCGATATCCCAGTCATTTCGTATTTCAGGATATTGATTTTTCCGTTGATCAGGGCGATTGTCTGGCGGTATTGGGGACGAACGGGGTAGGGAAGTCCACCTTGCTGAAATGTCTTAACCGTGTCTTAAAACCGCGGGGCGGTGCAGTCTGCATTCATCAAGATGAGATTTCCCATTTAAGCCGTGTTGAATTGGCGAAGAGGGTCGGTTATGTCGCCCAAAAACAGGAAGGGACAAGATGTACAGTTTTTGATACGGTATTGATGGGCAGAAAACCCTATATTAAATGGGATGTCAGTCCCGGGGATCTGGAAATTACCCGGCGGGTCCTCAATACATTGGAGCTCGGGGACTATGCTTTAAGGTATCTTGATGAATTGAGCGGAGGTGAGGTCCAAAAGGTATGGATAGCCAGAGCTTTGGCGCAGGAGCCTGATCTGCTTATGCTTGACGAGCCTACCAGCAACCTTGATCTGAAGAATCAGCTTGAGGTCATCAATATCATAAAAACAGTGGTAAAGAAGCAACAGATTGCGGCAATCGTAACAATGCATGATCTGAACTTGGCCTTGCGCTTTGCCAATAAGTTTCTTTTGCTTAAAGAAGGGAAAATCTTTGCGATAGGCGGTCTGGAGGTCATGACCCCGGAAAATATTGAAAACGTTTATTCTGTCCCGGTGGTCATCAGGAAATATCAAGACAGGCCGGTGGTTGTTCCATTGTAAGCAATGGAAATCACAGATGAAGAGGAAAATTTCCCGGAAAATCTGAATTCAGGAAGGAGAAACAAAATGAGGAGGAAATCAGCCGTTTCCCTGCTTGCCCTATTCCTGCTCGTCACCTTGATGCTCAACGGCTGCAGTAATCATAACAGGACTGAAAGTGCCGCAACGAGTCAAATGACAGTTGAAGATCTGCTCGGCAGACAGGTTGAGTTGACCGCGCCGGTAGAAAAGGTGGTCGCGATCGGACCTGGGGCCTTAAGATTGTATTGTTATATTAATGGCGACAGTAAATTGGTCGGTATTGAACAAATGGAAAAAGACAGCCCGACAGGAAGGGCGTATTACCTTGCTTACCCCTCGCTGGCCGAGCTGCCTGTGATCGGGCCGGGGGGACCGAACAATGCTCCTGATCCCGAAAAGCTCCTGGCGGTTAAACCGGATGTGATCTTTGACACTTATACAACGGATCAAGCCGCAGTCGATGCCTTACAGGCCAAAACAGGGATTCCGGTGGTGGCCGTCAGCTATGGCAAAGCATCTGCATTTGATCAGGATGTGAGCAAATCCCTGCAGCTGATCGGCCGAATTTGCGGCCAGGAGCAGAAAGCGCGGGACCTGACGGCCTATATCGAAAAATGCAGAGGGGATCTGGATGAGCGGACCAAGAATATTCCTGACAGCGAAAGACCGACAGCATATGTTGGGGGACTGGGAGCCAGAGGGACCCATGGGATTGAAAGCACCCAGGGCAAATACTCCTTGTTTGAAGCTGTCCATGCCAAAAATGTTGCGGATGAAGCAGGGAAAAGCGGATCATTCATGGTGGATAAAGAAAAACTGATCGCTTGGAATCCGGATAAAATTTTTCTGGACCTAGCAGGTTTCGCAATGGTTCAAGAGGATTATCGAAAGAATCCTCAGTTTTACCAGAGCCTTGCCGCGGTAAAAAACGGCGAAGTCTATTCTCAAATGCCCTATAATTATTACACGACAAATATTGAAACCGCGATTGCCGATGCTTATTATATCGGGAAAGTGCTTTATCCGGAACAATTCAAGGATATCGAGCCGGAGAAGAAGGCGGACGAGCTTTACCAGACCTTTGTGGGCGAAAAACTTTATGCCCGGATGGCAGAGGATTTCGGCGGGTTTAAGAAGCTGACCCTGCAGTAATATTTTTGGGAGGATAAAATATGTGCAGACCAAAATCAAAATGGGAAATGAGCATTGAATTTCATGGACATGAATGTATGGGACTGGCAATCGGTTATCAAGAATCCTTGCTGGCGATGAGGGCCCTGGGTGTGACCAGAGCGGAAGACGAAGAACTTTTCGCCATAGTGGAAACGGATGCCTGCGGGGTTGACGCGGTCCAAGTTGTGACAGGATGTACATTGGGCAAAGGCAACCTCATCTATAAAGATGCGGGCAAACAGGCTCTGACTCTTGCCAACCGCAAAGACAATAAAGCCGTCCGTGTAATCATGAAGCCGGACGCTATGGCAGAGGATAAGGCATTCAGCGAGCTTCGGCAGAAAATTGTCAGTCACAGCGCAAGTGAAGAAGAGCTGGCCAGGTGGCAAACCATTCAGAAAAAAAGAACGGCCGATTTTTTGAATTCCCCGCCAGAGAGCTTGTTTAATCTGTATGAAGTGCCTATGCCGGTAATTGAAAAGGCCCGCCTGTTCAAAACGGTTGTTTGCGCAAAATGCCATGAGCCTTTTGCCGAAGCCAAGGCAAGACTTGTTGACGGGCAAATTGTGTGTGGGGATTGTTACTGCGGTTATACACGAGGTTGGTAATTGAAAAGTGAAAAAGCGATCTGATCGGAAACGAAGCTGCCCTGAGCATAAAATCCCAGGGCAGCTTTTCTGAATTTTGATCTTGCGGTGAAACAGGGAAGAAAATGCCGTCCAGGGAATCCTGACGATGATCAAATGGACGGCATCAACAGTTTTCCTGCTGCTTGCGGGTTTTTTTATCTGGTATATACAATCAGTACGATGATGGCTGCATAAAATAATAGTATCTCCCAAAAAGGAAGTGCCGTTTATGGATTATACCGTCAAAAAAATGGATATCTCCTATAACCGTTCCTATAAAGCATTGAGCCCGCAGGGATTTGTTATCCATTCCACAGACACTCCCGGAGCGACAGCGCAAAATGAGCATGACTATTTTAACTCGGGCAACCGCCAGGCGTCGGCCCATTATTTTGTAGATTGGCAGGAGATCATTCAGACCGTTCCCGAAAACGAACAGGCCTGGCATGCGGGACCCGCAGCCAACAGCAGGTATCTATCGGTGGAAATGTGTGAGCCTTCGGATAACAGCATAGAAAAGTTTCTTCAGGTTTGGAAGCGTACAGTCTGGCTGGTGGCGGACGCTTGTGTGAGATATGGCTGGAGTGCCCAAAATAACATCTACAGTCACCGTGGCATTTCTTTGATGTATAAAGAGACAAATCATACCGATCCTATGCAGTATTTGGAAAGGTTTGGAGAGACATGGGATAGCCTGCTGGAAGCGATTGATCGTAAGATCACGGAATTGATCAAGCAAAAAGGAGTGGCGAAAATGAAAAACCTTATCATTACAAATCGTGGCGCTGATGAAAGAGCGGCAGGGTACCTGGCTGATTATTTAAAAGCCCCGGTTGTTCTGCTGGACCAGCTGACAGACGATACAGTTCAGGGGGCAGAAAATATTTATGTCGTCGGCGGGTCTGACAAACCTGTCTCCAGTGCAATTTTGATTTCGGGATCAAACCGCTATGAAACCTGCCGTAAAGTATTGGATATTTGCGGGAACAAGTAATTTCCGAAGGAAGCGGGGAACAAAGAAGCATTCAGATACTGGGAAGGAAAAATAACCATGGAAATATTATTGCAGTTATTGCCCTATCTAAAAGAATTTGTGGGCATTGTATTTATTGTGATTCTTTTTATTGCTTATACTGCGATCACAGGCAAAAAGCAAGCGGTTCAAATCATTTTGTCCTTAATGCTCAGGGTAGAAAAAGAAGCTGAAACCCTGGCCCTGCAAAATGGCGGGGAAAAATTTAGCTTTGTTGTCGAAAAAGGCTACTCTTTACTGCCGGCAAGTGTCCGTATTTTTATTTCCTGTCGGATGTTTGAGATCATTGCCGAGAGCCTCTATCGGGAAGCAAAGAAATATCTATATGACATAGGGTCAGACAGGACAACAAATATTCAGTGAAAAAAAGCGCCTGTACAAAGGCTACTTGGTTCAAAAGAATGAAATAATAGCGTAAAGCAGTTGAGGCAGTCAAAAACAGGGAGCGCCGTTTGCTACTTGAAGTAGGATCCGGCGCTCCCTGTTTTTGTTATTTAAGTAGCTTACGGTCTTAACGGACCACGTACAAACGAAGTGAAAATCGCTGCTGCGGCAAAACAGGCCCCCACAATAAAGGTAATATGCAGGGCCCCGATAAAGGACTGTACAGTCAGTTCCGCACCGGAGAGTCCCTTGCGAAAATACGAGGTGTTGAGATAGGCTAAGGTATGGGCAAAGACAGCACCGGAAATGGCCACCCCAAAGGACATGCCGATATTGCGCATCATGGCGAGCATACTGGAGGCAATCCCCCGGCGGTTGGGGGCTACTGTCCCCATAACCGCGCTGTTATTGGGGGCCTGGAACATGCCGGAGCCCAATCCGACGATCATGAAGGAAAGGATCAGGGACATCGTGGAGGAATCCGCCTCCAGCCTGCTGAGCAGAAAGAGGCCGATGGCGGTTACCCCCATGCCCAGAGAGCTGATATAGCGGGTATCGAATTTATCGGAAAGGCTTCCGCTCAAGGGGGCGATAATCATCGTGGTCAAGGGCATGGGGATAAGCATCAGGCCCGCGGCGGAAGGGGAAAGATGCTTAATTTCCTGCAGGTAAAAGGGCATGATCCAGGTGACGGAAAATAAGGCCATGTAGTTGAGTAAGGCCGAAAGATTTCCCATGGTAAAGAGACGGTTTGTAAACAGGCTGAGATCGATCATGGGCGAAGGGATTTTCTTTTCCAGAAGGACAAAAAGGACCAGAAGGATGATTCCGGCCAGCAGCAGGCCCCAGATCACGGGGCTGGCCCAGCCCAGGTTATCGGCATAGTTTAAGGGGAATAAGATGCTGATCAAGGCGATGAACAGCAGCAAAGCCCCTTTGGCATCGAAGGGCTGAGCCTGCCGTCTGTCTAAATTGGGGATGACCAGGTGGCTGAAGACCAGGGCGGCTATCCCGACAGGAATATTGATCAGAAAAATACTTTGCCAGCCAAATTGAGCGGTGAGGAAACCGCCGAGCACCGGCCCCACACTTAAGGCGACCGACACGGAGATGGCGATAATCCCTAAGGACTTGCCCCGTTCCTGAGGCAGGGAGGTATTTGTAATAATAGCGGGACCCATAGACATCAGCATCCCGGCCCCGATCGCCTGTAAAGCCCGGAAGAAAATCAAAGCGTGGACAGAAAAGCTTATCCCGCAAAAAAGCGAGCCGAGGGTAAAAATAACAAAGCCCGCCATATAGATTTTCTTATGGCCGTACAGGTCGCCAAGACGTCCGTAAGCCAATAACAGGCTGCTGATGATCAGGAGGTAGGCCAGGATTACCCATTGCACGGTAGACATCGATTCCTGAAAATGGGCGGCAATGCTTGGCAAGGCGATATTTACCACACTGGAATCCAGAGGGGCCATAAAGGTGCCGGCAGCCACTGCGAAGAGGATAATGCTGCGCTGTCTCTTGCTTAAAGGCGGTTCAACAGGTGCCGAAGGGTTTGGTGTTGTTCGTGGCTGGTCCATAGGCAGTACTCCTTTTACGATTAATAATGAAATTATAACAGATATCAAATTATTGACATAGTAAATGTTTTTTACTCCTTCTCACGATCATGGACCATAGCATAAGATGAAAAGGAAAGTGGGAATAAAGCAGTAATATTGAAGGAAATGATCTGCGGGAAGAAATGAATCTGACCATAATATTGATAAATCCCGCGCAATTCATTATGATTGATGGGTAAATCTGATGAGGAGGGAAAAAAGATGTGGTATTTAGTGCGTCATCCTCAAACCATCTGGAACCTCCAGCGCAGGTACCAGGGATGGAACGATATTGAGCTGTCGGAAAAAGGGCTTGTCCAGAAAGAAAAAATGATCGATTATCTCAGGGGCCTGGAAAATCTCGCTGTGGTAATCTCCAGCGATCTGCAAAGATGCCGGATGATCGCCGAAGAGGTAGCGCAGGGAAAAAAGCTGAAGCTCGTGGTCAGCAAACAGATCAGAGAATTGAACTTTGGCTCCTGGGAGGGCCTGACCTTTGATGAAATCAAGGCCTGTGATGAAGAATACCAGAAGCTCTGGCTGGAGGACCCATACCAATATGCTCCTCCCCATGGGGAGACATTGCTTGAATGTATGAACAGGGTAACCGGTTTTCTTCAGCCCTATCAGCAGGATAATGCTTTGATTGTCACCCACGGGGGAGTGATCGGCGCATTGCTGTATTATTATTTTCATCAGGCCTTCTATATTCCTGATGTCGGAACCTGTGTCAAAATTGATTTTCACAACAAACTTTGGTCCGAGCTCTGTATTCTTACTTAAGGAGGCTTTGCCCGAATAAACGATGTGAGGAGCAAAGACATGAATAATATAAAAACGAGAAACCCTAAAAGCATCATCAGAGAAAAAATATAAGCTGGCAACAGCAAGTATGATGCTGCATTACCTGTTTAAAACCCCCAATCCTTCAGATCCCAAGGGCTGAAAACACTGGCCGGGCCAAGGCGCTCAGCTTGACCTGTGATCTTTGGAACGTTTTCTCATTGTTTCGCTTATTTTTTAGAGCACACGCCTTTTTTAGATCACGCGGAAAATTGTTATTGACAACGTGTATTTGATGCATTATGATATTTTCAGACACTGAAAATAATGAAACGTAGTTTCGGATAATGAAACGATAAAGGAGCGAGGGACAAAGAGAAAAATCATGGGAGAGCCATCATACTTTTTCAATCATTTAGCTGGAAACAGCTTAAAAAAATCAGAATTATATGAAACGATGTTTCAAGATATAAAACAAACAAGAAGATAAGAAAAAGTGTGCCTGGACGAAACACAAACAAAAGAATGAAAAATCCCGAAGAGATCAGCTAAGCCATTAGCTGAGATAAAAAACAAGAAATTATGAAACAATGTTTTGCAATATGAAACGAAGGAGGTTTTGTTATGGCTTTGTGGGGAGAAAAAGAAGAAAAGAAAACAGCTAATGAAGAAGGAGCGACAACAATCACCTGTGCTGAGCTGCTCGCCAGATTTTTGCAGCATAAGGGGGTAGAACATCTCTTTGGGATTCCGGGAGCGGCCATCCTGCCTTTTTACGATGCGGTAAGGGAGCAGGGGGCGATTCGCTCTATAAATGTGAGGCATGAACAAATGGCCGCGTTTATGGCGGACGGATACTACAGGGCGACGGGGAAGATGGCTGTCTGTGCGGCCACTTCCGGGCCGGGGGCAACCAATTTCCTGACTGGGCTGTACGGAGCCTACGGTGATGCGACCCCGATGCTGGCCATAACCGGTCAGGTCCCGGTTGCTTTGATCGGCAAAGACGCTTTCCAGGAAGCGCCTATAGTAGAAATGGCTAAGCCTGTGACGAAAGCGGCTTATCTCGTTGATCAGGCTTTTGAGATGCCTTTTATCATCAAAGAGGCCTGGAATAAGGCGACGACCGGCAAAAGGGGTCCCGTCCTGCTCGATCTGCCGCTCGATGTCCAGAAGACTGTTCTGAGTATTGATCTGGAAAAATGGCTGAACGACGAGGAAGACATTCCGTCAGCTCCGCCCGTTGAGCCTCAGGCTGTGCAGTCCGCTCTTTCCATGATCAGGCAGGCCCAAAAGCCTGTGATCATGGTCGGCGGCGGAGTAAACCTGAGCAATGCTCATCAAGAGCTCAGAGAATTGGCTGAACTCCTGAATGTGCCCGTGGTTGCCACCTTAATGGGCAAAGACTGCTTTCCCAATGATCATGCTCTTTATGCGGGGATGGTGGGAACGATCTGTAATTCTCCGTACGGCAATAAGACCTTGCTGGAGTCGGATCTGGTGATCAATCTGGGGGGGCGTTTCTCAGACCGGACGACCGGTAATCTGAGCTTGTTTACGAAAGAGCGCCGGTTCATCCAGGTCAATATTGACAGTGAGGGATTCAATAAATCTGTTCAGGCTGATCTGAATATCCATGCCGATGTGAAGAATTTTATGACAGAGTTGGTCAAAGAGATCAAACAGGGGACCGGCGATCAGGGCACTTCGTTTAAATGGAAGATCAAAGAAAGGGCTGAAGAAAAACAGGCCTATGCCCGCAGAACTGATTTTGACATGTACCCGATGAAGCCGCAAAGAGCGATTGCCGAGCTGAGAAAGTATCTGGACAGGGATGCGGTAGTGACTCACGACTGTGGAATCAGCCAGATTCTTTCTTCCCAGATCTTTGAGGCCTATGAGCCTAAAAGCTACCTGATTACCGGCCGCGCCGGCAACATGGGCTGGGGGCTGGGGGCTGCGATGGCGGCAAAACTGGCCTATCCGGAAAAACAGTGTGTCAACCTCCTGGGGGACGGCAGTCTGGGGATGTCGATCGGGGATTTGGCGACAGCGGCTAAACACAATATTCCTATCGTGGTCTTCCTGTTGAACAATTCTCTGTTGGGGCTGATCCGCCAGCAGCAAAATATGTTTTTCGATAAACGCTGGATTTCCACAGACCTGCAGTATTGCAATAATGGGGATTACCGGGGGATTGATTTTGTGACGGTAGCGAAAGGATTTGGTCTGGGCGCGGAGCAGGTGCAGGACCCCAACAAAATTGGGGAAGCGCTGGACAGAGCCTTTACTTCCGGCAGACCATATCTGATTGAGCTGCTGGTTGATCCGCAGGCGATGTGTTCGGTTTCGACCGATGGCACAATCGGCGGTGTTCAAGAAGTTTTCTAAGCCGGTATCCAAGGCAGAATCACGGGCGGCCTGCTGACGCCAGGCCATCCGTGATGCTCTTTTTGACACAACGGTGTAAAGTTTTGGTAAAGGGCTTGTCTTCGTTCCGGGAGAAAAATATAATGATATTGATGAAAGCAGGACTTACCTCTCTTTGAGGAGAAAATAATCATTTAGGGGGTTTATAAAAAAATGCCACAATTTAGCGCTAACCTGAATTTCCTCTTTAACGAGCATCCTTTTATGGAAAGGTTTGCCGCGGCTGCCAAAGCCGGATTCAAAAATGTCGAGTTTATGTTTCCTTATGATTTCGACATTGCGCAGGTGAAAGAAGAGCTGGAAAAGAACAATCTTAAGCTGGTTCTGTTCAACCTGCCTGCCGGCGACTGGGCCGGCGGCGACAGGGGGCTTGCAGCCGATCCGGACAGAAAAGCGGAGTTTACGGCTTCCGTAGGAAAAGCAGTCGAAGCAGCCGGGATTCTGGGAACCAAAAAAGTCAACTGTCTTTGCGGTATGGTCAAGGGCAATTACAGCAGAGAAGAGGTTCTGACCAACATTGCCGATAATTTGGCTTATGCCGCCAGGGAATTTCAAAAAGCCGGTCTTGATTTGATGGTGGAGCCGATCAATCATATTGATATGCCCGGTTTTACGATTAATACCACCAAGCATGGCATGGAAGTGATCGAGCTGGCCAAGGAACCGAATATTTACCTGCAATATGATATCTATCATGCGGATAAGGAAGAAGAGAACCATGATGAAATCATTGAGAAATACCTGAGTAAAATCGGGCATGTTCAGGTTGCCGACAATCCCGGACGTAACCAGCCCGGTACGGGAAGTATTAAAATCAAAGAGATTTTTGAAACACTTGCTCAAAAAGGCTATGAAGGGTATATCGGTATGGAATACAAGCCAACCGGTGATACTGTGGATTCCCTTTCTTGGGTGGGCAGTTACGGTTACAAGCTGTAATGATGACAATACAGCCTCAAAACATAATCTGAAAACAAAATACGCATCAACAAAACAATCTATATTAACTTAAGGGGGATATCTCAGTGAAAAAAATCGGTTTTATTGGATTAGGCATTATGGGTAAACCCATGAGCAAGAATTTGCTCAAAGCAGGTTACGAGCTGGTTGTTTTTGATCATAACGGAAAGGTTGTCGAAGAGGTTGTACAGGCCGGGGCCCAGGCAGCTTCATCCTCCAAAGAGGTCGCCGAGAAATCAGAGGTCATTATCACCATGCTGCCCAATTCACCTCATGTGAAGGAAGTTGTGCTTGGAGCAAACGGAGTGCTTGAAGGAGCGAAAAAAGGCTCCATTGTTATCGATATGAGCTCTATTGCCCCGCTGGTCAGCAGGGAAATCGGTGAAAAACTCGCTGCTCAGGGAATACGGTTCATTGATGCTCCCGTCAGCGGCGGGGAGCCCAAGGCGATTGACGGGACCCTGTCTATTATGGTGGGGGGTTCCCAGGCTGACTTTGACGAAAGCTTGCCGATCTTAAAATGCATGGGTGCTTCCGCAGTCCTTTGCGGCGATATCGGTGCGGGCAATGTGACCAAGCTGGCCAACCAGATCATTGTTGCCGTCAACATCGCGGCGATGTCCGAAGCTCTGACCCTGGCGACCAAAGCAGGTGTTGATCCGGACAGTGTTTATCAGGCGATCAGAGGAGGACTGGCCGGCAGCACTGTTCTCGATGCCAAAGCTCCGCTGGTTATGGCCAGAAAATTTGACCCGGGCTTCCGGATCAATCTGCACATTAAGGATCTGAACAATATTATGGAAACCGGTCACGAAGTAGGGGTGCCTCTTCCGCTCTCCGCTTCAGTAATGGAAATGATGCAGGCTCTCAAGGTTGACGGCCACGGCGACAAGGACCATGGCGGCCTTGCTCTCTACTATGAAAAGCTTGCCAACGTTGAGATCAGGAAACAAAATTAAATTTCGTCCGGCAGGATAGATTTCCCAAAGCAAAATGAAGTGAAACCGCAAAATTCGGATAAAACGAAGAGGAATAGGGTTGACATTCGATTACCTGGAGGGCTGAGGAATGAAAGTACTGATCGCTTCTGATTCATTTAAGGGAAGTCTGAGCAGCTTGGAAGTCGGCCAGGCAATAACCGGCGGGATCAAAAACGTTATTCCCGAGGCTGCTGTCAGGATCATTCCGATCGCCGATGGCGGTGAAGGTACTGTTGAGGCCATGGTTATTGCCTGTGAAGGCGAGTATCTGACTTACACGGTAACAGGCCCTTTAGGTGATCCTGTGCAAGCGAAAATTGGGATTATCCAAGGCGGAATCGCGGTTATGGAAATGGCTGCGGCTTCCGGGCTGCCCCTTGTTCCAAAGGAGAAGAGGAATCCCTTGATCACCACCACCCGGGGAACAGGGGAGTTGATCAAATACGCCCTCGCCCTGGACCGCGGGATTCGCAGAATCCTGATCGGGATAGGCGGAAGCGCCACTAATGACGGTGGGACCGGTATGGCCAGAGCCTTGGGAATCAGGTTCCTCGATCAAAACGAGCGGGAGCTCCCGGAGGGCGGAGGATCTCTGCTGTCCTTGCACCGGATCGATTTTTCCGGAGCAGATCAGAGGATTCGTGACCTGGAGATTACCGTCATGTGTGATGTGGACAATCCGTTATGCGGCCCAAGAGGGGCCTCGGCTGTCTATGGTCCGCAAAAAGGGGCGACTCCGGAAATGGTGGTCCATCTCGACAGTTGCCTCGGTCACCTGGCCGAAGTCATTAAGCGGCAGAACGGAACAGAGATCAAAGATGTTCCCGGGGCCGGCGCGGCCGGAGGACTGGGCGGAGGGCTGATGGCTTTTACCGGGGCGGTTTTGAAGTCAGGAACCGAGGCAATCCTGGAAACGATCGAATTTGACCGGATGGCCGAGGAAGCAGACCTGATTATCACAGGTGAAGGCAGGATGGATGCCCAGTCTGCTTTCGGCAAAGTGCCCATGGGAGTGGCAAGCCGGGGTCAAAAGCAAGGCAAGCCCGTTATCGCCATAGTCGGTTCGGTGGGGGAAGGTGCGGAAGACCTGTATCAGTACGGCTTAAATGCCATTATCCCCATTGTCAACCGTCCCATGTCACTGGATGAAGCGATGGCCGAGGGCCGGGAACTTACGGTGAGGGCGGCGGAAATGGCCATACGCCTGATGGCAGCCGGAGCTAAGATGAGATCACTCTGATTTGGATGAGGATATCGTTTGAGAATATGCTATCAATTGCCCGGAATAAAAAACCGGAACACATTCTATTCACGGGCGTGTTCCGGTTTCTTTATCCAAAAATTAATGTATTGACAGAACAATAAGGACCCTCTATGATAGAGATAAATTTTAGTGTAAAATCCGATGAACAGAAAAAGTAACTGGCGGAAACTTGTCAAGCGAGCCGGCGGTCGGTGTAAGGTCCGGTACAAAGGAATCCGGTGAATGGTTCTGTGAGGAGCAGGGTGAAAGGGGTTGACCCAAGTAGCCTGTGCCGTCTGTCCCGGCGTTATCAGGGAAGGGTATTGATACAACGGTGTGAGCCGGAGTTGCGTACCTTGAAGGAGGGAAATCTGCTTAGCGGATAAGCTTGATTTCCGAAATGGGTGGCACCGCGAGCTATATCGCCCCAGTAATTGGCGATGTGGCTTTTTTTGCATTAATTTTTTTAGGACTGATGAAATTTATATTCTGAAAGGAACGATGGATGATGCCGACAACAATGAAGAAAACCCTCTCTGCGACCGATATTGTTCTGGTAGGGGCGCTCCTGGCCGCAGGCGCGGTGCTTAGAGTTTTCTGCCCGCCTATTTTTGGAATCACCCCCAATTTTGTGATTTGTATGTACGTTCTGGCTATTTTGATCGTCCGGCCCAGCCTTGCACAGGCGCTGGGAATCGGGATTGTCGCCGCCGCTATTTGCCATTTCACGACGAAATCCATGATTCCCTATATTAACTTTATCAGTGAGCCGGTCGGAGCTGTCGTAACCTATTTCCTGGTCAGGGGATTGTCCGGGCTCAATAGAGGACGGATCACGTTTAAGCCCTTTATCGTCACTTTGCTGGGTACGATGGCCAGTGGCCTGACCTATGTCAGCATTTTGAAATTTGCTGTTTTGTTTGTGGCGACAGCAAAGAACCCCGCCTTTCTGGGATTATTAACGGTAATCTTGACGACCGCCCTGGCCAACGCGGTTATCGCTCAGTTGATTTACGAACCGATCATGGCTGCTTTGGGGAAAAAGACAACTTCCGTTAAAGAGGCAGGTAAATAGACCGATGATCGATGTGCAAGATCTTTCCTTTTCCTATCAGGGCTCTGCCGGAAAAGCGCTGGACGGCCTCAGGCTGAAGGTGGAAAAAGGACAGTTTTATGGAATCGCCGGTCCTGCCGGGGCCGGTAAGTCGACATTTGCCATGTGCCTGAACGGAGCCGTTCCCCGCCTGATTGAAGGGGATTTTAGCGGCCAGATCTATATTGCCGGGAAGAACATCATGGAAACACCGGTTGATCAGCTTTGCTCTGTGACCGGGAGTGTTTTTCAGGATGTGGAATCACAGCTGGTCAGCTCTGTTGTTGAAGATGAGATCGTTTTTGGTATGGAAAATCTGAGCTTTTCTAAAGAGGAGATGGACGTCAGGATCGCGGAAAGCCTGGCTGCGGTAGGGATTTCCAACCTGCGGCAGGCAAATATCTGGAGCCTTTCCGGAGGGCAAAAGCAGCGTGTCGCGATTGCTTCGGCATTGGCCTTGAGGCCGCAGCTTCTGATCATGGATGAACCGACCTCGGAATTGGATCCCCAGGCTTCTTTGGAATTATTTCATGTTTTGACTTCTTTAAACCGTAAACATGGGATGACGATCGTGGTCATTGAACAAAAGCTGGACCTCCTGTTCAGGTTCTGTGACAGGCTGGCGATTATGGATAAAGGTTCTGTTGTCCTGGAAGGCGGCAGCAGGGATGTTCTGGAGAAGCAGGACATTTTAGAAGAAATCGGCTTGCAGGTTCCGCCCGCCGCCCGGCTGTTTTTCCTATTGAAGAGGGTCGGAGTCCATCATTCTTCCATACCTGTTTCTGAGGAGGAAGCGTGCGGTATTCTTGCTGAGATCTTGGATAAAGGGAGATAATCAATGGGTGTAATCAATGTTGAAGGATTGGATTTCACCGTAGCTGACGGCAAGAAAATCCTGAATAAGATCAGCTTTAAGATTGAGTCCGGGGAGTTCATTGCCCTGGTCGGGCATAATGGGGCCGGAAAATCCTCTTTGATCCAGCATCTTAACGGCTTGCTCAAACCGGAACGGGGCAAGGTTTCCGTGACAGGCTTGGATCCGGCTGTGACCCGTACCAGCATGATGGCCAAGCATATTGGATTTTTATTTCAGAATCCTGACCACCAGATTTTTAATATCACCGTTATTCAGGAAATCATGGCAGGTCCGAAGAACTCCGGGCTGTCCCCGGCCGAGGCTGAGAAAAAAGCAAAGTCGGTGGCCCGGACAGTAGGCTTGAGTGACAAGCTGGAGGAAAATCCCTTTGCGCTGAGCAGGGGAGACAGACAGAGGCTGGCCTTTGCTTCGGTCCTGGCAATGAATCCGGAAATTATGATTCTGGATGAGCCGACGACAGGGTTGGATTTCAGTGAAAGCCGGGAGATTATGGAGATTATCGACCGGTGCAACCGGCAGGGAACAACAATTATCATGATTACTCATGATATGAATATGGTCTTGAAATACGCCCGGAGAGTGCTGGTGCTTAAAGCAGGCAGTATTCTGGCCGACGGCCCGGTGCATTCTGTTCTCAGAAACGGGGAAATCCTGGAGGAGGCCGGACTCTTGTCGCCGGGAATTTTTCAATTGGCTCATTTCTTAAAGGAGAGGGGCCTGGATATTCAAGGCTGGTCTGTTGAAGAATTATTTGAAGCGATGCGGAAGAAGCTGGGGGTGTGATTGATATTTTTACTGATTATGTTCCGGGGAATTCATTTTTGCACAGACTGCACCCATTAACCAAAATATTTTTGACACTGGCGGCTTTGGTCGTCTGCTTTATGGAGAATAATATCCCTTTTCTGCTTTCCGCGCTGGGCGCAGTTGTCGCCGCGGCCGCTTTTTCCGGCCTTTTCTCCAGAATGACCAGGGTATTGTTTGGTCTTTTGATTCTTTCTGTTATACTAATCATTTGTCAGGTGTTTTTTGTCACGGAAGGCAATACCCTTTTTTATGTCCTTCCGTTTGCCGGGATCGGCCGGATTACAGATGAAGGCTTGCGGTTATCGGCGATTATGGCCTTACGGATGGTGATCACGGTTTCCACGATTCCCCTTCTGATGATGACGACACGAATGTCCGATTTGGCTTCCACGCTGACCGGGAACCTTAAGCTTCCGTATAGCTATGTTTTTATGTTTTTGACCGCAATTCAGTTTATACCGGCCTATCTGAGCGAGATGCAGAGAATTATGAAAGCCCAGACGGCCCGCGGTTATGACAGTGACACCAAAAATATATTTAAAAAAATTCCAATCATTGCTTCACTGGCTGTTCCCCTTCTGGTCATGGCTGTACGGCGGGTGCAAACAAGAGCGGTCTCCATGGAGATCAGGGGTTTCAGCCGGGCAAACCGGACAAATTACAGAGTGATAAAGCCGGGGCCCGGGGATTATGCTGCCGTCATACTGACTTTTGTTCTGATTGGGGCAATGGTTGGGAATAAATTTGTTTGATCGATGCAGGAGGATCTGATGTCTAAGAACTTGCTCATGGGCAATGAAGCGGTGGGGATAGGCGCCATTATGGCCGGAGTCAATCTGGTATCCGGTTATCCGGGCACTCCATCGACAGAGATACTGGAAACGATAGCCCGGTTGAATACCGGGGACATTTATGTTGAGTGGTCGGTCAATGAAAAGGTGGCGATGGAAGTCGGAGCCGGAGCCTCTTATGCCGGAGGCAGAGTATTGGTGACGATGAAGCAGGTGGGCTTGAATGTCGCCTCAGACCCGTTGATGAGCCTGTCCTATGTCGGCGTAAACGGAGGGCTGGTCATTGCCGTTGCCGATGACCCCGGGCCGATTTCCTCCCAGACGGAACAGGATACCAGGCATTACGGCAAGTTTGCCAACCTGCCTGTCTTTGATCCTTCGACACCGGAAGAGGGCTTCTTGATGGTACAGGAAGCCTTCCGGCTTTCTGAGGAAATTAAGATGCCGGTAATCCTCAGGCTTGCCACCAGAGTTTGCCATGCCTGCGCGGTTTTGGAGGTTCCGGATGATTTGATGGCTGCCAGGGTAAAGCATCATCCCGGGGGGTTTGTCAAAGGCCCGGAATGGGTCATTTTTCCGCCTCTTGCTTACCGCAAACATCTTTATATTGAGGAAGTCCAGCTGAAATTAGCCGGAGATTTTGCCCACTTCCCATTTAATCACCTTTCTGGGAGCGGTACGACGGGAGTGATTACCGGGGGGAATTCTTACAATCTTGTTGCCGAGGTAATAGCAGACCTGGATTTGGAAATGAAAGTCCTGAAAATAGGGACCCCTTATCCGTTTCCTGAAGCAATCGCCCTGGAATTTATGGCCGGTCTGGATACGGTGATCGCGGTTGAAGAACTGGACGGTGTTCTTGAGGAAGCGATATTGAAGGCCTCTGCCGCTCTGGACAGGAGGCCGGCTTTATTCGGCAAAAAAAGCGGTCATTTGCCTGTGGCCGGAGAATTAAGCTATGAAATCATCAAGAAAGCCTTGGAGGAGCTGACGGCAAAAGCCGGCCAACCGGATCAGACGGGGATCAATCACCGGACTGCTGAAAGGGCCGGTAGTCCGGCAATTTCTTTTCCAGGCAGGCCTCCCGTTTTATGTGCCGGCTGTCCGCACAGGGCTTCCTTTTATGCCGTGACCAAAGCAGTGAACAGAACAGATACGGTTTTTACAGGGGATATTGGCTGTTATACTCTGGGCAATACCAAACCGTTAGACGCTGTTGACACCTGTTTATGCATGGGGGCGGGAATCACGATAGCCCAGGGCCTCTATCACATTCAGCCGGATAAAAAACATGTTGCCTTTATTGGGGACTCCACCTTTTTTCATTCCGGTCTGACGGGAGTGATCAATGCGGTATACAACCGGGCGGATATCACGGTTATTGTCCTCGACAACAGTACCACGGCCATGACCGGGCATCAGCCCCATCCCGGCCTGGGAAAAACGATGATGAAAGGCTCGTCCTTCCGGATAGATATTCCCGCCCTGCTGAAAGCCTGCGGGATGGAAGCGGTGTTCACCGCCGATCCTCTGGATTTGCCGCAAGCGCTTGCGGCAGCCAAAGAGGCTGTACAGTATGCCGGTCCTTCCGCTGTGGTTTATCGCTCACCATGTATAGCAATGGTCAAAGACCGCTGGATTGTGGAGGTAGACCGCAAGGTTTGTACAACCTGCGGAAAATGTCTGCGGGAAACAGGCTGTCCGGCACTTGTGCAGGATCAGGAAGGGATTGCGATTGATCAGGCCATATGTGCGGGCTGCGGGCTTTGTGCACAAATATGTGCTTTGCGGGCCATAAAAGTCAGGACAGAGCGCGGGGAGGAAGGTTCATGCCAAAACAGGAATTAAGAATGAAAACAGACGGGCGGTCTGCTGAAGAGAGGTTCAATGTCTTGATCACGGGTGTAGGAGGTCAGGGGACCGTCCTCGCGTCCAGGCTTTTGGCCTCGGCCGCGATGAATTCCGGATACCTGGCCAGAACGGCGGAAACCATTGGGATGGCTCAAAGAGGGGGAGCAGTCACCAGCCATGTCCGTATCGGTGATCGCAGCGGATCAGCGATCATTCCCGCGGGTAAGGCCGACCTGCTCATTGGTTTTGAGCCGGTTGAGACCGGTAAGAACATCCTATTGCTGGCGAAGGACGGAAAATGCATCGTCAATACCCGCTTGATCCGTTCGGCTTTTTCTTCATATCCTTGTTCAGGTGCGGAGCTGGAAAAGTTGTATTCTTATATTACTTTTCATGTTCCGGACACGGTATTTGTGGATGGGGATAAAATCGCGGCGGAAGCGGGATCTTCCAAAGCGTTGAATACGGTGCTTCTGGGAGTGGCTTTAGGGGCGGGATGGCTGCCGTTCAGCATTGAAACGGTGGAAGAGTGTATCAAAAGCCATCTGCCCGGCAAGTATGTGGAATTGAATTTGAAAGCTTTAGCCGGAGGCTATGAATATAAGCGGATGAACTGAGGGGAAAAGAATGGATGAGCAAACATTTTCTGCGCTTCGGAAATTAATTGAGCGGGTGGAAAAGGATAGTCCCTTTTATCGGGATAAATTTCAAAAACACGGGGTTCGGAGTCAGGAGATCAGAACTGCGGAAGACTTTGAAGGGATCCCCTTCACAACGAAGGAAGAGCTGAGAGAGGCATATCCGCTGGGGCTCCGGGCCGTACCGGAGGAGAAGGTGGTCAGAATCCATTCTTCCTCGGGGACGACAGGGATCCCTGTTGTGATTCCTTACTCAGCTCAGGATGTGGCTGATTGGGCGGAAATGATGAAGAGATGCTATGAATTTGCGGGGGTAACCCAATCGGACCGCGTTCAAATCACACCCGGATATGGTCTTTGGACTGCGGGCATCGGGTTTCAGGCAGGCGCCGAACTCCTGGGAGCGATGGCTGTTCCCACAGGCCCCGGCAATACGGACAAACAGCTGCAGATCATGATGGACTTGAAGACTACGGTTTTGACGGCGACATCTTCTTATGCTCTTTTGATCGCCGAAGAAGTGGCCAAAAGAGGGATCGGGGATCAGATTCGCCTGCGCAGGGGGATTTTCGGCTCGGAACGGTGGAGCGCCAAGATGCGCGGCAGAATCAGCCGAGAATTGAATATTGAGGTATTTGACATCTACGGTCTGACAGAGATTTACGGACCGGGGATTTCGATCGATTGCGGACAGCATAGCGGGCTTCATTACTGGGACGATTTTCTTTATTTTGAGGTCATTGATCCGGAGACCGGCAGGATTTTGCCCCACGGACAGTATGGGGAACTGGTCATTACGACCTTAAGAAAAGAGGCCGCTCCCTTAGTCCGTTTCCGGACCAGGGATATCACCAGATTAATCCCCGGTCAATGCCCGTGCGGAAGCCCGTATCCCCGTCATGACATCATGATTGGGCGCTCGGATGATATGGTCAAGGTCAAGGGGGTCAACATCTTCCCGGCCCAGATTGATGAATTCCTGCGGACAATTCCCGAAGCAAGCAGTGAATACCAGTTGGAAATTAACCATGAGAAAGGCCGGGACAGAGTGATCCTGCGCCTCGAAAGCGAAAGCGGCAGTGATCAAGGCATGGTTCAGAATGTGGTCAGGTCGGCCTTTAAACGGAAAATCGGGATTCAGGCAGACGTAGAAATTCTGGAAATCGGTCAATTGCCGAGAAGTGAAAAGAAAACAAAGCGGGTTTTGGATAACAGGAAGGACTGAACGGCGGGAAGGCTGAGCGCAGGGCGTTTCTATTCCCCTGGCTGAGTTTCAGGTTGGGCTAAAAATGTCCGAAAATTATGATATAATAGAATAACGGGTAAAACTGTATCATTCAATAACCAAGGGGATAGGAGTGATTCACTTGAGAATTGAGAAGGCGCTTATTTTTGCCAGCAGGATGCACAAAGGCGAAAAAAACAGGGGAGGGGAGCCTTACATTTTTCATTCTCTGAGAGTGATGCTCGCGATGGATACTCCGGAGAAAAAGATCATTGCCCTTCTGCACGATGTTCTTGAACATACCGATTGCCTGCCGGAAGAATTGTATGACTACGGATTTTCCAAAAAAGTGGTCAAAGGGATCGAAAGCTTAACCAAGCCTAAAGAAATGAGTTATGAGGATTATATCGACAGGATTGCTTTACATAAGGAAGATATTATCAGGATTAAGCTTGCGGATATCAAAGACAATATTGCGATCATCAATAAAAGCGCAAGCTTATCCGAGAAAGACATCAAGAGACTGGAAAAATATATTAATGCTTATAATCAGCTAGAAGCGATCCTTGCTAAGGATACTCAGGGGGAAAGCGAAAAGAAAGAAGAGGAAAAAGCCCAGAATAAATGAAGATCTCCGGACCATAGGATAAAGAGCGGTTCCATGGCATACAAGGTCCGGGTTAATTTGATCGGTGCTTACTTCGGTATGTTTTTATCCTTGTCTTGCAAAGGGCGGGGATTTTCTGTTCTTACCGTTGAGAGTGCGCGGAAATACGGAGGTTTTATGGAAACAAATGTTTCGGCAGAGAAAGCGTTGCAGTTCCTGCTGGGGAATTGTCCGGCCGGCGGCCAGGAGAGGGTTGCGCTGCCCGATTCTTTGGGGAGAGTCCTTGATGAGGATATCCGGGCGGGGGAGGATATTCCCCAATTTGACCGTTCTCCTCTGGATGGCTATGCCTTCAGGGCCGCAGACACACTCCGGGCAGGTGAAGATAATCCGTTAATCCTGGAGGTCATTGAAGAGGTCCCTGCGGGGTATACGCCTTCCAAAGCTGTTTCCGCGGGAAAAACAATAAAAGTAATGACCGGGGCACCCATACCTGAGGGAGCGGATGCAGTGGTCAAATATGAAGAGACTTTGGAAAAAGGGAATACGGTATCTCTTTTTCAGGCTTTCCGTTCCGGCCAGAATATTGTCCGGGCAGGAGAAGATGTCATGAAAGGTCAGATTGTCGCCCGTAAAGGCTCGGTCGTCAACCCGCCCCTGATCGGTCTTCTGGCGGCCCTGGGGATCAGTGAGATCAGCGTTTTCAGAAGACCGAGGGTTGCTGTCGTAAGCACAGGTGAGGAACTTCAGGATTTGGGAGAAGAGCTGGAAAAAGGCAAGATCCGCAACAGCAACAGCTACAGCCTGGCGGCCTATATTTCCGAACTGGGGGGAGAGCCGCTGGTCATCGGTACGGCCGGGGATAAGGCTGAGGAGGTTGCCGTGCTGATGAAAAGAGGACTGGCTGAGGCGGATGTGGTGATGACGACAGGAGGGGTATCTGTCGGCGATTATGATGTGGTGCAGGATGCGGTACGCTTGGCAGGGGCGGAAGTTCTATTCTGGCGGATCGATATGAAGCCCGGATCGCCGACCCTGGCGGCGCTCAAGGATGGAAAGCTCATCCTGGGTCTTTCGGGTAACCCCGCGGCGGGCATGGTGGTTTTTCAGCTGCTGGCAAGTCCTTTGATCAAGAAGCTTGCCGGCAGAGCCGAATACCTTTGGCAGCGGATTGAAGTCCTTCTTAAAGAAGATTTCCGCAAGAACAGCCCCCGCCGGAGGTATTTGCGGGGCCGGCTGGTTTGGGAGAAGGGAACGGCCTTAATGGAGTTTACAGGAGGGCAGGGCAATGATGTGCTGAGCTCTTTGATTGAGTGTGATCTGCTGGCCGAGATCCCCGCCGGAAGCGGGCCGCTTAAAGCGGGAGAGAAACTGGAAGCCCTGTTATTAAAATAATCAATTGATGATCAGGTAAAATCGCAGACATGATTTTACCCGGTTGCTTGGATATTCGGAGGGCCAAAAATGAAAAAAGTTCGTGTAGAAGATGCGGTGGGAATGGAACTATGCCACGATATCACCAGGATCGTTCCCGGACAATTCAAAGGGGTGTTATATCCCCGCGGACACAGGATCAGAAATGAGGACATCGCCGAATTGCGGAAAGCCGGCAAGGAGCATATTTTCGTCTGGGAGGAAAATGCCGGGGAAATCCATGAGGATGAGGCCGCGGTGCGTATTGCCCGGGCAATAATGGGACCAAACACGGAGTTTGAGCAGCCGCGTGAAGGCAAGACTATGCTGAAGTCCATGGCCAAGGGATTATTGAGAATCGACCGTTCCTTGTTAAAAAGGATTAATTCTATGGAAAACATAACGATCGCCGCCAGGCCGGACTATTTTATCGTGAAGCAGGGAGACAAGCTGGCCGGCGCCCGGATCATTCCTCTGGTGATAAAAGAAAAGAGCATTCTGGCACTGGAAGAGCTTTGCAGGACAGAAGGACCTGTTTTTGAAGTGAAGCCCTACCGGCAGCTTAAGGCAGGGCTGGTGATTACGGGCAATGAAGTCTATGAAGGCCTGATCGAGGATAAGTTCGGGCCTTTGCTGGAGGAAAAATTGGCCGATTATGAGGCCGACCTTATCGGCAAAGCCTATTGTCCCGATGATACCGGCCTGATCAGCCGGAGCATCAAAGAGCTCCTGAAGGCCGGGGCGGACCTGATCATCCTGACCGGCGGCATGTCGGTCGACCCTGACGATTTGACTCCGGTAGCGATCAGAGACTCGGGGGCGGAGGTCGTCACCTATGGTACGCCTGTTCAGCCGGGGAACATGTTTATGCTGGCCTATCTGGGTAATACTGCCCTGGCCGGAGTCCCCGGAGGAGCGATTTTCAGCAGGACTTCGCTCTTGGACATTGTACTGCCGAGGATATTCAGCGGCGAAAAAATGACCAGAGAAGATTTTGTGATCATGGGTGAAGGCGGGCTCTGTAACGGGTGTGCTTCCTGCAGTTATCCCAACTGCTATTTTGGCAGGGGCAGGTGAAACAGAGAGATGTTCAGGATGGAGCGCGGTTGACATGATTGATGCTTATGGGAGAAACATCGATTACCTGAGAATATCGGTGACAGATTTGTGTAATTTAAGGTGTAAATACTGTAGGCCTGAGGCAGGGATAAAAAAGAAGGCCCATGAAGATATTCTGAGCTTGGAGGAGATCGAGAATATCTCCAAAGCGGCGGTTGAGATTGGAATCCGCAAAATCAGGCTTACCGGAGGGGAGCCCTTGGTCCGCAAAGGAATCCTGCAATTAATAACCAGGCTCTCGCGAATCAAGGGCCTGGAGGATCTGGGCCTGACGACCAATGGAACCCTGCTCGGGGAAAATGCGCGGAATTTGCGCAAGGCCGGACTCCAAAGAATCAATATCAGTCTGGATAGCCTCAATCAGGAGAAATACCGCAGGATTACCAGGGGAGGCAATCTGGCGGATGTTCTGGAGGGGATTCAGGCGGCAAAAGCGGAGGGCTTTTCCCCGATCAAGCTCAATGTCGTGTTAATTCAGGGTTTTAACGACGAGGAGATTGCCGATTTTGCCCGGCTTGCCCTCACAGAAGAAATGGAGATCCGTTTTATTGAGCTGATGCCCTTAGGTGAGGTTTACCGCTGGGATTTGGCAAAATATCTCTCCAATAAAGAAGTCTTACGGCAAATTCCGGAACTGGTCCCATTACCGGGAAAGGAACATGGCAGTGTAGTCAAAATGTACAGGTTCCCTCAAGGCAGAGGGAGGATCGGTCTGATCAGCCCGATCAGCAGTCATTTTTGCGGGGCCTGTAACAGAATTCGGGTAACATCCGACGGCAAGCTGAAACCCTGTCTGCATTCAGACAGGGAAATAGACTTAAAAAATGCTGATCTCGGGAATCTGAAAAATCTCTTGATGAAAGGGATCTATACTAAGCCCGAAAATCACGCCGCTGAGAAAACAGGCTTTGTTCCAGGGAAGCGGAATATGAACCAGATAGGGGGATAAAAGCAGGTGGACAAACTTACGCATTTTAATGCCGAAGGCCGGGCCAAGATGGTTGATGTGGGCGGCAAAGCCGTAACTTCCAGGGTAGCGGCGGCTGAGGGGGAGGTACGGATGGAGCCCGATGTGCTGGCCTTGGTCCGCGACCGTGCCCTGGCCAAAGGGGATGTCCTGGCAGCGGCCCAGATCGCCGGGATCATGGCCGCCAAAAAAGCCTCCGAGCTGATCCCGATGTGTCATCCCCTCCTGCTTGCCGGTATTGATCTGTCATTTTCCGTCAATGAACGGGAAAGCAAGATTGTGATCCGGGCCGAGGTGAAAACTTGCGGACAGACAGGAGTGGAAATGGAAGCTCTGACAGCTGTCTCGGTTGCCGCTCTGACTGTTTATGATATGTGCAAAGCGGCAAGCAAGAACATGGTCATCGGAGAAATCAGGCTTCTGAGCAAATCCGGCGGGAAAAGCGGGGAATATCTCTCAAGCTGAGAAAGGCGGTGCAAACAGATGATCCGGGTGGGAATTCTTACAGTAAGCGACAGGGGGGCCTCCGGCGAAAGAGAAGATCAGAGCGGGCCCCTGATCAAAGAGATCATGCAAAACAGGGGCTGGGAAACAGCGGCCTGTTCTATTATTCCGGATGAACGGAAGAAGATAGCCCAAAAGCTGATCGAGTATGCCGACGATTTGAATATTGATGTTGTATTCACCACAGGCGGTACGGGGTTCGCGCCAAGAGACGTCACTCCGGAGGCTACGCTCGATGTGGTGGAAAGACTTGCTCCCGGGCTTGTGCAGGCTATCCTCTTCGAAAGTCTCAAGATCACGCCCAGAGCCATGCTGTCCAGAGCAGTATCCGGGATCAGGGGCGGGACGATCATCGTAAATCTGCCTGGAAGCCCCAAAGCCGTACGCGAATGTCTGGACGTTGTCTTACCGGCGTTGGAGCATGGGGTTCAGATTTTGCGCGGTGAGACAGGAGATTGCGCTGAAAATCAGGACGATTGAAAGAGTGGATGGGTAGAGGAAGGTCAGCATGGATAATATTCCGGTTGTATGTATCGTATCGAAAAACTCAGGCACAGGGAAAACAGTTTTCCTGGAAAAGCTGATTGCACAATTTTGCGGCAGAGGGTACCGTGTGGGAACGGTAAAGAGCGATACCCATGGCTTTGAGATGGATATCCCCGGTAAGGATACCTGGAGGTTCACGAAGGCCGGGGCGAAGGCGGTGGGGATTATCGGGCCGGATAAATATGCGCTGATTCAGCAGACAGACAGCAAGAAAGACTTGGATCAGCTTACTGAAATGATTGAAGATGTGGATATCATTTTGGTTGAAGGATATAAAAAGTCGGCAAAACCAAAGGTTGAAATTGTCCGGAAGGCCAAAGGGACAGAAATTGTATCGGCGGAAAAGGATCTGCTCGCCGTAGTTACCGATGTTCGGGAGCTTTCAGTTTCAGTCCCGGTCTTTGCATTGGAGGACTGTGTTCAAGTTGCCGATATGTTAATTGAGAAGTTTTTGAAGTAATGGGGAATTTAGTATGGCCAAAATCGTTGCGGTAAACAGAAGCAGGGAAAAAGGTACGCCCAAGCAGCCGCTTGACCGGGGATATTTGATTGCCGGTCACGGGCTGGAAGAGGATGCCCACGCGGGAGCCTGGCACAGACAGATCAGTCTTTTGGGTGTGGAGAGTATCAATAAGACTATTCTCAAAGGTTCGGACAGCAGGATGGGCATTTTTGCCGAAAATCTGACGACAGAAGGAATCCTATTGTATGAGCTGCCCCTAGGAGAAACATTGAAAATAGGAGAAACCATACTGGAGGTGACCCAGATCGGCAAAGAATGCCACCAGGGATGTGTGATCAAGGACCTGGTTGGCGATTGTGTGATGCCGCGGGAAGGAATATTTGCCAGGGTGATCAGATCGGGATGGGTAAAAGCGGGAGATGAAATCATAAGATGTTCGCATTGAGTCCTCTGAATTTAGCCTTTGCCCTCATGATCTCCGGGATGTCTTTCGTAAATTTAGTGTTCTCTTTAGGCATTGAAAAAGAAAAGTCCATCTGGAGGATAATGAGTGTTGTTTTTGCCGTTCCCCTGCTGACCGGCGTGGTTTCTCTTTTCCAGGGCGAGCAATTCTTTATTTTCCAGATGCATCACTTAGCATTGCTGATCTTATTTTTGTTTTTCCCGCTGGGATTGTATTGGAAGAAGAGCGGACAATATGGAAGCACATTGAGAATAGTCCTTTCTCTTGCTCTGCTTTCGCCGTTTGCGGTCTTCTGCCTTCAGAGCATTTCCGGCTATTCTTGGACTCTTTTTTTGCTCGCGGGTTTTACCGGATTCTTGGCCGTAGGCAATATCCTGATTTTTGCTAAAATTTTTCACCAAAAAGAGACCACACTTTCCGTGGGGTTTTCTTTGCTGGGCGCAGGCCAATTGTTTGGGCTGTTTCTGGGAGCACATTTCCCTGAAGCGGAAGCTGTGCTCATTTTTGCCGCGTTTTTTTTGTTTATGTATACTTTTTGGCAGAAAATCTACCGGCCGGTGCTCATCAGATTAGAAGAAGCGGAAAAAAAGCTGCTTGATGTGGACAGGACGGTCAAATTTGAAGTGCAGAAAAGGGTTATTGAGATCGAACGCCATAATGAGCATCTCATCAATTTGGCTCAGACCGATTCCCTGACCGGAATTCTCAATAAACAGGCGATCACAAATATCATCCGTTCTTTAACGGAAGGGGAAAAGAAAAATGGTTTTACCGTTCTCCTTTTCGATATTGACGACTTTAAAAAAATTAATGACACCAAAGGTCACCTGGCAGGGGATATGTATCTGAAATTGGTTGCCGGGATTGCCAAAGACAACAGTAGGACCATAGACCACATCGGCCGCTACGGAGGGGACGAGTTCATCATTGTCCTGCCCCATACCAAGCTTGCGGAAGGACTCTGTACCGCAGAGCGTTTTCGGAAAAAGGTCGAGGACAGTGAAGCCGGGATAACGGTATCTGTAGGAGTAGCACATTTTCCTGAGGATGGCGAAATAGTCAGGGATTTGCTTGTTGCCGCCGATGTCGGATTGTACAAATCCAAGGAGCGGGGGAAAAATATTGTCTCCCATTTCAGGAGCCTGAATGATCAAAATGGGGACAACAATTAAACAAAAGCAGAAAGCTCAAGGTGGTTGTATTGTTTTATGTTTATATGGTTGAATGCCGGGACGGAACAATTTATACCGGGTGGACCAAAGATGTTGAGAAAAGGATATCCAGGCACAACTCCGGGCAAGGGGCCAAGTATACGAAGTCAAGGCTTCCGGTGAGACTGAGGCATGTTGAAGAATTTCCGACAAAAGAGGAAGCGATGAGCAGAGAATATTCCATCAAAAAATTAACCAGAAAAGACAAGCTTCACCTTTTTGGACAGTGCCATTGACCAAGCTTATTGAGCTGGATCGTCAAACGTCTGACATGATCTTCCTCATCCTTGATGATTCTGGCAAGCAGGGCTTGAATAAACGGATCATCAATCATCCGGATGTGATGATGGTATTGGGCAATCGCATCCAACTCACCCTGGATATCCTCTTGAATCTGGAGGACGGGATTAAAGTCGCAATAGGAAACATACAAAGGGGTCCAGAGCTGAAAATTGCTGTTGTATTGAGGTGCTCCTCCCAGCAGGATGATGGTTTTTCCCAGCATTTCAAGGTGCTTCATCTCCACGATGCTGATGCCCTCCAAAAGCTCGGCGGCTTCCTGCAGACCGGGCATCATATCCAGCTCAAGCTGATGATGAGTATATTGCATAACCGCTGTGACTTCACTGACCTTTCCGGCAAAATCTTCATGGAGGAGAGCCGCGTAGTGCAAGTTCTCGCCCATCACTTTGATTTCAGGATAAGGTTCGGAAAGCCTGTATTGATGATGCCGGGAATGGCTCCCCGAAGAGGGAACAATGATTTCCTGCCCCGGATGGATTTCATGGGGATTGCTGATGTGCGGATTGGCGGCAATTAACTGGTCGAGATCTAAATTGTACCGTTGAGAAATAGAGTTCATGGTATCACCGGATTGCACGGTATAGTTCATTTTTTTACCCCCTTTCTGTATGTTTATTACAGGAGAGGATAAACAATTACTAGAGGTCCCGGAAGGACGAAAATCCCCCGGCCGAATGCGGAGGCAGGAAAGGGCTTCCTTCTCCGGTATAATAGACTCTGAGAATATGCAGAGCTCTTGTACAGGCAACATATAAGATTTGGCGGTCAGTCTCGCTCTGATAAGTTTCTTTGTCCGCATTGTAAATGATTACGGCGTCGAACTCCAGGCCTTTAGCGAGATAGGAGGGGAGAATCAGCGGCCCTGTGCCCAGTTCTTCTTCTTGGGGCCCAATCAGCCTTATTCCGGAAATTTCGTTTAACTGGGAATAGGCTTTTTCGGCGTCACGCATTGTTTTACAGAGAACAGCCACGGATAATCCTTTGCTCACATAATCCCGGATATCCAGGATAATTGCCCGGGTTTTTTCCCCGGTGTTTGCTGCGGGCCTGATTGAAGGCTGCTCGCCGCAGCGGTCAAAGAGAGAGAACTGTTCATCCTTGCCGAGAATTTCCCGGGCGAAAGCATTGATCTCTTTTGTCGACCTGTACCCGGTGCTTAAAAGTACTTTGCTTGTTTTAGGCTTGCGGAGAATTGAGGAGATCTGGTCATAAAGAGTGTCGTCAATATTTTTTTCCAGGGACTGGTTGACATCCCCAAGGACGGTAAAGCGGGCGTTCGGAAAGAGAAGGTTAAAGACTTCATATTGCAGCGGCGAATAGTCCTGGGCCTCGTCAATGACCGCGTGCCTGATCCTTGAGTAAGACCGGATGCCTTCTACTCTTGTTTTCAAGTAGAGCAGAGGGGCACAGTCTTCATAATACGCTTGGCCCGCAGTCAGAGCGGCATTCGTTTCCGCGATGATTCCGTTTATGTTCTCCGGCAGTTCAAGGCCCTGGGCCAGAAACCGCAGCAGGCCTTCCTGCCGGAATAAGAGTCTATAGATTTCCAGATAGTGGATACGGGTAAATTGATGAAGCCTTCTGACAAATTGTTTAGCCTCAATAAGGGAAAGATACCTGCTGAAGGTCTTGATTTCCAACTCATGTCCTTCACTCCGCTCTACAATATTCATCAATTTGCCCAGCCTCTTTTTGCGCAAAGGATGAATCTCTTCCAGGATGGTTTTTTCTAATTTAAGAAGCTGTTTCGCCATAGGGATAGCGGTGGGATTATGCAGGAAACGGCTTTTGAGGATTTCGCGCTTTTCAAGGACTTTGCTTTCAAAGGAGACATCCTGAAAAGGAATAACCTGATGAGCATAATGTCTAAGCAGCCTGTTCAGGATGGTATGAAAGGATTTTGATCCTTTAAAACAGGCCCCTTCCCGCCGAAAAAGGGTTCCGGACGGTTTTCCGAGAAGCAGGGCTTCCAGCTGTTCGTTTCTGGTCTCCAAAGCGATGTCCTCAGACAAAAGAGTTGAACTGATTTCGTCGAAAGTCAATTGAGTGACATTTTCTTCCCCGAGCTCCGGCAATACGCCATAAATATAACTGCTGAACAACTCATTGGGGGAAATGATCAGGACATGTTCAGAGCTCAGCTTTGACATCAAGCCTTCATAAAGCAAAAACGCAATTCGATGTAGGGCAACGGAGGTTTTCCCGCTTCCGGCCATTCCCTGGACCAGCAGCAAGCCGGAATCTGTATCGCGGATGATCAGGTCCTGCTCCCTTTGGATGGTTTCAACAATCGTGCGCATCTTAGAGGAAGAGGTACGGCTGAGCACCTCCTGGAGGATTTCGTCAGTGATGCGGACAGCACTGTCAAAATAGTATTTAAGCTTGGAATCGACAATCTTGAATTGTCTTTTTAAGTGAATCGTTCCCAGGATCTGACCGGCAGGGGAGGAGTAGGCGGCACGGGACGATTCCCCGCTGTAAAACAGGCTGGAAACAGGGGCCCGCCAATCGTAAACACAGACTTCGCGGGTGTCGGGATCGATGATGCTGCAATAACCGATATAAAGCCTTTCCCGCTCCGGGTAGTCGTCTTCGGTAAAATCGACACGGCCGAAATAAGGGGAAGAGATCAAGCGTTGATAACGGTCCAGACGTTTCGTTGTGTGAAGATACCCTAAGGTATCCTGATTAATGGCTGCAAGATATTGGCTGGTTTCAATGATCCGGTCAAAATCCGGAGAGGACGGATTTGTATCCTCCCACATTTCACGCCGGGAGGTCAGAAACTGTTTGCGGCGGCTCTCCAGCAATTCCCCGGTTTCATGAGCAATCACTTTGTTGATCAGGTCGATTGTTTGGGTCAGGTAAACCGTTTCTTCCTGAAGGGTCTTTTCATATTCAGACATTACACTCATCCTTTTAAAAGCATGGAGTCATGCGACAATAAGGTGACAGCACGATACTTTTGATTTCCTGTTCTGATCAAAGGGGGACCATAATATAGAGTATACTCAAATCGATCAGAAATTACTGCTCCGGAAGAAAGGAAAAGAAGCCGCAGAGGCTTCCTCGGGTAGCGATGAGAAAATGAGCTTTGAAGCTGATTTGATTGTATTGAGCAGGCCGTTTAACTTAATTTTTCTGCTTTTAACTGCCGGTCGGCTGTTTCATAAAAGAGATAGCCGTTATACAGATCAAGCACCTGTATGTCTTCGTCAATGGGATAATCAGAGCCGCTGACCAGGTCGAGGACATGATTTTTGTAGATGAGGTAGACATGATCTCCCTGACTCAGTGTCGAAATATAGTTGACATCGGTAAGCTGCTTTGAGCCGAGAACATTGTCGTCCTTTAACATAATCACCTCTAAGGGGTTATTGACAGGAGCCAGATAAACAGTATCACTGCCGTCAATTCCCAGAAGCTTAAATTTGGTATAGTTCTCGTGGCGGAAAGCCTGGCCGTTGATCATCACATTTCCTAATTCATCCTGATAGATAAGCAGATCCTTGTTGGAAAGGAGCTCCATGGCGACAATATTATCATTGTTCGCGAAAGGGTAAAGGTTCTTCATGATGGTTACCTTGTATATCTTGTCTGAAGTTTTATTGTTCACACTGGTTTCCACATCAAGATAGAGCAGGTTAGTCAAACTGGAATATTTGGCATGCTTGATCTTGCTTACGTTTTTCACGTTGATGGAAAGCTGATCTGCCTTCTCGTCCTTATCAAAGTTGTAATTCTTAATGTCTATTTGGGAATCATCATAAGTGAAATAGATGATGATATTCCGGTCATTGAGAGGAAAGGCATAAATGATGGGGTCGTCTTCCTGAAGCTGCTTGACAACCGCGTCTGAGCTCAAGTCCTTAATATTCAGGATACCGTTTTCGACATAAGAAATATGCTGGTGATCGTAGAGAAAATAGGGGTGGGCAGCCGCCGCGGGAAGGCTGCTCTTCAATTTGTAGGAGACCTTATTCTCCTGATCCGCCGTGCTTGTGGGAGAGGCGCTTGAGAATAGGATGTTGTTCATATAGTAGAGGGGAATCATGGTCAGAATGACCCCGATGGAAAGATACAGGATAATCCTTTTAAAAAAATTTGACATGTCATTCTCCTATTCGACGATGAACGCTGAAGCAAGAGCGCGTTCACCGAACATATCCCAAGGTTGATTGATCACACTTCCATTATAATACATGGTGGTTGACGAACCACCATCCAGATTGGCGGCGTTGTATGCCCCGTGTTCGAGCAAAATATCCTGTAAATCTCTGTAGCTGGCGCCGAGAGTAGTCAGCTGGCGTCCGTCAATAACAAGCAGTAATACCGTTCCGTCTTTTTTCTGGCCGATGGCGGTTCTGGGCTGAATGCCCGCTCCTCCGTCCCCTCTTGTGATCATCGGCTTGCCGTTGACGATAAGGGGAGGACCAAAACTGACGGCGTCACGCAAGCCTTCGGCTTTTATTTCATTGAGATCAAAGGTTCCGATGACTAAGATATTATCTGAATTAAAGCCAATAACTCGCATTTTAGGATACTTACCGGTTGAAGGGCTAGGTTTCGCCAGGTAATCTTCAATGTAGGTTATCTGATAGTTTTCTATGCATATTCCATCAGGTATCCCACCTGTGCCGGCCCCGGCAAAATCACTGAAGCCCCCGGCATTGACCCCGCCTACGGCATTATATTTCTTTACGAGTTGACTCAGGATGAGGCCGTTTTTGCCAATCTCTCCCGATCCAACCTTAACACGGGCCGGATTGTCGATCGTCATCAGATAACCTTTGAACTTACCTCCAACTTCGGTAACTGTGATACTATTTCCGGTATTCGTTGCGGAAACATCACTGGTATTCTCTTTTTCCGACACAATAAACTGGGTGTCCTTTAAGATTTGATCGACCTGCTCCTGTTTAAAAAAGATTGTCGCCAGGTGCTGGTTATGCATGGTCGTCATGGCAGTTGTGATAAAGGTGCTGCGGATATTGGCAAAAGGACCGTAAATGATCAGAACGAAGCCTAAAAGTGAACAAAAGAGCAATTGGAATAAGGAAAAAAAGAGTAATTCCTTGGCAATTTTCAATTCTCATGACCCCCATAATTGTATTCAGGTAAAGGAAAGTTGTTTGACAAAAAGATATTAGAGTGGAAAAAACAAAAAAGCAAGATCAGGTTGGAGCCTTATTCCCGGATCGAGGATATTTTTCCTTATATAATATATACAAAGATTAAGGTTCTTTCAAGTTTTTTGTAAAATACTGTTTAATCATGTAAAAATAAACCTTGTAATTTCTTTGGAAAAGGATAAGAATGGGGATAAATCTGACGGAGGTAAAGTGATGAAGCATAAGGTTCTCAGAAAACAAGAAAACAGCAGAATGTGCCTGGTTTGTGGTGTGAAGAATGATTTTGGCCTCAAAGCTTCATTTTATGAGCTGGACAACGGAGAGCTCGCCGGGATTTTTACGCCCAGGGAAGAGCACCAAAGCTATCCGGGAATTGCACACGGTGGAATATCCGCGGCGATTCTTGATGAGACAATCGGCAGGGCCATCATGGTGACGGACAGAGATATGCTCGGTTATACGGTAGAATTAAATTTAAAATATAAAAAACATGTACCGCTGGGGCAAAAATTAATCGTAATCGGGCGGATCACCCGGGAAAAAAGCAGAACCTTCGAAGGAACCGGAGAGATTATTCTGGCAAACGGCGAAGTAGCCGCATCGGCGACAGCAAAATATCTCAAAGTTCCGCTGGATAAGATGCCTTCATTCCAGGAAGACAGTGAAGACAGGATGGAGTGGCAGGTCAATATTTCCGAAAATGATCCTCGGGAAATCGAATATGAGCAAAAAACAGACATGAAAACATGCCTGCGCCTTGGGTAATGATAGAAATAATCCCGCCTGGCCGTAAGACTCTAAGTTTTATGACCCTGCACATGCAGGTGGGCACCAGGCCGACAGTTTCCGGCTTCCATCCTGAGAAGGCTTGCCGTACTCCTGAAGTCACTTAAGGTTCCCTTTTCATTAGTTGGATCAAAACCTAGATTATCCTACAAACGAGGTGGGTTGATGTTATTATAGCATTTTTTAATGCTTAATCAATAGGCAAATTTCTCCAAAGAAGCCGTAAACCTGTCCTGAAAGGCTTGAAAGGTCTCCTGAAAAGAAGAGGAAAACTGTTGATCGGAATTGCTTTTTTTGACATTGCGCATAAAATTCAGAAAGGTATCCTGACCATGCGTATGAATTAATTCATTAACGGCTAAAAAATACTGATACTGAACATTGTAGCCCGCCGAAAGCAATTCAGTATCCGTAGCGGTTAAAGGAAGGAGTTTCCCTGATCTGGCCGCTTCATAAACACCTTCTTCATAATAGCTCATGGTGTAATCGGTTTGTTCGGTACTGATCATATCCTGGGAAAGAAGGGCAATCCGCCAAGCCATCCCCTCACTCACCCAGACAGGAAGATCAAGGCCGTAACCTTCAATATTGGAAAAAGCATGAAACAATTCATGGCTCAGGTCATTGGTGAGATCGATGTCGTCATTGAGACGATAGAGGGGGATCCATACCGTATCACCGACGGTAAGCCCGCTGGTTACCGCTAAAATAGAATCAAGAACCTCCGGGTCGACCTTGGCCTGGGAGAGGGCATTGCGGTAAGTCGCTTCCGACGAAAAAAGAACGAGATGAACATCCCCCTGGGGAGTGATCCCCGCATAATTTTTTAATGTTGAGAGGGAATATTTTTGGATAAGGGAGCAGACCTTGTCAAGAGCGGACTGTTGAACAAAGATATCCCCGGAGTGAACCGTAATTTCGGGAGATGCTTGTTGAGACAGGGGATAGTTGATTTGGGGGAGAGTTCCCTGTCCGTTGTTTGAGATAAGGCCGCGGCCGATCAGCAGACCGGACGGCTCGATCCTGAAAGGGATATTGAATTGCCGGAGCCAGGAGTTCATCTGGTCAACCGCGGGAGGATAAGTATAAAGCAGCGCTGTTACAGCCAGGGCAAATCCAAGGATACCTGCCGTGATAAATTTTTTTCTTTTGCTTTTTCTTGCAGGGCTGTTTTCTTCACCGGAATACGGATTCATCTTTCCTCACCCCTTGCAATAAATTATAGCCTGATCTCTTTTTATAAACTACCCTGATCCCTAGAAATATGATATATTTTATAGAACAGTTCTGATCAAGGAGTGAAAGTAAATGCCGGTAAAAATACCTGATGATCTTCCGGCAAGGGCCATCTTGGAAAAAGAAAATATTTTCCTGATGGATGAGGACAGGGCCACCCATCAGGATATTCGTCCCTTGCGTATTGCGATATTGAATATTATGCCCACTAAGCTTGTTACGGAAGCCCAGTATTTAAGACTTTTGGGAAATAGTCCGTTACAGGTCGATATTACCCTGCTGAATACGGTCACTCATGAATCGGCCAACACTCCGGCCGAGCATCTTGACCGCTTTTATACAGGTATTGAAAATATCAAAGACCAGAAGTATGACGGGCTGATTATTACGGGAGCCCCGGTAGAAAACCTGGAATTTGAAGAGGTGGACTATTGGGAAGAGCTGAAGGAAATTATGGAATGGAGCAAGCGCAATGTTTTTTCCACCATGCATATTTGTTGGGGTGCCCAGGCAGGATTGTATTATCACTACGGAATTCAAAAATACCCCTTGGAAAAAAAGCTCTCCGGAATATATCAGCACCATTTGGTGAATAAGAATAACAATAAATTTCTAAGAGGATTTGACGACGAATTTTTTGCTCCGCATTCCAGGTATACTGAAGTAAAGGCTGAGGATATCAAAAAGAATCACGATCTGGAAATTCTTGCCGCTTCTGAAAAAGCCGGAATATTCCTGATCGCCAAAAAGGACGGGCGTCAGGTTTTTGTCACCGGGCATCCTGAGTATGACCCTTTTACGCTGAAAAAGGAATATGAAAGGGATGTGACGAAGGGACTGGATGTGCAAGTACCTGAAAATTATTTTCCCGGCAATGATCCCCGAAAGCAGCCGGTCGTCAATTGGCGGGGACATGCCAACCTGCTCTTTATGAACTGGCTCAATTATTATCTGTATCAGGAAACACCGTATAATCTGAATGAACTTTAAGGAAAAGAGGTGGAAAGGATGGACCTGCTGCAAAAGCTTGATGAAACCAATTCCCTGACAAAGGAAGAGATTGTCCGGCTGTTGAAGAATATGACCGCGGAGAAAAAAGAAAAGCTTTTCGACCTGGCCCTCAAAACCAGGACCAGGTATTACGGTAACCGGGTTTTCATGCGGGGGCTGATCGAGATTTCCAATTACTGCCGGCGGAATTGCCTTTATTGCGGCATTCGGGGGATGAATGCCAATGCGGAGAGATACCGTCTGAGCGAAAGTGAGATTCTCGAATGCTGTCAGGATGGGTATAACCTCGGTTATCGGACATTCGTTCTGCAAAGCGGAGAGGACATGTGGTATACGAAGGAAATCCTGGTTGGCTTGGTGACCAGGATCAAACAGCTTTTTCCCGATGCCGCTGTGACCTTGTCAATTGGCGAAAGGGATATCGCTACCTACGACGCCCTGTACAAGGCCGGGGCGGACCGTTTCCTGCTGAGGCATGAGACAGCGTCACGGGAGCTCTATGAAAAGCTGCATCCCGGAATGAGCTATGACGACCGCATGGGAATTCTTCGGAAGTTAAAACAAATCGGCTATCAGGTCGGGGCCGGGTTCATGGTTGGCCTGCCCGGACAAAAAGAAGAGCATTTGGCCGAGGACCTGCTTTTTCTCAAGGAATTTCAGCCTGAAATGATCGGGATCGGTCCGTTTATTCCTCATAGTGAAACACCGTTAAAAGAAGAAAAGGGCGGTACGGTTGAAGATACCCTGGTTTTGGTCGCCTTTTCCCGTCTGTTGGTCCCGGAAGCATTAATTCCGGCAACTACTGCCTTAGGCACCCTCAGTCCAACCGGAAGGGAACAGGCCCTTATGGCCGGAGCAAATGTTGTTATGCCCAATTTGACTCCGACTCTGTTCAGAGAAAAATATGATCTCTATGAAAATAAAATTTGTACAGGAGACGAGCCTGCCCATTGCCGTTCCTGCATTGAACGGAGAATCAATTCCACCGGTTCTATTGTTGATTTGGGAAGAGGGGATAATGTCAGATTTATTCCGGAAAAAATCAGCCCCGATAAAATGATTGGATGCAACTAGTTTTATTGACAGAGTTTTCCTCATATAGTGATCAAAGAATGGCATAAAAAAACGATAAACAGTAAGGAGTGTGAACATGAAGAAGTCAATCGGGTCAAATACTTTTGCTTATCCTACTCCGGCCTGGATCATTGGTTCCTATGATCAAAACGGCAAGGCGAACGGGATGACGGCCGCCTGGGCCGGAGTGTGCTGCTCTGATCCGCCGGCAGTAACAGTCTCCTTGAGAAAATCAAGGCATTCATATCAGAGTATTCTGGAGAGAGAAGCCTTTACGGTAAGTATTCCTTCGGCATCTTATCTGGAAGCAGTTGATTTTTTCGGGATTGCCTCAGGCAAAGAAGTGGATAAGTTTGAGGCTGCCGGGCTGACCCCGGTCAGAAGCGAGCTGGTGGACGCGCCCTATGTGGGAGAGTTTCCGCTTATTCTGGAGTGCAAGCTTTTGCAAACCGTTGAGTTAGGACAACATATTCAGTTTATCGGCCGGGTCGTTGATGTCAAAGCTGAAGAAGATGTCCTGGGCGAAAATGGAAAACCGGAAATGAGAAAAATCAGTCCCCTTTTATACTCTCCCGGTGAAAGCACGTATTATGGGGTAGGCGAAATCCTTGGGAAAGCCTATACAAGCGGGCTGAAATTCAAAAAGTAAATTCTTGCGACCGCTGAATGATTCAATGCTTGAACTGTAATCAATATCTGAAAACGATATATGGTATTGAAAAACGTAAGGCCGGTTTCTGATCTGTGATCAGGGCCGGTCTCTTTGTTGTGCCGCTGAACAGGAAAAATTAAAAAAATAATAATGTTCTATCGTTAGAATTTTTCAACAAATAAGACAGTTGAATAAGTTCCGATAATTTTTAATAATGTAAAACATATTTTAATCATTTTCAGTAAATTATTGATAATTTGCATTTATCTTTAATTTTTTAATATATATTTAATATTTAAATTAAATAATTTAATTGAACTTAAAATAAAAACGGCATATAATAGAAAAAACAACCTGAGTCAATTACAGTATCTGAATATTTAGTGATGATTGACATAAAGATGGGAGAGATCGAACGGATGAAGGCGCTTTGGTCAGGGACAACAAGTCATAGAATGAAAGAAATCATGATTGGAATCATTCAAATAGCGGTTCTCTACCTCTTTGTATTGGCCGGAAATGATTTGGCGCATTTGTTTCATTTGGATTTTCCCGGCAGCTTGATTGGGCTGGCTCTGCTGTTTCTTCTCCTGCACTTCAATATCGTTCCCTGCAAATGGGTAATGATTGGAGGAAATTGGCTGCTTACCGAATTGATTTTGTTTTTTATCCCGTCCGTTGTGGCCGTTATCCAGTACCAGGACATCCTGCAAAAAATCGGGATTGACTTGTTTTTCATTATCCTGATCGGCACAATAACGGTGATGATCAGCAGTGGGCTTACAGCAGAATTGATGATGCATCACAAAGTAAAAAAATTATTGATGCAAAGCAGAATGAAAAGAGGAAAAATGTGATGATGACATTGAGAGGACTGGAAAGCTTTATTCTGACTGTTTTTTTCTATTATGCCTCCAAGGCCTTGTACAGGCGTTTTCACCTGGTCTTTTTTTCACCGTTGTTCATCGTTCCCATAGCTCTGGTGCTTTTCCTGTCAATATCGCAAACTTCATACACAAGCTATATCTCCGGCGGAAAATGGTTGACCGTATTGCTCCAGCCGTCAATCGTTGCTTTTGCATTGCCTTTGCATAAACATTACAAAACATTAAAAAAATATTTTGCGGAAATCGGATTCAGCGTCCTGGTCGGCGTGGTTTTTTCTCTGCTGATTTCTGTCATGCTGGGAATACTGGTCAATTTTAAACCTCAGATTATTGAAAGTTTAGAACCCCGTTCCATAACCACACCCATTGCCATTGTTGTTTCCCAAAACATAGGCGGAATGCCTGCCCTTACTGCTGTTTTTGTTATTATCACCGGATTGGCGGGCCTGCTGATCGGGCCTTTGACCATCCGGCTCCTGCACCTTCACTCGCCGGTATCCAAAGGAGTGCTGCTGGGAACCAGCGCCCATGCCTGCGGGACGTTCACCGCATTTGGAATGGGTTTTCTGGAAGGGACAATTGCCAGCCTTTCTATGATTTTCACGGGTCTGATCACAGTCGTCTTGGCTCCGTTGCTCTGCCCTTTATTCTTAAAGTTGTTTTAATTTGATCACAACCATCAGAGCAATAAGCAGAGCAGCAAAAAAATGCTGTTTTTAAAACAAAAAGACCTTTGGGTTCTAAAAAATACGTATCATTACATAATTTCTATTTAACATTACGTCATATTACGTGTATAATGATTCAAAGGGAGGGGCAATAAATGACTGAGAAGGAAATCCTTCGATTGCTTAAGAATAACGGATGGAAAATCACAGAAGGAACCAGACACCATTTAGCGATAAACCCTAACCACCCGGGCGTAAGGATTCCGATACCGAGACATAAGAAGGACATTCCACCTGGTACGTTACATCAAATCCTTAGAGCGGCGGGGTTGAAATAAATTTCGCGTTTTTAAGGCTGACCAGACCGAAAGGAGAATCCAAAATGAAATATGTTTATCCGGCAACTTTTACACCAGAACCAGAGGGCGGATATTGCATTCAGTTCCCTGACTTGCCTGGGTGTGTAACCTGCGGTGATTCAGTTCCTCATGCGATCGAAATGGGGCGAGACGCTTTATCAATGTGGCTGTGCGATGCGGAAAACAATAAAGAGCAAATTCCCCCCGCCAGCTCTTTGTTTGATATCCGGACTGATCATGGGTTTGTTAATTTGATTGATGCTGATACGGCCGAATATCGACGCATCAATGATCATCGGGCGGTAAAGAAGACACTTTCTATCCCGAGCTGGCTAAATGTCCAGGCAGAAAAAGCGGGAGTCAATTTCTCAGCCATTCTGCAGGAAGGCTTAAAGGAACATCTTGGAATCAAGGCAAAATCTAATTAATTTAAAGGGATCATATTACACAAGACACCGTTTTAGTAGGACGATAGACGGTGTCTTTGTTGAATGCAGGAAAAATTTATAAATTGACAAGATAAGCTCAAAGGAATAATATATTTTGCATGCGAAATATTTTCATGCAAAATATTCTAAGGCAAAATATTTACATCAGAAATATTTTTGCCGGAGAAGATATTGATTCCGAGGAGCTTATTTGTATATGATCCTGAACCTGCTGTTTACATAGGCTTGAAGTAATGAGGGAGGAAGATCAATGGAAAGTACGGAAAAAGTCCTGGAAATTGCCGGATTGTTTCGTGAGGTCAACGGCATGTTAAAACAAAGTATAGGCAGAAGGTTCGAAAATATGGGGATGACGATGACGATGCCGCAGGGGATTCTGATCGGTATTTTATCCCGAAACGGCTGCAAAATGAAAATCAGCGAATTAAGCCAAAAACTGAATCTAACGGATGGAACGGTATCCGGGATCATTGACAGGCTGGAAAAACAAGGTCTCGTGGAACGGTCAAGAAGCGAAGAGGATAAAAGGGTGGTTTATGTCAGCCTATCTCCAAGGATGGAGGAGATCCATCGTGACTTTCACCTGAAGACTGAAGGGACAATGAAGAGCTTATTGAGCAAAGCGACACCCGAAGAGATCGACCAGATCATGAACGGGCTGAACATCCTGAAGCGGCTTATGCACTCGGACCTGGACGACGGTTGAACAAGCTGACCGGACATGAAAAGATAGGAGATGAAAACAGATGCTGAAACTGTATAAATTGTTGAAACCATATACCCTTTATATCGTGGTTTCACTGGTCCTGATTTTCCTGCAGACAACTTCAGATTTGTATTTGCCGACCCTCATGGCGGATATTGTGAACAGCGGAGTGATGAAAGGGGATACGGATTTTATCCTGAAAACAGGAGGAATCATGCTTCTAATTGCTGCGGGGGGCGCCGTATGTGCCGTAATATCCACCTTTTTATCAGCAAAGGCGTCTGTAGGCCTGGGCCGGATCATTCGCGATAAAGTATTTGCCAGAGTGGAGGGTTTCTCTCTCCATGAGTTTGACCGGATCGGCACGGCCACTTTAATCACGAGAACCACAAATGACATCACCCAGATCCAGCAAGTGACGTTTATGATTATGAGAATGATGGTGAGTTCGCCTTTAATGGCCATAGGAGGAATCCTCCTGGCCTATTCCAAGGACAAGGCCCTGACGGGGGTTTTGGGCATTGCCCTGCCGGTTCTTGCCCTGACCATTTTCCTTGTCGCCCGTAAGGCAATGCCCCTGTTTAAAGCTGTTCAAGTCAAGATTGACAAAGTTAATCTGGTATTAAGGGAAAAATTGACAGGGATCAGGGTCATCCGGGCCTTCAACCGCATGGAGCATGAAGGGGCCAGATTTGCTGAAGCCAGTCTGGATCTGACCAATAATTATATTAAAGTGAACCGCATTATGGCTTTTCTGATGCCGACCTTGATGCTGATCATGAATCTGACGACAATAGCAATCCTCTGGTACGGCAGTATTCGCATTGATCAGGGCAGGATGGATTTAGGGGCATTGGTCGCCTTTACTCAATATGCCATGCAAATCATGTTTTCCATGCTGATGTTTTCAATGATGTTTATTATGGTCCCGCGTGCCCAGGCTTCGGCCGCAAGAATCAATGAGATTTTGAACAGCCGTCCGGACATTGAGGACCCCAGACAGCCAAAGACCGTCCGGGAATTGCGAGGCTTAGTGGAGTTCAAAAATGTCACCTTCAGCTATCACGGAGCTGAGCAGCCGGCCCTGAACGACATTTCTTTCACGGCTAAACCCGGAGAGGTCACGGCGATTATCGGGGGAACGGGTTCGGGGAAATCCTCTCTGGTTAATCTCATTCCGCGTTTCTATGATGTCGACAGCGGCAGTGTGCTTGTTGACGGTCTTGATGTCAGAGAAATCTCTCAGGGAGAGCTGCGTGAAAAGATCGGACTCGTTCCCCAGAAGGCCGTACTTTTTTCAGGCACCATTGCCGATAATATCCGTTACGGGAAACCTGACGCTTCCGGGGAAGAAATCAGGGAAGCTGCGGAAGTGGCCCGGGCCGCCGGGTTTATCGCGGAGATGAAGGATGGCTTCGAGACTTTGATTGCCCAAGGAGGAACAAACCTGTCCGGAGGGCAGAAACAAAGGCTTTCCATTGCCCGGGCCCTTGTACGCAGACCGGAGATCTATATTTTTGACGACAGCTTTTCCGCTTTGGATTTTAAAACTGATGCCGAGCTGAGAGAAGCACTAAAAAAAGAAACCCTGCAATCAACAGTATTGATTGTGGCTCAGCGCATCGGGACGGTGATGGATGCTGATCAGATTATTGTTTTGGATAACGGAAGCATTGCCGGAACAGGAACACATCAGGACCTGTTAACAAGCTGTGAGGTTTATCGGGAGATTGTATCTTCGCAACTGTCAGGGGAGGAGATCGCATGAGCGGGAAACACAATGAACAAAGGACGCGATTTAACTCGCGGAGCGGAAAAACAGGAGGCACGGGCCCAAAAGGTCCGGACGAGGCCTTGGGCAGACCCGTTGAAAAAGCCAATAATTTTAAAGGTACGCTGAAACGGCTTATCCGCTATTTTAGACCTTATAAAATCAATATCATCACTGTTCTGATCTTTGCTTTGTTCAGTACGACGTTCACTATAGTGGCCCCGAAAATAAGCGCCAAAGCCATTAACAAGCTGACTGACGGTGTAGTGGCCAAAATCGCTTTGAGCCAGGCAGCTTCCGGAGACCCGGGCATTTCGATGGCTCAGGCCCACCTTTCGCCGGATAAACTAGAGTACCTGAACAGGGTGATTCAAGAAACGGGAGGAAAGGTTGATTTTTCCTATATCGGATATATCCTTCTTATTTTGCTTGGAGTGTATGTTCTCAGCGCTTTATTCACCTTTGTGATGCAGTACGTGATGTCCGGAGTCGCTCAGAAAACAGTATTTGAAATGAGGCGGGATGTCGACGACAAGCTGGCTAGATTACCATTGAAATACTTTGATTCCAAAACACATGGAGAAATTCTCAGCCGGGTGACGAACGATATTGATACCATATCTTCTACCTTGCAGCAAAGCTTGACCCAGCTGATCACATCGATACTGCAAATCATCGGGTTTATTGTGATGATGCTGAGCATCAGCCCGCTCTTAACCGTGATCGTTTTAGTCACCCTTCCGCTCTATGTAGGATCAACCGCCTTTGTCGCCAAAAAATCGCAAAAGTATTTTGCGGCCCAGCAAAAGGAAATCGGAGAGCTGAGCGGGCATGTGGAAGAAATGTATACCGGACACAAGATCGTGAAAGCATTTGGTCATGAAAGACAATCTGTGGAAAAGTTCAATCAGATTAATGAGGGACTTTACGATGCCGGATGGAAAGCCCAGTTTGTCTCCGGAATCATGTTTCCGCTCATGAATTTTGTCAGTAACCTTGGTTATGTCCTGATTTGTGTGATCGGTGGCATCTGGGTGGCAAAAAACAGGCTTAATCTGGGAGATATTACGGCCTTCATCTCATATTCCCGCTCTTTTACTATGCCCATCATACAGACCGCCAATATCGCCAATATTATTCAGTCAACCATCGCTTGTGCCGAACGCGTTTTTGAGGTGCTGGATGAGCAGGAGGAGATTCCTGACGGTCCGGCGGCCGGAGTATTGCAGTCTCCCCGGGGTGAAGTCGAATTTGAAAGGGTCAATTTCAGATATCTGGACAATGAACCATTGATCGAAGACATCAGCCTTAAGGTCCAAAAGGGGGATTCGATTGCCATTGTGGGGCCGACAGGAGCGGGAAAAACAACCATGGTAAATTTGCTGCTGCGTTTTTACGAAATGAATGGCGGGGCGATTAAAATAGACGGGGTGGACATTCGGGATATTCAGCGAAAGGCCTTAAGAGGCATGTTTGGGATGGTCCTTCAGGATACCTGGCTTTTCAACGGCACGATCAGAGAAAATATCGCTTATGGCCGGGAAGGGGCGTCAATGAAAGATATTGTCCGGGCCGCAAAGGCTGCCCATGCCGATCATTTTATCCGGACCCTGCCTGACGGCTATGAGACCATACTGAATGAAGAGGCCACAAATATTTCCCAGGGACAAAAACAGCTTTTGACCATAGCCAGGGCGATTCTGGCCGATCCGGCGATTTTGATTCTTGACGAAGCGACAAGCAGTGTCGATACAAGGACCGAAGTTCTCATTCAAAAGGCCATGACCAATTTGATGGAAGGCCGAACAAGCTTTATTATCGCCCATCGCCTGTCCACCATCAAAGAAGCAAAAACAATCCTGGTCATGAATCACGGAGCCATCATCGAGCAGGGAAATCATCAGGAATTGCTTGCGCGGAAAGGGTTTTATTTCGAGCTTTACAACAGCCAGTTCACACAAAAAGCGGTCGTCTGAAAAAAGCGAAAGTCGGTATCCCGATATCCAAATAATCCATCAAAAACCGTCAAAGGGGGACAAAAAGTGAGCGTAGGGCCTTGCCCTCTGTTTGGAGAGGGCAGGCCCTACGCGGTTTTTGGCAGCCAGGCTATCGTAGCGTTTTATCAAACGCCTTAGACCCTGTAGCTTTGCGCCCCCGGCTTTCACCGGGTTTGCCCTTGGCAATATATTCTGTTGTTTTGGTTACTTTGTTTTTCTTACACCGTTTTCATCAACTTCATAACCATCTATTTTGGTACTCTTGGCAAGAGAGCCATCGGCATTGAAGTAATACCACTTGCCGTCGATCTGAAGCCATTTTCCAACAATCATGACACCATAGGTATCAAAATAATAGCTTTTCAAATCTCCATTTGTTTTAATATCTTTCCATCCCGTTACGGCACTGCCGTCTGATGACAGGAAGAACCATTCGCCTTTGGCGTTCTGCGTCCAGCCGCTTGCGAAGGCACCCCCGCTGCTGTCAAAGCAGTAGACCTTGCCTTCCACAGTCTGCCATCCGGTAAGGGCTTTTCCCTCTTTAAAAAACATCCACTGGCCGGAATCATTTTTTACCCAGCCCTGGGCAGTGTCGCTGAAAATCATCAATTCAACAAAGCGCCGCAGCACTGCCGAAGCCTCGGCACGGGCAGCCGTTCCCTGCGGGTCGTAAAAGTTATTGTTTTTGCCTTGGAGGATACCCGCCATCTGAATGCGCTTCACGGAAGGAGCCGCCCACGCGCCAATTTTGGCGTTATCGGCAAAGGTGTTCTGTGTGTGAACCTCCGGCAGCTTGAATCCGATAACCGTGGCGTACCTGTCCATCATAACCGCCATCTGCTTACGGGTTATAAGGCCGTCCGGATCAAACTTGCCGCCGCCGATACCAACCAGAATATTATTCTTCACGCTCCATTCGATATAGCCCATATAGTAGGAGTCGGTTTTCACATCACTGAAGCTGGATTTCTTGTAAGCGCTGATGTCGGCATTTGCCAAACGTCCGAGTGCTGTAACAAACATCCCCCGTGTCATAGGAGCATTGGGGGAAAATGTTGTGGTGCCGGTGCCGGCCAGAATACCCCGGTTTGCAGAAAAGAGAATATCTTCCTCCGCCCAATGCCCATTAATGTCGGTAAAGTTAAAGCCGGCCTTGTAGGCTATGCCATAAGTGGAGAAATGGCCGGTGGAAAACACGACCGTTCCGCGCTTTGCATCATAGCTGGAATCGGTGAGATAGGTCACTTTGCCATTTGCGTCCACATACACGGCACAAACGTTGCCCGCTGCCTCGCCCTCTTGCAGGGTATAGGGAATCTCCACACTGACTCTGCCCTTGCCGAAATTGGTCACGGATTTGCCGTTGCCATAAGCCGCCTTGAAATCAAAGGTTGGCCGGTTGCCGATGGCGGTCTTTGCGTCGCCGGACAACTTTGCATTGTCCATGCGGGTGGCGGAAAGCTGTACGTCAGCCTTTGCCTGCCCATTCATTTCCGTTACCGCCGCAAGGTTGATTCCGAGGGTAAGATCGGGGCGGTCAATAACCAGCTGAACGCTGGCAATCTTATTACCAATGACCTGCTCCTGTGTCGTTTTGGGCAAATTGACCGTCACGGTGCTTGCGTCCTTGCCGCCTGTCGTGACATGAATCGCCGCTGTAATATCGCCCGCGTTCACACCTTTTTTTGCCGCGACAGCCTTTGCGTCCGCAAGCGCATCGGTAATGTTTTTATCGGTAAGGCTGACATTAGCGTTGCCGTTATTGTCAACCGCGGCTTTGTTTTCCGTGCTGCCGCTGACAGGCTCAGTAGGCTTTGTGGATTGTACAGGTGTATAGGAGCCGCCGCCCGAGCCGCCGCCGGTTCCTCTTGTATAACGCGTCGCTGTGATGGCGATGATTTTCTGCTCTGTTGTTTCGCTTTGTCCGCCCTTGGATACCGTAACGGTAAAGGTATAGCTGCCGTTTGTACCGCTGGGTTTTGCGGCAGTTCCCACTGTCGGCGGGGTGTAGCTGACCTTAGTTATGGTGACTGTAATAGCGCTGTTACCCACTGCCGTTTCCGCAGTGTTTTTCAGTGCCGTTTTAATCGCGTCCTCATTCGTTGCCGCCGCCTGGGTCATATTGGCGTAGCCTGCGTTCTGCGCGGCGGTTTTCGCCGCCGCAACGGTTGCAATGTCCGGGTCAGGAGCAACCGTCACAGTGGCGTATGCGCCTGCCTCATGGGTAGCGGTGGTTTTTACACGCACGTAGTAGGTTCCTTCGGAAAGGCTTGTGGTTTCAGTTGCGGTGCAATCCTGCGCATTGGTAAAGCCGGTATTATCGGCATATTCCATAGCGGCGCTTGTGCCGGTGATTTTGCCGTCCGTGCCGCCTGCACTGCTTGTCGCAACGCCGGAAAGCCCGGTAGGAGCGGCGGGGCCGTCAGCCTTTGCGATGCTCCATGAGATGTTCGTGGCTGTGGTCGTGCTATCATTCCACGCATAGCCGGATTGCGGCGTTGCGGTGGCGGTGTAATCGCCTACCGCTGTTGCCTCAAAAGTTCCGCCCAGGGTATAGCCGGTTCCTGCGCTCACGCCGCTCAGAACACTTCCCGTCCATTGCAGGCCGGTGTTTGCGGCGGGTACGGCTATCTTCGTAACGCCTGCCGCAACCGTCACAGTGGTGTATACGCCTGCCTCATGGGTAGCGGTGGCTTTTACACGAACGAAGTAGGTTCCTGCGGAAAGGCTTGTGGTTTCAGTTGCGGTGCAATCCTGAGCATTGCTAAAGCCGGCATTATCGGCATATTCCATAGCGGCGGTTGTGCCGGTGATTTTGCCGTCCGTACCGCCCGCACTGCTTGGCGCAACGCCGGAAAGCGTGGTAGGAGCGGCGGGGCCGTCAGCCTTTGCGATGCTCCATGGAATGCTTTGGGGTGTGGCCGTGCTATCGTTCCACGCATAGCCGGATTGCGGTGTTGCCGTGGCGGTGTAATCACCAACCTCTGTTTTCTGATAATCTCCGCTCAGGGTATAGCCGATTCCTGCGTTCACGCCGGTCAGAACACTTCCCGTCCATTTCAGGCCGGTGTTTGCGGTTGGTACGGGTATCTCCGTAATGGATACCTCCCACTGTGCAGTTAACCCGGTCACGGTTTTGGGCACAGCTACACCCGCAGCGTAGGTTGTTGTACTGTTCGTATCCTTCCAGTTGGTAAAGGTCTTGCCCTCGGGTGCTGTCAGCCCTTCGCCGCTTGGCGCTTTGAAGCTATTGCCCGCACAGATGATTTTAATGTTCGCCGTATCGCCCTTCAGTGTGCCACCGTTGAGGTTCAGTGTGACGGCTTTCAGTCCGTCATCGCCCAGTGTGTCAGGCTCCAGTACCTCAAGGGCGGGACGGAAGGCGTAGTTCGGATCGGTACTCATGTTAAAACTCCAAGTGCGCGCGCCGGAGAACCCCCGCATAGCGCGGTATAATGAAACAGTTTCAGAAGTATCCTGCCCCCAAGAGTATTGGGCACTCCAATTTTTGATCCAGCCTGTTGTATTGTCGGTTGAATTTGCTTTATCCAAAATCTGATCCCACTCGTTGGTGGCCGGAGAGCCTTTACTGTCCACTTCACTGCTGCCTGCGCTCAAGGCGCGCAGCTTGTAGTTTCCATCAAAGGTTTTGCCAAAGATGAGGCCGTTCGTACTCAAGGTATCCCAACTGATGTTGTTGCCAATATTATAATCCCCCACAAACAGACTGCGGTCGCTTGCGGTTGCTGCCGCTGATGCGCCCGTGTCGCCATTGCTGCTGCTTTCAAGTCTGTACGCAGTCACCGTACCCACGTAGGTAAAGGGCACATAGTGCAGAGTTGTGTCCGGCAGGGCAGTGTTCACCGTGCCGATGTTGCCCGTTTCTCCCGATAGGTCAAAGTAGTAGGTGCCGCCGGCGGCAAGGTCGAATTGCTCGGCGCCGCTTGCCTTTGGCTCAATCTTAATATATTTTAAACTGGTAATGTTGCTGCTTGTCAATTTTACCGTGGCGGCATTGCTGCCGTCTATAAGAGTGCCAGCCGAAACCTGCACGCCTGCATAGCTGGGCACCTTACTCATTGCAACAGTGCCGCCCTTGGCAGTTACCTCGCTGCGGCTGATGGTGATACTTTGGATAAAGGCGGTTATGCCTTTGCTTGCGGAGGCAGTGCCGCCCTCGGCGGTTACTGTGGCTCCGCTGATGGTGATACTGCCGTTACCGGCGTATATGCCGTGGCTTGTGGAGGCAGTGCCGCCCTTGGCGGTTACTGTGGCTTCGCTGATGGTGATACTGCCGGTATTGACGTATATGCCGTAGCTTATGGAGGCGGCAGCGAGGCTCTCGGCAGTTACTGTGCCTCCGCTGATGATGATATCGCCGGTAACGACGACTATGCCGCAACTGTCACGGTTACTGTTGTTGCCGGTGGCTTCGAATATGGCACTGTCCTCAATGGTAAGGTTTCCGGTACGGACGAATATGCCGTAGACGTCGCTGATGCCGCTACTGGCGCCGGTGCCGCTGGTGGCCTTTACATTGGCGGCGCCGCTGATGGCAACGGTGTTAGCGCTATAGATGCCGTAGCTTTTGCTGCTGCCGTAGCCGCCGGTGGCGGTTACCCTGGCGTTTTCTTTAATGCTGACGGTGGTAGCGTCTATGCCGTAGCTGCCGGTGGCCTCGCCGCCGGTGGCGGTTACTACGGCGCTTTCTTCAACGCTGACGGCGGTAGCGTATATGCCGCAGCTGGTGCTGGCCTCGCCGCCGGTGGCGGTTACCTCGGCGCTTTCTTCAACGCTGACGGCGGCGGCGTATATGCCGTAGCTGGCGGTGCCGGTACCGCCGTTGGCGGCGAGTGTGCCACTGCCGCTAATGGCAAGGCTGCCCCCCGTATAAATAACGTAGGTTTTCCCATCGCTGCCGTTATCCTGCGCAGTAATGGTGTTCGTGCCCGACAGCACAATGGAAAGGGAGCCCGTGGTGTAAATGCCATACTTATTATTGGAACCATCTGTATACGCGCTTGTAATGGTTGCACCGTTGAGGGTCAGAATATTCTGGTCAGCGTCGTAGGTGACGGTTCCCTCAATGCCCGAGCCGCTTACAGCACCTGTGGCGGTCACCTGCGTTCCGCCCACCCAGAGGTCTGTGCTGCTGAGTGCGATCGTTGCACTCAGCGCACTCAGCGCCATAGAGCCCACCGTCACAGTAATTTCCGGCAGGTCGGCGCTGACCGTATAGCCTTCAATTACCGGTGTGAATACATAGCTGCCCTTGGTGTCCATGTCGTAATCAGCAGAAGCCCATGTCACAGGAATTTCCACGGTGTTTTCTTCCCATTCAGAGCCGGTGGCAGCTTGCACTTGAATCGGCTCGTCATGATCACCGTCGGCAGACGGCTCCTGCGCGTCGGACGGTGTGCCGGCAAGCTGATGGTCAGAATCTTCCGCTGCGGGGGTGGTGCCGCCGTTGTCAGAAACGGTACCGCCGTCCTGGGTATCAGAATTGTCCGCAGGTGCCGAACTTTCGGAATCCTGCACGAGTTTTGCTGTCCGCACCGTGGCGGTCAGTGTCTGGGGCAATTCTAAATTTTCCAGCAAGGTGCCAAGTGCCACCGCCTTTTCTGTTTCTGCAAGCGGCTCAAAGCTGGTGATTTCACCGCTTTTACCTAATGCGCCCGTTTCCTCCGCCATAGCCGAAACCGGCAGCAGGGTTACGACCATGCACAGTGCCAGCGCGACGCTTAATAATCGTTTTTTCATTCCTTCGTTCCCCCCTGTTTCAATTGTTTTTTGGGATAATAGCACACGCCCACGTCCAAAGCGCGGGGCTTGTCCAGGTGAAAATCCGCGTAGACGCAGTACCAACAGGTTTTCTCCGCCGCACTGCTACGTGGGGTAAAGGCCGGGCAGGATTGTCTTGGCCAGACATTGCCATCCGGATTGGGGGCTGGAAGGGCCTGATCTTCCTTGCGCCGGGTTGTTTCGCTCATAAAAAAATCGCTCCCTTCTGCTTCGTGATTTCCTGAAGGCAGGATAGCACAAAACAAAAGGAAGCGACCAATTTTTACTTAAAAGACTTGTTTTTCTACTTAATGTTCAAAGATAAGTGCAATATTTCCTCTTGACAAAGGAAGCCGGATATGATTAGATCAGCAACCGCACATTAAAAATACCGTTCTCCACCCGATAGAGCAGCTCGCCGCCGTTTTCCCGCACAAAGGCCCGGATACGTTCACCGCCCCAGCCATGTCCTTCCTCCCGGACGGTGGGATAGACGTTTTCATCCAGCGGCACCTCCCCGGAATAAGGATTCTCCACCTCCAAAATGAGCTGACCGGTGTAGACGGCGCGGACACGGAGCCGGCGCTCCCCTTGCTGGCAGATCACCTTTTTTATTATTTAATGACCATTACGGGGACTTCGGCATGAGTGACCAGGGTACGGGCCACACTGCCCAGCAATAATCCCGCAAAGCTGCCCAGTCCCCTGGTACCGCAGATAAGCAGATCAGCCTTACAGGAAGCCGCGTGAAGCAAAATCTCATTGACCGCGTTGCCGAAGAGAGAGTGGGTCGTGACATGAACCCCTTTCCCTTCACAGATCGTACGCACTTCTGAAAGATTGATTTCGATTTCCTCTTCGGCTTCCTCTCTTACTTCAGGAGACGCGTAGGCTCCGGCGGAACGCATACTGATGGCGGAAGGAACCAGAACCATGACGACGTCGACTGTCGCCTGGCTGAGCTGTGCCATATGAATCGCCCAATCCAATGCTTTTTTGCTGTGTTCCGAACTGTCATAGGCGACGACAATTTTTTTTAAAGCAATCATTTTTTCCAACCTCTTTTCCTCTTTTGTTCTCTTATTCTTCCTTTAATAAATCACTTTGCTCCTTGGTAAAAACATAGCGGTCTTTGCCCGCGCAAATCCCAAAATAAAGAAGGAGCGCAGTGGCGGCTACCCATAAAATCATGGAGGGGGTCCAGGTCTGGAAGCGGTCAAACAAGAAGCCGAGCAACGCGGGGCCGGCGGCTGCCAGCAGATAACCGACCGACTGGGACATGCCGGACAGCTCGGAAGCCTGCCTGCCGCTGGTCGTGCGCAGGCCGATAAAGGTGAAGGCCAGGCTGATGCTGGCCCCGGAGCCGGTGGCGATCAAAGCAATCCCCAGCACCAACAGTGAAAAGCCTCCGCCAAAAAGGAAGATCAGCATTCCGGATAAATAGATCAGACAAACGATGGCGGTGATACCGCGCTGATCGCTGTAGCGGTCGGCGAATACGGGAGCAATAAAGCTGGCGGGGATGGCACAGATTTGATAAAAGGTCAGCATCCAGCCTGCTGTCGCCGTACTTATCCCATAACCCTGGAGGATGGCCGGAAGCCAGGCAACCACACAATAAAAAAGGAAAGACTGCAGTCCCAGGAAAAGGGAAACTTTCCAGGCCAGAGAGGAGCGCCAAATGGATGCAGCCGGAGAATCCGCTTCTCGTGAAACAGCAGAATGGTGATGTTTGCGGAGCTGCGGCAGCCAAATCAGGAGGGCGATCAGGATCAGCCCGGCGGAAGTATCCAGCGTATAGCGCCATCCCAGATGCAAGCTGCTGGCCAGAGGGATACTGATTCCGGAAGCAAGTCCGCCTGAAATAAACATTGAAACACTGTAAGCACTCGTGACGATCCCAACATTATCCGGAAAGTTCTGTTTGATGATGCTGGGGATGAGCACATTACCAGCCACAATTCCCAGCCCGATAAAAAATGTTCCGGCCAGTAAAGCGCCAGTCCCTCCCGCGGAGCGCAGCAGCACACCGGCGATTAAGATCAGCAGCCCGATCAGGATGCTGCGTTCATTGCCGATTTTGCCGCCTAACTTGGATGAAACTGCTGAAAAAGCAGCAAAGACAAGTAAAGGCAATGTCGTCAGGAAACCGGCCAGCCCGTTTGAAATGCCGAGATCGGCCCGGATTAAACTGACCAGAGGACCTACGGCGGTCAGAGGGGTTCTTAAACAAAAGGAAACAAGTATAATTCCTGCGATGAGTACGGCTCTTTTTGTGTTCATGGTACCTATTCTTCTCCTTCGCTATCCTGGATTATTACAGCTCAATTATGAGGGCAAAAATTGATAAATAAAAATACATATTATAATATATACCTATAATCAATTTTATATCAATCGCCAAGGAGATATCTATGGACCTGTTGCAGCTCAAATATTTTCAGGTTGTTGCCCGGACCGAACATATGACCAAAGCGGCCCGCGAGCTGCAGATTGCTCAGCCCGCCCTCAGTGTAACCATTGCCCGCCTGGAAGAGGATTTGGGCGTACCCTTATTCGACAGGCAGAACCGCCGTATTGTCCTTAATCCGTATGGGAGAGCGTTTCTCCGCAGAGTGGATACCGCGCTTGCCGCGCTGGGGGAAGGACGGCAGGAGCTTGCGGATTTAGCGGGAATGGAGTACGGCATACTGTCTATTGCCACAACTTTCCTGGATGAGGATTTCAGTAAAATGATCGGTTCTTTTGTCAGCAGGCATCCTTCCATGCGTTTTCGGATCAGGCAGTTATCGGAGGACAAGACCAAGCTGCAGCTCCTGACGGCGGGAGAGGTTGACTTCGGCTTTATCAATCAGACCGTTCAAGGCCCTGATATCGCCAGTGTCGCCCTGCTTTCGGAAGAGCTGCTGCTGGCCGCCCCGCCTGGGCATCCCTTCGGCGGCTGCCGGACGGTTTCCCTCTCCGATCTGGCCCCTGAATCCTTTGTGCTGCTGAAAGAAGGACACAGCATTCGGAAACGCTGTGATGAACTGTTTGAGAAGGCGGGATTTTTCCCGAAAGTCGTGTGTGAATGCGATGAAATCGGCGCGATAAGAAATTTGGTTCATGCCGGGCTGGGGATCTCCTTCCTTCCGGAACCGTCCAGTCAAGCGGCCGCTTTTCCGCTGACTTTTGTCAAAAATAAAGAACTGACATACCGCAATACCCTTTTCCTCGCCTGGAATGAAAAACGCTATTTATCTAAAGCCGCCCTTAAATTCAGGGAATATGTGGTCCGGTACTACACGTAGTTGGTTTGATATGGAAGCAAAAAAATAACCGCCCCTGCTCAAGGCGGCGGTTATTTCTCAGGAACTAACGATTTTGCCCAGCCGTTTTCCGGTTAGACAGCTATTGCCAGCATAAATGAATCCTGGCTAGTTATCGGATCTGAAGCCGGTTCTGTTTTCGGCTCTATAGTCCGGTCTGCTTTCTGTTCCGAACGATGTTCTGGTATCCTTTCGATAATCGGATCGGTTATTTGCCCTGTTGTCCGGCCTGTAATTTTTCCTGTAATCGGGCCTGCTTTCCGGTCTGCCGTCTGTTTGCCGGTTGCGCCTGTTGCGTTGATAATGGCTGGGCTGTCTTGATTTTTCATATCTGGGGGTCCGGGAATAAACAGGAGCTTCTTCAGTCAAGCTGACCGGGGTCGTATTCGGCTCCTTGGTTAAGAGCTTTAAAGCGGCGGCAAGAAGGGCTGTGGAGTCATTGGAAGCAAGAAGCTCATCAGCCAGCTCCGTATAACGGCGGCTTTCAGGATCTTCGCTGGCCTTCATCAGCAGGTCAACGGCCAGACGCTGCTGACCTTCGAGGACTTCGTGAATGGTCGGCATCGGCTTGCGGACAATCCTTCTTTTGGTAACCTGTTCAATCAATCTCAAATGGTTGAGTTCCCGCGGCGTCACAAAAGTCACGGCCAGACCGGTTTTTCCGGCTCGTCCCGTCCGGCCTATTCTGTGGACATAGCTTTCGGGGTCCTGAGGAATATCAAAATTATAGATATGGGTTACACCGCTGATATCAAGGCCCCTGGCGGCGACATCCGTCGCCACAAGGATGTCGGTGACTCCTTCTTTAAAATGTCTTAAGACACTGTCTCTTCTCAGCTGAGTTAAATCCCCGTGGATGCCCTCGGCAGAATAGCCCCTCTTATTTAAGGCTTCATAGAGCTCATCCACCCGTCTTTTGGTCCGGCCGAATACGATAGCAAGATCAGGGGACTGAATGTCCAGCAAACGGCAGAGTACATCAAATTTCTGTCTTTCAGGCAGTTCAACATAGTATTGTTCGGTATTGGGAACGGTAACTTCCTTCGCTTTGATACTGATGAATTCAGGTTCAAGCATGAAACGCTTGGACAAATTGAGAATGGATTGGGGCATCGTGGCAGAGAACAGCAGAGTTTGGTGTTTATGTTGAATTTCGCCCAGGATGCTCTCAATATCCTCAATGAAACCCATGCTCAGCATTTCATCCGCTTCATCAAGAACGGCCATGGAAACATGGTCTAAGCGTATGGTATGGCGGCGCATATGGTCCATAAGGCGGCCGGGAGTGCCGACGATAATCTGAGGCCTGTTTCTCAGGGCCCGGATCTGCCTGTTGATATCCTGTCCCCCGTAAATCGGCTGAGCGTGGATGCCTTTAAATTGGCCGATCTTATTGATTTCTTCGGCGACCTGGACCGCCAGCTCCCGGGTAGGGGTGACGACAAGTCCGCCGATGCCTTCGGCATGCCGCTCCAGATTCTCGATCATCGGAATAGCGAAGGCGGCTGTTTTGCCTGTTCCGGTCTGGGCCTGGCCAATAATATCACGTCCGGCCATAGCAACCGGAATCGTTTTTTCCTGGATAGGGGTAGCCTCCTCGAAACCCATATCGGCGGTGGCTTTAATAATAAAATTGCTTAGGCCCATGTCAAAAAATGTTGACATAAAAAATTTCTCCTTTTAAAAACAATTATCCTCATGATGATGAACTTGAGAAAAAATATTAAGACCTCCCTGACATAAAGCTAAGGAGGTTTGCGGATTTCCTTATTAGCAGCTAGCTCGACTTACTAATTTATTATAAATGTTAGGCCTGAAATGTCAAGTCCGGCTCCGGGCAATAAAATAGGAAAAATTCTGGAGAAGTTGAACAGATTCCTGTACAATACAGATAGATCCGAATAATTTTAATTGTTGGCAGAAATCAAATGAATGGTTAGGGGTGATTGATGATGGCTTTACCTCCTTTTTTGGCACATTTGGAAAAGAATGACCCAGCCTTTGCCGAAGCGATTGAAAAAGTATTCTCATCGTCTATGGCGCCGGGAGCCCTGGACAATAAAACCAAGCTGCTGATCGCTTTAGCTTTGGACGCGGCGCATGGGTCAGTTCCCGGTGTTTCCAGCGTAGCGGGGCAGCTGCGGGCAATCGGAGCAAAAGATGAAGAGATTGCCGAAGCTTTGCGTATTGCCTATTTTGCTTTTGGGAATTCTATTCTTGGGGTCTCAGCCGCGGCCTTTCCCGGTAAATCATCGCTGTCTGAAAATTAATTTGTGAAGAAGATGAGGAACGAAAGGTTTTGAGCAGGATTCTTGTTTTCTTTTGCCGAAACTATATTGCCAAATCCGCCTGGCTTGCTTAAAGGTAAAATTTCTTTTTGAGTAAAGATGATGAATGGGGGAAATACTATGTCAAACTTGAAAATTATGGTTGTCGGAGTGAATCACCGCGTCAAAAACGCCGCTAAAGTTCAAAATTTACTGACTCAATATGGCTGCCTGATCAAAGTAAGACTTGGTCTGCATGAACATATCGAGGCTGTGGCGGGGGAAGCATGCTCGCCCAATGGTTTGATTGTACTCCAGGTTGCCGGGGATTCTGAAGAACTTGAAGTATTTTTGAAGGAACTGAACAGCATTGAGGGAGTAAACGCGAAAATCGTTGATGTCGGATTCTGATCAAGGTACACAAACAGCCTGCAAGAATAGCCGGATTACCTGCAGGCTATTTACTTTAATTAAAAATAATTTTATATTTAAATCAAAATTAAAAAGGAATTTTTCAAAATTAGTCTAATTTATCAAATAAGATTAAACGAATTTTAGACAGGAATCGGGAAGGAGGAGTGAATTACGGATTCAAAAATATTCCGCCGCTTAACTTACGGCTTGTATGTCATTTCGTCCCTGAAAGAAGGCAGGATTAACGCGCAGATCGCGAACACGGTCTTCCAGATCACATCCGCGCCCTTGATTGTAGCCATAAGTATTAATAAAGAGAACCTCACCCATGAGTACATTCAGAACAGTAAAGTATTTGCCGTGAATATCCTGCCTGTTTCCACCCCGCTGGAGATGATCGGACATTTCGGCTTTAAATCCGGCAGAAATCTGGATAAGTTCGGGGAAGTTGCTTTTAAGCCAGGGCAGACCGGCTCGCCGCTCCTAACCAGTAACAGTATCGGATATCTGGAAGCCGAAGTGATTCAGAGTACGGAGCTGAGTACCCACACCGTGTTTTACGGTCAGGTGATGAATACTGAGGTCTATTCGGATGAAGAGCCTATGACTTATGGATTTTACCAGCAATTAAAAAGAGGGACAGCCGCGCCGGCCAGCCCCGCCGCAAAAAGCAGCCGGTCGGAGCAAGCTGAAAAAGCAGAGTCAATAAAAAAAGAAAATTTAATCAAGGAGGGTCCAACCATGCAGAAATATGAATGTCCGGTTTGTTCTTATATCTATGATCCCGAGAAAGGCGATCCTGATTCAGGGATTGAACCCGGCACCGCCTTTGAGGCTTTGCCGGATGATTGGGTATGCCCGGTTTGCGGAGTTGATAAGAGTCAATTTCAGCCGGTCGACTGATTTTAAGGAGAGAAAAAATGAAACCGATTCAAGTAAAAGATAATGTCTACTGGGTAGGCGGGATTGACTGGAATATTCGCACCTTTCATGGTTATCTCACTCCGCGCGGGATGACCTATAACGCCTATCTGATTGTGGATGAAAAAATAACCCTGATTGACACGGTAAAACATTATATGTTTGAGGAAATGATTGAACGAATTTCCGCGATTGTTGATCCGTCCAAAATTGATTATGTCGTGTCAAACCATGTGGAAATGGACCACTCCGGGGCATTGCCCAAGCTTATGGAGATTTGTCCCCAGGCCGTGGTTTTTACTTCCGTTAATGGGGAAAAGGGCTTGAAAGCGCATTACAGACCAGATTGGAATTTCCGGGTCATGAAGTCCGGGGAGACCATCAATTTGGGCCGGAAAAGCCTGGCTTTTGTTCATACTCCGATGGTTCATTGGCCGGACAACATGGTCACCTACTGTCCGGAGGACAAGATCCTGTTTTCTAATGATGCCTTTGGACAGCATATTGCTTCAACCCAAAGATTTGATGAAGAGCTGCCTTGCGACATCATCATTGAAGAAGCGGCGAGGTATTATGCGAATATTGTCCTGCCTTATGGAGCCCAGGTCGGCAAGGCGCTGGAAGCCCTTCGGGATATAGCCATTGAGATTATCGCACCCAGCCATGGTTTAGTCTGGCGGACACATATTCCGGAAATCCTCAGGGAATATGAAAAATGGGCCTCCGGTCAAACGGAAGAAAAGGCTGTCATTGTCTATGATACGATGTGGGGCTCCACGGAAAAGATTGCTTATGCTGTCCAAAATGCCTTTGAAAACGCGGGTATCCCGGCAAAGCTGATGAGGGTAACGGAAAATGACATTTCCGACATTATGCCGGAGGTTCTGATGTCAAAATATGTCTGTGTCGGCTCGCCAACCCTGAATAACGGGATCATGCCGAAAGTATCGGCATTTCTCACCTATATGAAAGGGCTGGCCCCGAAAAACAGGATCGGAGTCGCCTTCGGCTCTTATGGGTGGGGCGGGCAAAGTGTGGGGATTATTGAAGGGATTCTCAAAGAGTGTCATTTTGAACTGCTGGAAAATGTCAGAATTCAATTTATCCCGGAAAAAGCCCAACTGCAAGAGGCAGCCTTAAAATTGGAGGGAATATTAAATGACCAAATTAAGACAAATTTATAAATGCAATATTTGCGGCAATGTGATTGAGGTTGTTCATCCCGGGGCGCCGGCCCTGGTTTGCTGCGGGCAGCCGATGGAGCTGCTTGTGGGAAATACGGTCGATGCCAGTAAAGAAAAGCATGTTCCGGTTATCGAGGCTGCCGAGAACGGAATCCGGGTGCAGGTTGGAAGTGTGGAACACCCGATGGAAGAAAAACATTTTATTCAATTTATTGAAGTGTTGACAGCAGATAAAGTTTACAGGGCCGAACTCGCTCCCGGGCTCAAACCGGAAGCATGGTTCCCCGTTAAACAGGAGGATATCCTGGAAGTCAGGGAATATTGCAATATTCATGGACTTTGGAAAACCAATGAATAATTTTTTTAGATCAAAACAAACAGGGAGGACATTATGGCCGATTTAAAAGGAACGAAAACGGAAAAAAATCTTTGGGAGGCTTTTGCCGGGGAATCTCAGGCCCGGAATAAATACACTTATTTTGCTTCTGCCGCCAAAAAAGAAGGATATGAACAAATCGCCGCGCTATTTACTGAAACTGCGGATAATGAAAAAGAACACGCCAAAATATGGTTTAAAAAACTGGCGGGAATCAGCGGCGCGATCGAAAATCTGAAATCGGCGGCTTCCGGTGAACATGGAGAATGGGCCGACATGTACCCCAGAATGGCCAAAGAAGCCAGGGAAGAAGGCTTTCATGATCTGGCCGAGTTGTTTGACGGAGTGGCTAAGATCGAGAAAGAGCACGAGGAAAGATACAGAAAGCTTTTGGCCAATATCGAGCAGGGGAAAGTCTTTGCCAAGGACAATGAAGTTGTCTGGATCTGCCGCAACTGCGGACATATCCACGAAGGGGCGGAAGCGCCCGGAAAATGTCCAGTATGTGACCACCCTCAGGCCTATTTTGAGATAAGGTCGCAGTCATACTAAAATTTTCATCGAGGAACAGAAAAAGAGGGTGTCCCAAAGACCAAAGTTTGAGACACTCTCTTTTTTTCTGCTTTTCACGATAGGGGAAACCGTTTGATCAAAGAAAGGAACGAATGGAAAGGAAAGTGATGATATGGAAGTCGTTGATTTATCTCATCCGATCAGAGAAGATATGCCTGTTTTTCCAGGAGAAGAGCAGCCAAAGATAGAGATCGTCGCCGATATGGAACATTGCGGATATCATGAAAAACGGTTTTTGCTCAACAGCCATACCGGAACTCACCTTGATGTGCCCAAACATGTCTTTCAGGACGGCTATTCTCTGGAAAAGTATCCTGTCAAAAAATATATCGGGCAAGCGATTATGATTACGTTGATTGATTCGGGAAGGATTGAGATTGAGGAGCTTGCCCCTTATGAAAACGCTCTCAGAGATTGCGATTTTATGCTGGTCAATACCGGCTGGAGCAGGCATTGGGGGAGCGCACAGTATTATGGGGATCCCCCTTATTTCAGCAGGGAAGCTGCCGATTGGCTGTCTTCTTTTGAACTGAAGGGGATCGGGATTGATTCCCCGAGTGTTGACCAAATGTCCGATCAGGGGCTTCCGGTGCATCGTGCTTTATTAGAAAAAGAAATCGTCATTATTGAGAATATGACGAATTTCGATCAGTTGAAAAAGCCTGTATTTACTCTGTATTGTCTGCCTCTGAATATTGAGGGAGCGGATGCCTGCCCGGTCAGGGCCGTTGCCGTATATTAGATGCCATGGATATAGAGCAGCCCGACAACGGCCAGGGAGGTCACTGTGGTTAGAATCAAAGAAAAAATAAAGGCAATACGGATGACCTGATTTTCTTCCCCGAGCTTATCGATAGAGGCGGCCGCGTTTTGCAGCTTGGCCGGAGAAATCACACTGGCAAGCCCGCCGCCAAAAGCCAGGCCCGCGGTAGCGATGATCAGTCCCTTGAGTCCCCAGTTTAAGTTGGAAGCGGTAGTCATGGTGTATTTGGCAAACATGGCAATTGTCGAAGCCTCGCTTCCGGTGATAAAGCCTCCGAAAAGCCCAATAAAGCTGACGACAGCTCCATAGGCATTGTGGAAAGCATGAGCTGAGAAATCCGCCAGAACCTTGACCATGCTGGAGGTCAGAAATTGAGGAGCGGCTTGATTGGCATTGTAGGCCATATTATACCCGGACATGTTCATGACCTCCCCGATCGCAAAAAAGATAGCTGCCGAGAAAACAGGACGGGGAGCACGTTTCCACCACGTTTGAAGAGATTCCTTGATCTGGGGCATACTGGGCCTGATAAAGGGGATAGACAAGAGGGTGCTGACAAAAATCCAGGTATAGGCATTCCAGAGGAATCTTGTGGGAATGGGCCTTCCATCGGCGCTGAGACCGCTGATGCTCATGGTCATGGTTTTATATAAGTATTCAAAGGATTGCTGCGGGAGGTTTAAAGCTAAAATTAGGACAATCAAAAGAGCCCAGGGCATCAGGGCTTTCCATAATGGATGAGTCCGGGCATAGTCCACTTCCTCGGGAGTGAGAACACTTTTGTTGATGACCTTTCTGCCGGTAAACAGGAGGTAAAGGACCATGGCCAGAATGACGGCAAGCCCGGATAAGACACCGGTCAAAACAACCAGGTTATCATAATGGTTTGTGAAATAGGACACGATGCCGATCACCGCCCCTGAAATGAGACAAGGGGCCAAACCGGCTTTGATGGCCGGTCCCCTTCCCACGATCCAGAGCATGCACAGGCCAATAAGGGTAGAGACAATCGGCAGGAACAAAAAGAAAATACTTCCGGCCTGAGACAAAGTGATTTCATGCCCCTTGCCGAGGAACCCATTGGCCACATCAACGAAGACGACGATGGGCGCGCCAAGCAGAGCGTAGGTGCATAAAGAATCATAACCAATAGCGGGCAGAGCAATGGCAACATATGTAGAATAACCCATGGCCAGGAGAATCGGCGGAAGGAGAGAGACAGGGGTCGCTCCGACGGCGACCATCAAAGTGCCGAAGCCGATATTGATCATCATGATCTGAACCGCTTTATTTTCAGTGGCCAGTGTTTTAATAAAGATAATGATCCTTTTTAAAGCACCGGTTTTCTCCATATAAGCCATTTGTAAGAGAGAGGTAGCGACAATTAAAGATACAGAAAAAGATTTAATCAGTCCGGAAGCCGTAGAGCGCAGCAGGACTTCCCCCGAAGTCTGAAAAAAGAAAAAAGCGACCAGGGACACAGCCAGCCAGCCCACAATACCACTGATGTCAGCCGGTTTTTTAAACACAATTAACATCACTAAGATGACCGCGATAGGCAATAAAGTAACAAGCAGTGAGAACATCTTTCTACCGTCCTTCCATTCTACATAAAAATTCTAAATCGATTCTACCTCAGATCGAAGAAAAAATAAAGACCAGGCCCGAAATGCAACAGCGGAAGCTTAGTGGAATAAGATGTAGAAAAGTAAAGGTACGGAGGGACAAATGTTTCTTGTGCAATCAAACCAGCAAAACTGGCAAAGCTATCCTGTCCGGCAAAATGAAAATATCCCTGCCGGGACCGGGAAGAAAAACTATGTGATCTTATATCCGGCGATTTTTGGGGGGGTGGCGGCTTTTGTCACAGGATTTGGATTTTACGGATGCGGGGATCATCGCCTCTCAGGCAGGACCCTGGCCTTAGTGGATATTTATGCGCTCATTGCGGCGTTGGGAACAGGTTTTTATATCCTGAATCTTTTGGGAGACGACGATGAAAAGATCAGGGACTTTGAGCATCTAAAGAAAGAGCTGCTTTCCATCAGTCTGCCGATTTTTATCACCATTTTCTTTTTCGGTTCAGTGTTTAATCTGGTCTACTCCCTTGACCGGCAAAGCTTTGAGGGAACTATCGGGAAAAAAAAGATTACTCAATACCTGTCCTTTTTGGCATTGAGTATCGGAGATATCTCGGTCGGTGATTCCCTGGGCATTTCCCCGGCAAGAACGGGAACCCAGGTTTTACTGGCAGTGGAAAGCATCTTTACGCTTTTTGCCCTGTCACTGCTGATTTCCTTATTCACCAAATAACAGGAAAAGAAACTCTTGCCCGCGCTCATTGGCCTACTTTGTCAATGATGGGTTGAGCAGGTCATTTTTCCGGCCAGGTTGGGGATCCGGCTTGAAGTCGCTGCTGTCGTCACCGGAATGATAAGGGATGCTGGTGACAAAGATATCCTTGTGCAGAAGCAGCAGCAATTTGATCAACTGGCCTGTCTGATTATGCAGGAACTGGTAGCGTAATTTCTCGGGGACATATTCTGGGATGACGACAGTAATTGTTTCAAATTTCTTTTCGCTCTCCACTTGATCGACATAGGCCAGGAAATCATGAACTGTAGAACGGTAAGGAGAAGGTACGATTTCCAGGTGGATTTCTATCCCGCTTTCCGACCAATGCCGTTTGACTTTTTCCAAACGGTCCGGATCGGAAGCGATATGGACGGCGCAGACCTGGGGTGTCAAAGCATAAGCATAGCGCATCGCCTTGAGGACAATCAGATTAAGATCATAGACCGGGATAATGATCTTATTGCGGTATTCCGAAAGAGGGGTATTTCCTCTTCTTTTTCTCAGCCTTTTGACATGCCGGTGAAAATCCTCCAGAGCTTCCTCAGTCACAGAAAGATCTTTGATCTCATTTTTGTAGACACGGGAAATCGTATAAAATACCGTGACAAGAAAAGGAATGATAATCAGGACAAGCCAGGCCCCGTGAGTAAATTTCGTCACAATGAAGACCAGGAAAACAATAAAAGACAGGACTCCCCCAAACAGGAAGATAGAAAAGTCGGACTGCCAGCCTTTCCTTTTATCCTTCAGAACAAATTTCGCCATGCCGAAACCCGTAAATGAAAAGGACAACAGCACGCCGATCGCGTATAGGGGGAGCATACTGTGAGTATTTCCTTTAAAGAAGATGATCAGAGGAATAGAAATGAGACTTAACGTCCAGATTCCCGTATTGAAAACAAGGCGGTCGCCTAAATTCTTAAAGTATCGGGGAGCGTAGGTATCCCTGGCCATCAAATTGAGAAGAATGGGGAATCCGGCAAAAGGAGTATTGGCGGCAATAATTAAGATGGAGGCGGCACAGCCCATCAGCACATAATAAAAAATGGTTTTGCCGAATACTAAGAGGCCGAGCTGATTTAAGACAGTATTCCCTGTGGCAGGCATGACATGATAAACACTGGCAAGGTAAGATATCCCCGCCAAAGCGGTGCCGACGATGATCGCCAATGTCAATAAAGTATTGATGGCTCTTTTCTGACTGGGGGCTTTGAAGGCCGAGACACCGCTGGCGACAGCCTCAAAGCCGGTCAGAGCGGTTGTTCCGCCGGCAAAAGCCCTGGCAAACAGGAACAAAGTCATTCCGCCGATAGACGACTCGGAGGTTTTTTGCATATTTTGGGCGACAATCACCGGATCGGCTCCATACATCAGGACTTCAGCAATGCCGACAATGACCAGTAAAGCGAGGGAAGCCATATAGAGATAAACAGGTAAGGCAAACAGCCTGGCGGATTCCTTTAAGCCGCGCAGGTTAAGCCAAGTCAGGAAAAAAATAATCAGACATGAGGCCAGGATCTTGTGGGTAGCCAGAATAGGGAAGATTCCCGTTAGATTTTCAACAGAAGAGCTTACGCTGACCGCGACAGTCAGGACATAATCAATGGTCATACTTGCTCCGGCCACCAGAGCGAACGTTTCTCCGAGATTGTTTTTGGCGATGACATAGGAACCGGCGCCTTGAGGGTATTTGCTGATGGCCTTGCGGTAAACCATGAAAATACTTGCCAGGAGAATAATGATGACCAAAGAGACCTTCATCAGATAAGAATAACCGACAGCGCCCGCCAAAAGGAGAACCAGCAAAATCTCATCAGGAGCATAACCCTGGGAAGAGATAATATCCGCTCCGAAAATGGGGATGCCTCCAAAGAGTCCGACACGGGTATGTTCGACCTTTTCCGTAGTCAGCGGCGAACCGAAAAGAGCGGTTCTCATCTTTAACCATAACAGACCTTGCCCACGAGGTGCCATTTTTTCTCTCCTTAATGATTACCTTCTTATATATGACGTTTCCTGTCCTGGTATTCTCCGATGACCGCGGTTTCCCCTGATTTGGGGTGCCATCATATACATGGTCTTCTTTGACCAATTGAAAATAATATGTTTAATTCTACTCATGGTACCGGTACAATGCAACAACAAAATATCAAAAGAAAATTCCAATATAACAGTTATAGTTTGGTCAATTTTATCAGATTTACACAAAGCTCGGAGAAAAAGGAAACAGGGCGGGAAATCGCCGCAACCCTCAATATACTTTGATTATTAAACTATTTGACAACCAAATTAAGAATGAGTAAAATTTGGATAAGGCTTTCCAAAAGGGTGGTTAACGTGGAGCAGACTGCAAATTTGGTTTTAAGTGAATTTTTACTGAAGACATTCAACGATATTCTTGCCGTAGAAGAATACGAAATCAAAAAAGGCCCTTTCAGCAATTTGTCTATTTCAGAGATTCATACAATTGCAGCTATGGGAATGTATAAGCCGAGAACAATGTCTGAAGTGGCCGCCGATCTCAATGTAACGGTAGGCACACTGACTGCGGCAATCAACAATCTGGTCAAAAAGGGCTGTGTTGAACGGAAGCGGGATGAAGACGACCGCCGGGTGGTCAAAATACAGCTGACCAAGAAAGGAAAGCTGGCTTACCGGATTCATGAAAAATTTCACTTGGAGATGGTTAAGGAAACAACAAAAGGATTGCCCGACAGGGAGAATATCCTCTTGGATTCCCTGAGAAAGCTTTATGACCATTTCATCAAGACATACAAATAGAACAGTTGAAAATAAGCGATGTAAAGGAAACAGGAAAATGCATAATGTGGAAATCAGAGGAACCGGAAGCTATATTCCGGATAGAGTCGTTCATAATGACGAGCTTTCGCAGATCGTGGACACCAGTGACCAGTGGATCAGGGAGAGGACGGGGATCAGAGAAAGAAGGATTTCAACCGGTGAAAATACTTCTGAACTTGCAGTCAAGGCAGCACGGAAGGCTTTGGCGGATGCCGAAGTCAAGGCTGAGGAGATTGGGCTGATCATTGTGGCCACAGTTACCCCGGATAAGTTTTTTCCTTCTACAGCCTGTATCGTGCAAAGAGAACTCTCTGCCGGGAAAGCAATGTCTTTTGACATCAGCGCCGCCTGTTCCGGTTTTATTTATGCCCTGGATGTTGCCGCCGGCCTGATCAAAACAGGCGCTTGCGAAAATGCCTTAGTGATTGGCGCCGAGGTCCTGTCGAAAATCATCGATTGGAAGGACCGCAATACCTGTGTTTTATTTGCGGATGGAGCGGGAGCGGCGGTTTTAGGCAGAGGCGAAAAAGGGATACGCTCATCCTTTACCGGCGCGGACGGTACCGGAGGGGATTTTTTAGGATGTGATGCCGTTCCTGTAAAAAATGCCTTTATTCCGGACCATGGCGGACAAACGCCTTCCTATTTAACCATGAACGGAAAAGAAGTGTTTAAATTCGCGGTCCGAATTATGGTTGAGTGCATCAGACAGGTCCTGAATAAGGAAGGCTGCTCGCTTGAAGAGGTGAAGTATATCGTTCCCCATCAGGCCAATAACCGTATTGTCGAGGCTACAGCCAAAAAATTAGGTATCGGCAAGGATAAATTTTATATGAACCTGGACAAATGTGGGAACACCTCAGGTGCCAGTATCCCTCTGGCCCTGGATGAAATAGCCGGAAGAGGATTGCTCAGCAAAGGAGATCAATTGATTTTGGTGGGGTTTGGCGCAGGATTAACCTATGGAGCACAGCTGATAGAATGGACAAAATGAAACTAAGGAATCCGATAAACCCGGGAGGCTGTCATGATATTTGAGATCGTCCGTCAGGTGACTGCCCATAAAATGAATATTGAGGAACAAAAAATAACCTTGAAGTCCGCTTTCAAAAACGACTTGAAAGTGGACTCTCTGGATATTTTTGAAATCATTTTGGAACTCGAAGAACGGTTTTCGGTTGAGATTCCGACAGAGGATTTGGAAGACATCCAAACTGTCCGGGATCTGGTCGAATATCTTGAGAAGAGAAAAGAGAAGGAGAGTCATTGATGAATAAATTGAGTTTCTTTCAAGATTTAGGAATAAAGTACCCGATCATCCAGGGTGCAATGGCCTGGATATCGGAGAGCTCTCTGGCTTCCGCGGTATCCAATGCCGGAGGCTTGGGCATTATTGCCGGTGCCAATGCGCCGGTAGAATATATTCAGGCAGAGATAAGAAAGACAAAAGAGCTGACGTCAAAGCCCTTTGGCGTAAATATTATGCTTCTCAGCGAAAATGCTGAAAAGGTTGCCAGACTGGTCTGTGATGAAGGAGTTAAAGTAGTGACGACCGGTGCGGGCAGCCCCGGCAAATACATAAAGATGTGGAAAGAATACGGGATCACCGTTATCCCAGTCATCCCTTCAGTGGCTTTAGCCAGGAGAATGGAGAAAGAGGGGGCCGATGCCGTAATTGCCGAAGGAGGAGAGTCCGGGGGCCATGTAGGTGAGCTGACGACCATGGCTCTGGTTCCGCAGGTTGTTGACGCTGTAGACATTCCCGTTATCGCGGCCGGAGGCATTGGCGACGGCAGGGGCATCGCGGCCGCTTTCATGCTGGGCGCGGTTGGGGTCCAGGTCGGCACAAGATTCCTGGTCGCCAGGGAATGCGTCATCCATCAAAATTATAAAGACAGGGTGATCAAAGCCCGTGATATCGACACGGTAGTAACCGGCAGGTCAACAGGGCACCCCGTACGCGTTTTGCGCAATAAGCTGACCAGGAAATATGAAGAGAGAGAAAAGGCCGGTGCTTCCGGGGAGGAGCTGGAGGCTCTGGGGGTTGGCGCTCTGCGCAAGGCAGTTCGGGAGGGCGATGTGGAAAATGGATCAGTGATGTCCGGACAGATTGCCGGACTGATTTCAAGCGAGCAGACCTGCCGGGAGATTGTCGAGGAAATGTTTGAGCAGGCTCAGACCAGGCTGGAAGCCGTAAACAGCATCAGGTGGAGGTAGTCATGGGAAAAATCGCATATTTATTTGCCGGTCAGGGAGCACAATATGTCGGGATGGGACAGGATCTTTATCAGCATTTCGCAGCGGCCAGGGAGATCTTTGATCTTGCGGACGGGCAGCTTGATGGCTCATTAAGCAAGCTGTGCTTCGAAGGAAGCAAGGAAGAGCTGGATAAAACGGAAAATACTCAGCCCGCTATCCTGACCGTCAGCATTGCGGCCTGGCGGGTTTTAGAGGAAAGCGGCATTAAGGCCGATGTCGCCGCGGGGCTCAGTCTGGGTGAATATTCGGCATTGATTGCGGCAGGTGCCCTGAGTTTTGAAGAAACGGTGCGCCTGGTCCGCCAGAGGGGAAAGTTCATGCAGGAGGCGGTTCCTTTGGGTACCGGAGGGATGGCCGCTATTCTCGGCTTAGACAATGAGCTTGTTGAAGAGGCCTGTTTAGCCGGCAGGACGGCGGGTATTGTCCAGGTAGCTAATTATAATTGCCCCGGGCAGACAGTGATTGCCGGAGAAAATGAGGCCCTGGCCCTGGCTGTGGCAAAAGCGCGGGAACTGGGGGCCAAAAGAGTCTTGCCCCTTGATGTCAGCGGTCCTTTTCACACAACTATGCTTCAGGACGCGGCTGAAAAATTGGCCCGGGAATTAGAGAAAATCACAATAAAGCCTTTGACCATGCCTGTTCTGACGAATGTGACAGGAGACTATATAAGAGATATAATAGAGATTAAACCACTTTTGAAAAAACAAGTGATGAGTCCGGTGCGCTGGGAAGACAGCATCAAAAGGATGATTGCGGATGGCGTCGATACCTTTGTGGAGGTTGGACCGGGCAGTGCGCTGCGGGGCTTCGTCAAAAAGGTTGACCGTAAGCTGAGGCTCTTTCATGTTGAGGATCGTCTCTCTTTGGAGGAAACAGTAAAACATATCAATAGTAAAGAGTAAATTTATGCTATGATTAATCTGGAGGGAAAAAATGCTTAATGGAAAAACAGCGGTTATTACGGGTGCAAGCAGGGGAATAGGCAAGGCCGTTGCCTTAAAGCTCGCGCGAGAAGGGGCCAATATTGTCATTAATTATCGAAACAGCGGAGAAAAAGCAAATTCCCTTATGACCGAGGTTCAGGCACTTGGCGTGAAAGCGATAGCCGTTCAGGCAAACATCGGGGTATGGAAGGAAGCGGAAGCATTGATCAGCCGCGCCAAAGAGGAATTTGGGACTGTTGATGTCCTTGTAAATAATGCGGGAATGACGAAAGACGGCCTGATCATGAGAATGAGTGAAGAAGATTTCGACCAGGTGATCGAGATCAATCTTAAAGGGATTTTTAACTGCTGCCGATTTGCTGTCCCGATTATGCTGAAGCAAAGAAGCGGACGGATTATTAATATGACTTCTGTCGTCGGGCTTCTCGGAAATGCCGGTCAGGTAAATTATGCGGCGGCCAAAGCAGGGATCATCGGACTGACCAAATCTTTAGCGAAAGAAGCGGGAAGCAGGGGAGTTACAGTTAACGCTGTTGCGCCCGGTTTCATCGATACGGATATGACTGCCGTGTTAGCAGAAAAGGTTAAAGAGACAATTAAAGAGAGCATCGTGCTCAAGAAGTTTGGGACGCCGGAGAATGTTGCCGATGCTGTTCATTTTTTGGCGTCGGCCGGCGGGGAATACATCACAGGTCAAGTAATCAGCGTAGACGGCGGAATGGCTTTTTAAGGAGGAAATAAGGTGGAGAGAAGAGTAGTCATCACGGGGATGGGAGCGATCACACCCCTGGGAAACGATAGCGAGAGCTTCTGGGACGGAGTAAAGTCAGGGAAATGTGGAATAGACAGGATTACGGCCTTTGACACGGCCGAACTAAAGGTAAAATTGGCTGCTGAAGTAAAGAATTTCAATCCGGAAGACTATCTGGACAAAAAAGAGGCCAAAAGGATGGACAGATTCTGTCAGCTGGCTCTGGGCGCCGCGGATGAGGCCGTGAAAAATTCCGGTATTGACCTGGAGAATATCGATCATGAAAGATTCGGCGTTATTTTCGGTACAGGGATTGGCGGACTGATCACCATTCAGGATCAATGTTATAAAATGTTTCAAAAGGGACCAAATAAAATATCACCCTTTTTCATCCCGATGGTCATCACCAATATGGCCGCAGGGAATATTTCCATCAGATATCAGGCCAAAGGCATATGTACAAGCCTGGTTACCGCCTGTGCTACCGCTACCCATTCCATAGGGGAGGCTTTTCATAAGATCCGTTATGGTTATGCCGACTATATTTTGGCCGGTGGAACCGAAGCGCCCATTACGGCTTTAGCTGTCGGAGGATTTTCCTCCATGACGGCACTCAGTACAAGTGAAGACCCACAGAGAGCTTCGATTCCTTTTGACAAGGAAAGGGACGGTTTTGTCATGGGGGAAGGTGCGGGGGTTCTGGTTTTGGAAAGCCTGGACAGCGCCTTGGCCAGAAAGGCCAAAATCTATGCGGAAATCGTAGGTTATGGGGCGACTTCCGACGCTTACCATATCACGACCCCGGCCCCTGAGGGGGAAGGGGCCGCCAGATCAATGAAGATTGCTTTGCAGGATGCAGGCATTAACCCCGAACAAATATCATATATTAATCCGCATGGAACAAGTACACCTTATAACGATAAATTTGAAACGGAAGCAATCAAGAAGATATTCGGAGACCATGCTTATCAGGTGCCGATCAGTTCAACGAAGTCTATGATCGGGCATTTGCTCGGTGCGGCCGGAGCGGTTGAGGCAATCGTCTGTATCAAGGCTCTGGAGGAAGATTTTGTGCCGCCGACAGTGGGGTACCAGGTGAAGGACGAAGATTGTGATCTTGATTATGTCCCAAATTTCGGCCGCAAAGCAAATGTGGAATACGCATTGTCCAACTCCCTTGGTTTCGGCGGACACAATGGCACAATCATTTTAAAAAAATGGTCAGAGGGAAAGTAAATGGAATTAAATGAGATTAAGGAACTGGTCAAATTGCTTGACGAATCAAGCCTAACCTGGCTGGAACTTGAACTGGACGGCTCCAGAATCCTTCTGAAAAAGGAGAAGCAATTGACAGCTGCCGGTAAACAGGAGGTTCCTGTCAGCGTTCCGGCAGCTGCGTCTGCGGTTCAGGCTGAAGAGCCCGATCCTGTTCAGCCTGCGGCAAAATACAGGGAAGATCTGATTACCGTCAGTTCCCCGATTGTCGGGACTTTTTATTCCGCGGCTTCCCCTGAGGCGGAGCCTTTTGTTGAAGAAAACAGTAAGGTGAAAAAAGGCGACCCTCTGTGTATTATTGAGGCGATGAAACTGATGAACGAGATCGAGGCGGAACAGGATCTGGAAATAGTTGAAATCCTGATCACCAACGGTGAAATGGTAGAATATGGTCAGCCCTTGTTTTTGGCCAGAAGTATTTGATCATAAAGAGGATGGTGCCGGCTATGAGTTTGGATATTAAGGAAATTCAGGAGATCATTCCGCACAGGTATCCTTTTCTCCTGATTGACAGAGTAGAGGAACTTCAAGAAGGAAAAAAAGTTGTTGCCTATAAAAATGTCACAATGAATGAATACTTTTTTCAGGGACATTTCCCTCAGGAACCGGTTATGCCGGGGGTCCTGATTATTGAGGCTTTGGCGCAGGCCGGCACGGTAGCCGTCTTAAGCGTGGAAAAATACCGGGGTAAAATCGCATTTTTTGCCGGTATCGACAAGGCCCGTTTCAAAAGAAAAGTTGTCCCTGGCGACGTCATAAGACTGGAAGTAGAGTTTGTGAAGCTTAAGGGGCCGGTAGGTATCGGCAAGGCTGTGGCTACCGTTAACGGTGAGCTGGCTGCGGAAGCTGAGCTAAAGGTATTTATCGGCTAAACCGTGTAATTGTAAAAAGTGTTCTAAATTTGGATCAGTATTTATACTTTGGGGATAAGCAGGTGAAGTCTTGTTTAAAAAGATTCTCATAGCGAACCGGGGAGAGATCGCGGTCAGAATAATCAGGGCATGCAGAGAAATGGGCATTGAAACAGTTGCCGTTTATTCGGAGGCGGACAGAAATTCTTTGCATGTTGAACTTGCCGATCAGGCCGTCTGTATTGGATCGGCCAGATCACAGGACAGCTATCTCAGTTTGACGAATATTATCAGTGCCACGGTCCTGACCGGAGCGGAAGCCATTCATCCGGGGTATGGGTTCCTGGCGGAAAACAGTAAATTTGCCGGGATGTGCAAGGAGTGCCGGATTACTTTCATCGGACCGGACCTTGAGACGATTGAGATGATGGGAAATAAATCCCGGGCCAGACAGACCATGATGAAGGCCGGAGTACCGGTGGTGCCTGGTTCTGAAGGCCTTGTGCATGATGATGAGCATGCTGAGGCGGAGGCGGATAGAATCGGATATCCGGTGATGCTCAAGGCTTCAGCCGGGGGCGGAGGAAAAGGAATCCGCATCGTTTGGGAAAAAGGGGATCTGCAAAAGGCTTTTGCAACGGCCAAAACTGAAGCGATGGTTAACTTTGGGGATGATTCGATGTATCTCGAAAAGTTCATTGAAAAGCCCAGGCATATCGAATTTCAGATTCTCGCTGATCATCATGGCAATGTTATCCACCTCGGGGAAAGAGATTGTTCCATTCAGCGGAGAAATCAGAAAGTCATTGAAGAAGCGCCTTCTGCGGCCCTGACTGCGGATCTGCGCAAGCGGATGGGCGACGCGGCGGTTAACGCCGCTAAAGCCGTAGGCTATAAAAATGCCGGAACGATTGAGTTTCTGCTGGACGTCCACGGTCAATTCTACTTTATGGAGATGAACACCCGTATTCAGGTTGAACACCCTGTAACAGAGCTTATCACAGGAGTAGATTTGATCAGAGAGCAAATCAAAATTGCCGCCGGTAAAAAGCTGACACTAATTCAAAATAATGTTAAAATTAAAGGGCATGCCATTGAGTGCCGTATTAATGCCGAAAATCCGAATTTGAATTTCCGGCCTTCCCCGGGTAAGGTGAACATCATGCTTTGGCCCGGAGGAAAGGGAGTACGCGTTGACAGCGGAATTTACAATGGCTATGTGATCCCTCCTTATTATGATTCCATGATCGCTAAACTGATTGTGCACGGCGAAGACCGACAGGATGCCTTAAGCATCATGAAGCGTGCTCTGGATGAATTTGTGCTGGAGGGAATAGATCATAATATTGAGTTTCTTTTTGAAATATTATCCCACGACAGGTTTGCGTCAGGTGACTTTGATACTTCTTTTCTGTCTCAGGAATTTAATTTTTGAGTGCTGAAATGATTCAGTATTGAAAGTTTGAGGAATAATCATTGAAAATTAATAAAGTTTTTCGAAAACCAAAATATATCGTGCTGCAGCAAAACGCTCTAAGACCGGATGAGAAAGCCTCGCAAAATGAGGGTCCGGCAATACCGAATGGTTTATGGATCAAATGTCAGGACTGTGGCGCAACAATTTACAATAAGGACCTGCTTAAAAGCAATGGAGTCTGTACAGTTTGCGGGCGGCATTTTCGCCTCAGTGCCGCGGACAGGATCGAGCTGATCATGGATACCGGGACCTTTCGCGAGATCAATGACCGACTTTCGACATTGAATCCTCTCGATTTCCCGGGCTATGAAGAGAAAATTTTATCCTATCAAAATGATTCCGGTATCCATGAGGCGGTGATTACCGGTTATGGCAAGATTTATGGGAATAATACGGTGATCGCCGTAATGGACAGCAAATTTCTGATGGGCAGTATGGGCTCTGTCGTAGGGGAAAAAATTACGCGGGCAATCGAATTTGCCGGTGTCAAAAAACTGCCGTTAATCATATTTACAGCATCAGGAGGAGCGAGGATGCAGGAAGGGATTTATTCCCTGATGCAGATGGCCAAAACTTCTGCCGCTATTGCCAAGTTCAGCCAAAACGGAGGATTGTACATTTCCGTACTGACTGATCCCACTACCGGAGGAGTGACAGCCAGTTTTGCGATGCTGGGAGATCTTATTCTCGCCGAACCCGGGGCTTTGATTGGGTTTGCCGGACAGAGGGTCATTGAACAGACGATTCGGCAGCAGCTCCCTGAAGGCTTTCAAAAAGCGGAGTTCCTGCTGGAGCATGGCTTCATAGACAAGATCGTGCCGAGAAATTCCATGAAGACGACACTGTCACGGATTATCCGGCTGCATCAATAATTTAGGCTCAGGAGTGTAAAGATGCTCGAAGGAGAAAAAAATATTCGGGAACTGAAAAACAAAATCGGCGAACTGGAAAAAATGGCCGAAGAAAAGCAGATCGACTTTTCAGACGAGATCGGGAAGCTTGAAGCTAAACTCCTGGAATTAGAAGCCCAGGCCTATGGCAGCATTTCGCCGGTAGACAAATTTACTCTTTCCCGGATGCTGGAACGGCCTACCTCACTGGACTATATCGAAAAGGTTTTCGATTATTTTATCGAATTCCATGGCGACAGGTATTTTGGTGATGATCCCTGCATTGTCGGAGGCATAGCAAAATTAGGTGATCTGCCTGTAACAGTGATCGGGCAGCAGCGCGGACGGAATATGAAAGAAAATGTGAAACGCAATTTCGGAATGCCCAATCCGGAAGGATACCGCAAGGCTTTAAGGCTGATGAAACAGGCCGAGAAGTTCAAACGGCCTGTTATCTGCTTTATCGATACCAAAGGAGCCAATCCGGGGATCGGACCGGAAGAAAGAGGCCAGGGAGAGGCAATTGCCCGCAATCTGATGGAAATGGCTTTGCTGAAAACGCCGGTTATTTCCATTGTTTTAGGAGAAGGGGGAAGCGGCGGGGCCTTGGCCATGTCAGTCGCCGATGAGATTTGGATGCTTGAGCATGCCGTGTATTCGGTTGTTTCACCTGAAGGATTCTCCAGTATTCTCTGGAAGGACAGTTCCCCGGACCGGATTAAAGAAGCCGTCAGCCTTTTAAAAATGACTGCTCAGGACTTAAAAGAAATGGGCGTGATTGACCGTATTCTGCCCGAACCGCCGGGTGGGGCGCAAAACGATCCTCAGGCCATGATAGACCTTGTAAAGGAACAGCTATTGCAGGTTCCATTCCGGGCCATGGCTGAAGAGACCGCTCAGATGGTAGAAAAAAGATACGAAAAATATCGGAAAATAGGAAAGTTCCTTGAAGAATAGGTACCAATAGAAGAATAGGTGCCAATAGCATAAGGAGAGGCGTCATCCATTGCGGACAACGCCTCTTTCTTGATTTTCCGTATCGGTTGGTATGGGTTAATCCTGCCGGCCTTATGTCAGCATAATGCCTCAACGGTGAGCACGATGATAAACAGGATTAAGACGATGATCATATCCAGGCCATAATAATGGGGATATGCGTACATGATTGCCGCCTCCTTTATGACGAGAATACGCCGGGAATGTAAAATGTACCATGAAATTTTTTGGACCCTGTTTACGTTTAATATATGATCGGAGCAAATGACCTGTCACCTATTTCTGAATGTAAACAGAAGCTTCCGGGTCAAAAGGATTGATCCGCAAAGCCAGGCTGAAAAGGTAAGGATAGTCATTTTGAAGATATTCCATTTGTTCGAACCACTGGTGAGCCAAATAGACATAAGCTCTCCTCATATCGACAGCCAGATGGTTAAGGTCAGGCTGGCCGGAGCTGCTCAAATCGTCTCGATAGCTGAATTCTTCGGTAAGATGGTAAACGGCTAAAAGTAAATGAGAAAAATATTCATATCCCATGGCGGGATTTTGCAGGAGGTTGAAGAGAAAGGATTTCTTGGACAACAGGAAAGCGCGAAGTTCCTCCAGCTTCTCCCCGGGATCTAAATGAAAAATCAGCTCGTGATCGCCGATCAGCTTTTTCGACATGGAAAAGTCTTGTTTTGTCCAATGATCAGTCACCTTAAGCTTTTCGCGTATCGGATCGATATCATGAACATATCCGGAGAATAACCGGATTAATTGATTGCCCGCCTCACTGTAAAACGCGCTGATCAGCATATGTTCTTTCTTTTTCTGCAATTTCTCTTCACGGTAAGCAATGAGTTTTTCCAGGAAAAGACCGATGAATAAGACATGAATCGGTAAAAAACCCAGATGAATCATAAAGTAGTCGATCAAATGTTCAGGATCACGAAAAATTAGATAATGCATGGAATAGATCAGACATGTGATCAGGATAAAGATCAGAAATATCCAAACATACCAATGATGTTTCTTTGCCATTCTCAATCTCCTTTACCGTCTCCACAGCTCTGCTGTTTAGTTTCTCTAACTGAATCATACTACAGATAGCCTGTACTTTCCACATGAAAAAAAGATGCTGCTGTCCTGAACAAATAAGGTCCTGGTACAGCAGCATCCCATGGAACTGGTTTTTCGTGAAGACAGACGATAAGAAAGGATTCTTAAGGCATCGGAATCATCATTGAGGGCAGGAAATAATACTGGAACCAGAGCCAGGTCGAGTAAATCAGAATCAAGGCCACGGAGTGCGGAATACCGGCGCGGATAATCGGTCCGACCGAAGCCATCCCTTCCTTCTGGTCCTCATAACAGGCGGCGGTTGCCACAACGACAGACTGGGCGTTAATAATTTTACCAATAATCCCCCCGGTAGTCGTGGCGGCGGTAATCGGAAGAGGATTCAAATTAAGCTGCTGAGCGGTGATTTTCTGCAGGTTGCCAAACATACTGTTGGCAGCCGTATCCGAACCTGAGATGAACACACCCAGCCAGCCGAGCATAGGAGCAAAGAAAGGATAAGCGGCCCCTGTCTTGGTGAAGGCCAGGCCCAGAATCGCGTCGGTGCCGGCAAACCTGGTCAGGGTACTGAAGCCGAGAACAAAACACAGGACAAGCAGAGTTGACTTCATCTTCTTCGCTGTTACCGAGAACGACTTAACCCATTGCTGGCCGGAAAGGCGGAGGACAAGCAGACCGGAGACTATGGCTGCGGCCATGATTCCCGTGCCGCCCATTGTCAGGATATCCCAGGTGAAAACAGCGTGGAGGCTTCCGTCCCCGATCGGAGGCTGGACCAGAGAAAGTCCGTCCAGATTGGGTACGGTATACTTCCAGATAAAAATGCTGTTCAGAGAAGTTTTGATGCTTTGAATACTGAGAAGAGTGACGGAAATGCCCAAGAGTATCCAGGGCAGCCAGGCCATCACGATGTCTTTGGCCGGATGGGCCGTAGGAGCGACTGCTTTTTGCTGACCAAAACCTTTTTTCGGCTTCCAGATTTTCAGGAAGACCATCGTACAGAGGATAGACACGATCCCGGCGAGCATACCGATGATCATATACCAGCCCTTCATGGCTGTAAACAGCTGGACAACGGCGAACGTGCCCCCTGAAACGAGAATTGCCGGGGAAACCGCCCAGAGATCGGACCATTTTCCTTTTTCTCTGAAGATATAGGCCCCGACTACCCAAAAGGCAACGAGAACAGGCATAAAGATAAATTGCAGGCCGGACTGCTGGGTGAGCTGGAAGATGGGCAGGCCGGAGACATCACTGAGGGTGAAGGTCGGTACGCCGAGAGCGCCGAGAGCGGGCGCGACATTACCGATCAGGCAGACAAGGGCGGCAGTCATCGGATTGAAGCCCATCCCCACCAAAATAGAACCGCAGACAGCGACCGGAGTCCCAAAACCGGCGGCGCCTTCCATGAAGCACACAAAAGAGAAACCGATCAGAAGGACTTGCAGCCGGGGGTCTGAGGTGATGCCGGATAAAGAATCTTTAAGAACGGCGAATTTACCGGAGATAACCGTTGTATTATAAAGAAAAATCGCGGCGAAGATAATCCAGCCGATAGGGAACAGGCCCTTGGCGGCCCCGTATATGAATGCCGATATGGCCATAACGGGTTCCATTTTCATGACGGCAATCACAATGATAAAAACGGCCAGGGCGGAAATCATCGCCGCATAAGGAGCATAGATCCCGTACTCTTTGCGCCCGTCCTTGGTCTTATGCGGATGGACAGCCAGAAGGTAAAGGAAGAGAAGCAGCGGAAGAGCCGCCAGAAAAGTTGACAGAAAAACACTGCCGGTTGGATTATAGTTCTGAATATATTCTCCCAAAATAAAGACCTCCTCTCGAATGAAAAGCTTACCGACGAATAAAGAAAAATAAGGGCAAAAGAACCTATTCAGTTTATTCCGGCATCACCTCCTTAACTCGTTTGGACGGTAGTCTGGGACACTGAATCTATACCGTCTGTAAGAAAGAAACAAGGACACGATCTATATATATTGAAATATTCCGACAATATGAATAAGAATTTTGGAGAGAACAGAACATGACACAACGGAATAAGGGCCGGTGCATAATCCTACAATTTCCGCGAAAATAACAATATGTATAATTCAGAATATTAATTAATATTCTGAATTATGGGATAATTTTATATGATAAACGAATACTATGCAAGTAAAAAAATTCAAAAAAAATTTAAAAGCCCCGGGTGAGTGATCATTTTCAGGTTAACGATGAGATAAAAAATACTGCCGCACTTGAACAATACGTTCTCGTACGGCAGCATTCGGTAATCAGTTTATCAAATTCAAATCAATGATGAATGGATTATTTTCCTGGCAGAGTAATCAACATTCCTGACAGGAAATAATACTGGAACCAGAGCCAGGTCGAGTAAATCAGAATCAAAGCCACGGAGTGCGGAATACCGGCGCGGATAATCGGTCCGACGGCGGCCATTCCTTCCTTCTGGTCCTCGTAACAGGCAGCGGTCGCCACAACGACGGACTGGGCATTGATTACTTTACCAATGATCCCGCCGGTAGTCGTAGAGGAGGTAATCGGCACAGGATTCAAATTAAGCTGCTGAGCGGTGATGTTCTGCAGGTTGCCAAACATACTGTTGGCTGCTGTATCCGAACCCGAGATAAACACACCGATCCAACCGAGCATAGGAGCAAAGAAAGGATAAGCGGCTCCTGTCTTGGTGAAGGCCAGGCCCAGAATCGCGTCGGTGCCGGCGAATCTGGTCAGAGTACTGAAGCCGAGAACACAGCACAGCAGAGTAAGGGATGACTTCATTTTCTTCCCTGTTACCGAGAACGCCTTAGCCCATTGCTGGCCGGAAAGGCGGAGGACAAGCAGACCGGAGATTATGGCTGCGGCCATGATTCCCGTGCCGCCCATTGTCAGGATATCCCAGGTGAAAACAGCGTGGAGGCTTCCGTCCCCGATCGGAGGCTGGACCAGAGAAAGTCCGTCCAGATTGGGTACGGTATACTTCCAGATAAAAATGCTGTTCAGGGAATCTTTGATGCTTTGCACACTGAGGAGAGTGACGGAAATGCCCAGAAGTACCCAGGGCATCCAGGCCATCACGATGTCCTTGGTCGGATGAGCCGCCGGAGTGACTGCTTTTTGCTGACCAAAACCTTTTTTCGGCTTCCAGATTTTCAGGAAGACCATCGTACAGAGGATAGACACGATCCCGGCGAGCATACCGATGATCATATACCAGCCCTTCATGGCTGTAAACAGCTGGACAATGGCGAAAGTACCGCTGGAAACAAGAATTGCCGGGGCAACCGCCCAAAGATCGGACCATTTCCCTTTTTCTCTGAAGATATAGGCTCCGACCACCCAAAAGGCGACAACAATAGGCATAAAGATAAATTGCAGGCCGGACTGCTGGGTAAGCTCCAGAATAGGCAGACCGGAAACATCACTGAGGGTGAAGGTCGGCACGCCGAGAGCGCCGAGAGCGGGCGCGACATTACCGATCAGGCAGACAAGGGCGGCAGTCATTGGATTGAAGCCCATCCCTACCAAAATAGAACCACAGACAGCGACCGGAGTCCCAAAACCGGCGGCGCCTTCCATAAAACAGACAAAAGAATAACCGATCAGAAGGACTTGCAGCCGGGGGTCTGAGGTGATGCCGGATAAAGAATCCTTAAGTACGGCGAATTTACCGGAGATAACCGTTGTATTATAAAGAAAGATCGCGGCGAAGATAATCCAGCCGATAGGGAACAGGCCCTTGGCGGCTCCGTATATGAATGCCGATATCGCCATAGGAACGGGCATCTTCATGACAAAAAGAACAAGTGCGAACGCACTTAAAGCGGAAATGATCGCTGCATAAGGAGCGTAGATCCCGTACTCTTTGCGCCCGTCCTTGGTCTTATGCGGATGGACGGCCAGAAGGTAAAGGAAGAGAAGAATCGGAAGAGCTGCCAATAAAGTTGACAGAACAACATTGCCGGTTGGGTTATAGTTTTGCAAATACTGACCCAAGTGGAAGACCTCCTCACATTTAAAAAAAATTAAAATTATTACAAAAAACAACAAAAAAAAGAACCATGAAACTGAGAGAACAAAAAGTTAATGATCGAACATGTCTCGCCTATTCATCCCCCCTCACGGCAACAGAATACTTAATTGACAAATAATAGGAATTTTCATTAAATTAAGCTATTGCATGTCAATTAATTTAAAATTTTAACATAATTATAACATAAACATCATAAATGTTAACTAAATTTTTTTTCATAAATTAGACAATTTAAATAATTAAATTATTCTAAAAATTCAAACAATATAAATTAAAATTAAAAATGAAAAAAATAAAAATGATCGTGAAAAATGATCTTTTATTTTTCTAATTTGGTTTCTGGATGATGATTTTCAGCACATGGTTCACGGTGAAAGGTTTCCTCGTCCAATAATGTCGATAAAGGGGCGGCATAAAGCTTATTAATTTCTCTGCGCAGATCGTCTACATAGTGCATGGTATCAGAAGATATTTTCCGCATAAGAAAGCTCCTTTCCGTCAATAGATCAATATAAAGTTGTTTCTGTGACGTTCATTGACGTTTAACCTTATTCTTTCCGGGACAAAAAAAAATATGAACATAAAAAATTGGAATGAATAGCTAAAAATATTTGACCTTTATTGACCATTGTAATATACTTATACCACTAGGGATCAGAATAATAAAAAGTTGGGGGGATACACATGAGTTATCTTGTTCCTATGGTAGTTGAGCAGACTAACCGCGGTGAGCGTTCCTATGATATCTATTCCAGGCTTTTGAAGGACAGGATTATTTTTCTGGGCGGCCAAGTTGATGATTATATGGCCAATCTGATTGTTGCCCAGCTTTTATTCCTTGATGCGGAAGATCCGGAAAAAGATATTTTTCTCTATATTAATAGCCCGGGAGGTTCGATCAGTGCCGGTATGGCTATTTATGACACCATGCAGCATGTCAGAGCGGATGTCCATACCATATGTGTCGGCCTGGCAGCCAGTATGGGAGCTTTTTTGCTTGCTTCAGGGGCGAAGGGGAAACGTACTGCTCTGCCCAATTCTGAAATCCTCATTCACCAGCCTCTTCTGGGAGGATTGTCCGGTCAGGCTACGGAAATTGAGATTCATGCCAAGCATATTTTGAGAGTGAAAGAAAGAATGAACCGTCTGCTTGCAGAGATGACCGGTCAGCCGGTAGAAAGAATCGAGCAGGATACCGACCGGGACCGCTATTTAACCGCTCAGGAAGCCAAAGAATACGGCCTCGTAGACCAGATCCTGGAAAAGTCGGAGCAGGTGGCCAAGAAAAAATAGGGCAGATCCGAAAAAGACAGACAGGGCGCAAGAAAATAGCCCCAAATCATAAACCGAAAATGAAAACGGCAGGAAAAAGACACGGAAAAGAATTCCGTGTCTTTTTCATAAACAAGAAAATCCTACATATAATAATTGATGGAAACCAATGACGTTTAAGCAGCCGAAATCATCAATGAAACCTGAAGCATCCGGACTCAAACATCAAAGCATCCGGACTCAAATATCAAAGGAATAAGGAGGAAAATCCTTGACTGTAATCAAAAAAGCGGTAATCCCGGCAGCCGGTTTGGGAACCAGATTTCTTCCCGCCACCAAGGCTCAGCCCAAAGAAATGCTGCCTATTGTGGATAAACCGACCATTCAGTATATTATTGAAGAAGCCGTTCAATCCGGAATCGAGGATGTCATTATCGTAACAGGCCGGAATAAGCGCGCGATCGAAGATCATTTTGACAGGTCTGTAGAATTGGAAGTATTTCTTGAAAAAGGCCAAAAAGAAAACCTGCTGCATATGGTGAAAGATATCGCCGATATGGTTGATATTCACTATGTCCGCCAGAAAGAAGCCCTTGGGCTGGGCCATGCGATCTACAGTGCCCGCAAGTTTATCGGTCATGAACCTTTTGCCGTCCTGTTGGGGGATGATGTCATTTCTTCGGAAGTCCCCTGTCTGAAACAAATGATCAAATATTATG